>NZ_JAGOIT010000030.1 GCF_017995515.1 Propionivibrio sp.
TGCCGCCGACACATCGACGGTCCGGCGGGGCATAGGTTCGTGACGTCGCTAATCCGCGATCAGTGCTGAAAGCTCACGTTCAAGGAGATCCGGGTTGCCCAGGTTGAGTTCGACCAGTCGCCGCAAGTGCGTGACGCTGTCAAGATCAATGTCCTGGCAAAGCAGCCCGATCCGCCCTTGGTGCGCGTGGGCGATGCGGACTTTCATGCAGATCCGGTCGCTTTCCGCATCGTCCAGATCGATATTGAGCTCGCAGGGCGGACTGGCTTCGGCTTCAACAGCCAGGTCGTCCTCGGGAAGTTGCACCAGCGCGCCCTTGAGCGAAAGGTCGAGAACTCTTGCCGGGATCTTGCGGTTGCCAACGACCAGATGTGCCGCGGTGTGGAAAGTGATGCGCGAGTGATGGCGACGGTCTTCGGAGTTTACGGTGGTCATGTCAGTCCTCGCAGGAAGCTTACTTTCCTTGCATGTTACCCCAAAGCAACTTGTGCAATTGCATCTGAAAGCGAACGTGCAGGCGGTCGGCCAGGATCCACTCGGCGAGATCGACCGGTTGGAGTTCGCCCTGGACCGCTGAAAAGAGGATCGGGCAAACCGCGTCGAGTTGGTGCTCGCGTACGGTTTTACGCGCCCATTCGTAGTCGGTGCGGTTCATCAGCACGAACTTGAGTTCGTCGCGTGGCGTCAGCAAGGCGAGGTTTTGCCAGCGATTCTTCGCAGATTCGCCCGAGCACGGCGCCTTCAAATCGACGATGCGTGAAACGCGCGGATCGACGCCGCCGATATCGAGCGCCCCCGAGGTTTCGAGCGAAACGTCGTAGCCGGCGTCGCATAGCGCGCTGAGGAGCGGCAAGCAGGCTTTCTGGGCGAGCGGTTCACCGCCGGTGACGCAGACCTGGCGCGCGCTGAAGGCTGCGACCGCCTCGATGACCTGGGTTTGCGACATGCGCTTGCCGCCCGTGAACGAGTGCTCGCTATCGCACCAGACGCAGCGCAGGGGGCAACCGGTCAGGCGAACGAAAACTGTGGGCAATCCGGAGCGCGTTGCTTCGCCCTGCAAAGAGAAAAAAATCTCGCTGATTCTCAGCGAGACCGGTTTGCTGCTGCTCACCTTGCTACTTTTTCAGGCGCTGCTTGGCTGTTGCCGCTGCGGTGCTGTCCGGGTACTTGCTGGCGATGCTTTCGTAGGTCGAGCGTGCGCCTTTGGCGTCACCCAATTCCTGCTGGCACGTCGCGATGTTGATCAGCGAGTCGGGCGCCTTCGGGTGCTGCGGCCATTTGCTGGTGACGAGCTTGTGCGCTTCGATCGCCTTCTTGCAGTCACGTAGTGCGTAGAACGCGTTGCCGAGCCAGTACTGTGCGTTTGGCGCGAGCGTGCTGTCGGGATGAGCCTTGGTGAACGCCTCGAATGCGCCGGCGGCGTCCTTGATCTTGTTGGCTTTGAAGAGATTGAGCGCGGCTTCGTATTCGCGCGATTCGACCCCGGGGTCGCCGGCAGGTTTGCTTGCGGCCTCTGCGCCGGGCGTGCCTTCTTCGGACGGCGTCGCGTTTTCAGTGTTTGCTGCTTCGGGTGTTTCGAGCTTGCGCAGGCGACCGTCGAGGTCGATGTAGAAATCCTGCTGGCGCTTCTTGGCCGACTCCAGTTCGAAATTCAGCGTCTCGACCGAGCCGCGCAGTTTTGCGTTTTCTTCGCGCAGGGCCTGAATCTGGTTGAGCAACTCCATCTGCGCCTTGGCGAGCGTATCGACACGCTCGTTGGTCTTGATCGTCAGATCCTGGATCTGACGCCGAGCTTCCTCGTCGTCAAAGAGGGCGGCTTGCACCTGCTGCGCACCCATGAGGGCGAGCAGCAGGGACAGGCGCGTTGCTTTCCAGAAACGGCCCGTCGGCATCTTAGAACTCGCCGCTGTAGAGCATGTCGCCACGACGGTTTTCCGCCCACGCGGCTTCGTCGGCGCCTTCGTTCTTCGGCTTTTCTTCGCCGAGGCTGACGGCTTCGACCTGGTCTTCGCCGGCGCCGAGCAGCGTCAGCATCTTCTTCATCGAATCAGCACGCTTCTGGCCGAGCGCCAGGTTGTACTCGCGGCTGCCGCGGTCGTCGGTGTTGCCCTGGACGAGCATCTTGAACTTGCGGTTGTTGGTCAGGAACTTGGCGTGCGCGGCCACGAGGTCCTTGTATTCAGCCTTGACGTCGTACTTGTCGTAGTCGAAATACACGCTGCGCTTGGAAAGGATGCTCTTCGGGTCGGTCAGTTCGCGCGGCAGGCCTTTCCCGTCAAGCTTGCTGGCGTCGACCGTGGCGATGCCGTTGTCGCGCGATTCAACCGGTGCGCCGTTCTGGTCGGCGTCGGGGGTCGAGCTGCAGCCGGTGATCAGGGCGGCAAGAAGAGCGGGGATGATCAGTTGCTTCAAATTCATTGTGTTTCTCCAGCGTCAAATAAGAATTACAGGTTTGCTTGAATTACTTGTAAAACGGGCCCCAAGCCGGCTCACGTACGTCGCCAGCCGAAATCGACAGGCGTTGTTTGATACGGCCGTCGATCGAGACGGCGGAAAGCGTGCCGCGACCGCCGCTTTCGGTGGCGATGAGAATCATGCGGCTGTTCGGCGCAAAGCTCGGCGATTCGTCCTTGTTCGAATCAGTGAGAATTTGCACTTGTTTACTTTCCAGATCCATGGCGGCGAGGCGGAAGCCGCCATCGCGCCGGCTGATGAACGCCAGCGTCTTGCCGTCCGGTGAGATGCGGGGGGAAACGTTGTAGCTGCCATCGAAGGTGACGCGTTGGGCGTCGCCACCGTGAGAGTCGGAGCGGTAGATCTGCGGACTGCCGCCGCGATCCGAAGTGAAGTAGAGCGATTGTCCGTCGGGCGAGAAGAACGGCTCGGTGTTGATGCCGGCGCTCATCGTCAGGCGCTGCAGGCCCGAACCGTCGGCGTTGACGATGAAAATCTGGGAGCCGCCTTCCTTAGAGAGGACGACGGCCAGCCGACGTCCATCGGGCGACCACGCCGGCGCCGAGTTCGATCCCTTGAAGTTGGCAACGACGACGCGCTTGCCGCTGGCCAGCGAGTGTACGTAGACCACCGGCTTCTTGTTCTCGAACGAGACGTAGGCCAAACGCGTTCCGTCCGGGGACCACGTCGGCGAGATGATCGGCTCGCGCGATTTCAGGGCGGCCTGGGCGTTCTGTCCGTCTGCGTCTGCGATATGCAGTTCGTAACGATTGGCGCCGGTTCGCACGACGTAGGCGATGCGCGTGGCGAAGACGCCCGGGATGCCGGTCAGCTTTTCGTAGATGATGTCCGCGATGCGATGGCCGGCGGCGCGCAACATCGGCGTCGAGGTGACGAACGCTGCGCCGGCGAGCGCATCCTGCTTGTTGATGTCGTACAGGCGGAAGCGGGCTTCCTGGCGTCCGCCGTCGGTCGGGCCGATGCTGCCGGCGGTGAGCGCATCGGCACCGCGCAGTTTCCAGTCGCCGTACTGCGGCGCGGTTGCTTCGGTCATCGCGACACCGGAGGTGTCGATCATCTTGAACAACCCGCTGCGTTCGAGGTCGCCGCGGATGACCGACGTCAGCGCGCGCGAAGATCCGGCTTCGCCGCCGAAATCGGCGATCGCCAGGGGGATCTGGTTGGCGCCGGCGCCGGTGATCTCGATGGTCAGTTCCGCATGTGCCGGTATCTGTAAGGCAAAGGCGGTGAACGCGATGAGGCCCAGGCCGCGCAGTTTTAGCAAGGGACGAATCATGGTGTCGGACGCCGGAAAAAATAAACGGGAATTATATCGTCTTGACTCGACGCGTTCATGTAACGGTCCGTAATCACAGTTGGTTGACCGTGATCGGTCATTCGTCAAACGGTTTGTAGGAGATACGGATTGTCCTTTCGAAGTCCTTCGGATTCTTCGGCTTGGGCAATGGCGATGACTTCAGAATCGCGCGCTCGACCGCTTCGTCGAGCGCCTTATTGCCGCTCGACTTCTTGATGACCACGGGGGGCAGGATTTCGCCGGTGGGAAGCTGCGTGACCGCGAACTGCGCCTCGGGATTGCCTGTAATCCCGGCTGGCAACGTAATGTTGCCGCGGATCTTTCGCCGGATCTGATCCATGTATTCGCTTTGTCCGAGATTACTCGCGTTGCCACCGCCCGATTGCGTGCCGGAGTTGGTTCCTGTCTTCGATCCGGTAGGCGAGCCCTTCGTTCCTTCCAGTTCGGCGCGGATAGCTTCCTCGTGTGCGGCACGAGCGGCGTCGGAGCGCTGTTTCTGCTCGCGCTTCGCTTCGCGTTCGGCTTCCTTCTTGATGTCGTCGAGGCGGTGTTCCTCCGCTTCCTTCTTCTCGCGCGCTTTCTTCTCTTCCTCGTCCTTGCGGGCCTTTTCCTTGTCTTCCTGTTCCTTTTGCTTGCGTTCTTCCTCGAGTTTGTGCTTCTTCAGCTTCTCGAGCTTCTCCTGTTCAAGGCGTTCCTTTTCTTCCCTTTCGCGCTTTTCCTTGTCCTTGATGGCGATTTGCGGGTCAATTTGCGGTTTTTCCTCCACCTTTACCACGGGTTTCGGTGGTGGAGTCGGTTCGACCTTGGGCGCAGGTTCGGGCTTTGGCTCCGGCGGCGGGGGCGGCGGAGTGACGGCATTTGGGTTGCCATAGTAGACGTCGACCGGGATGCCGCCCGCCTGCTCGCTCTTCCACTGGACGCCGAAGAACAGCGCGGCAAGCAAGGCACCGTGGACGACGGACGAAAGGACGATCGCCGGGATGTTGGCTGCGTCGTCTTCAGGAGATGGCAAAGGGGAGTTCACTGCTTCTGCCGCGTCTATTTGCCGGTCGACTGCACGAACAGGCTGACGTTCTTGACGTTCTGTTTGCGCAACGTATCCATCATGTGTACGACGACCTCGTACTTCAGGTTCTTGTTGGCGGCGATCAGCACCGGCTGTTCCGCGTTCTTCGCCATGGCGTCGGCGATCTGGTCGAAGGCGGAGGTTTCGCTCATCTTGCCGCTGGTTTTTCCGGCGACCGTAAGCGAGATCGACTTGTCTTCATCGATGTTGAGGTAGATCGCCTCGGCCGGCGCCTGCTTGGTCTTGGCAGCCGAGGGTACGTCGATGCTCGCTGTCGTCATCATCGGCGCCGTCACCATGAAGATGACGAGCAGCACGAGCATGACGTCGATGTAGGGGACGACGTTGATTTCGTTTTTCAGGCGGCGTTCGCGCATGGAGCCTCCGACTACCGCATCTGCCGTTGCAGGATGTTCGAGAACTCTTCCATGAACGACTCGAAACGGATCGCGAGGCGGTCGATCTGGTGCGAGAAGCGGTTGTAGGCGATGACCGCCGGGATCGCGGCGAAGAGGCCGATGGCGGTGGCGACGAGCGCTTCGGCGATGCCCGGCGCAACGGCCGAGAGCGTCGCCTGGCCAACGTTCGACAGGCCGCGGAACGAGTGCATGATGCCCCACACCGTGCCGAACAGGCCGACGTACGGGCTGACCGAGCCGACCGAGGCGAGGAAGGCGAGGTGCGCGTCGATGCTGTCGACCTCGCGCTGGTAAGTGGCGCGCATGGCGCGGCGCGAGCCGTCGATGATGTCCTTCGGGTCGAGGTTTTTCTGGCTGCGCAGCTTGGTGAATTCCCGGAAGCCCGCTTCGAAGATGCGCTCCATGCTGCCGGTGCCGTGGCGGTTGTTGACCGCGCTCTGGTACAGGCTGTTGAGGTCGCCGCCGCTCCAGAAGTCGCGTTCGAACTGCTCGGTCTGCGCCTTGGCCGTCCTCAGCGTGAACCACTTGCTGAAGATGTAGTACCACGACATGAAGGACACGCTGGCCAGCAGTGCCATGACCACCTGTACGACCGCGCTGGCGTTGAGGATGAGGTGGAGGATCGAGAGGTCTTGCGAGACGTTCATTGGAGGGCTTCCAGTTTGGTGCGCAATGGGTTGGGGATCGAGGTGATTTTCATCTGGGCTGCGTTGACGCAGACGATCTGGATCTTGCCGTTGATCAGTTCATCCCAGCCGCCTTCCAGGTTCGCACGGCGGATGTGCTGGCGGAAGAAGATCTGCGAACGGGTGATCTTTTCGACTTCCAGACTGACTGTGAGTTGTTCGTCCAAGCGCGCCGGTTTCAGGTACTCGAGACTGACGCTGCGCACGACGAAGGCGATGCCGGGGTCGCGCAGCAGATCGGCCTGATCGTGCCCGATCGCGCGCAGCCATTCGGTACGGCAGCGTTCGAGAAACTTGAGGTAGTTCGCGTAATACACCACGCCACCGGCGTCGGTGTCTTCGTAATAGATGCGAACGGGGATCGTGAAGGCGTTCGGCTTCTGCTCGTGCTTCATGGCGGGATGATAGTGCCGTAGTGAAGGTGTTAGTGTAAGAGTTTGTGACAACCCATTGTTTTATGACAACTTCGCTGGCTTCGGTTTACTGCGTGCGCCAGAGTTCGCTTTGTGCATTCGGAGCGGGGGTGTCGAGGCCGAGGTGGCGGTAGACGGCGCTGGTGGCGATACGGCCGCGTGGCGTGCGCTGCAGGAAACCTTGCTGGATGAGATAGGGTTCGAGCACGTCCTCGATCGTGTCGCGCGCCTCGCCGATGGCGGCGGCGAGGTTGTCGACGCCGACCGGTCCGCCGCCGAACTTGTCGATGACCGCCGAGAGCAGCTTGCGGTCCATGATGTCCAGCCCGCCGTGGTCGACGTCGAGCATGACCAAGGCCTGATCGGCGACCGTCTGCGTGATGTGCCCGGAGGCCTTGACCTCGGCGAAGTCGCGCACACGGCGCAGCAGGCGGTTGGCGATGCGCGGCGTGCCGCGCGAGCGCTTGGCGATCTCCAGCGCGCCGCCGTGTTCGGCCGGTACCTTGAGCAGCTGCGAGGAGCGCGTGACGATGTGCGTCAATTCTTCCGGTGTGTAGAACTCGAGGCGGGCGACGATGCCGAAGCGGTCGCGCAACGGGTTGGTCAGCATCCCGGCGCGCGTTGTCGCGCCGACCAGCGTGAACGGTGGCAGGTCGAGCTTGACCGAGCGCGCGGCCGGACCTTCGCCGATCATGATGTCGATCTGGAAGTCCTCGAGCGCCGGGTAGAGGATCTCCTCGACCACCGGGCTGAGTCGGTGGATCTCGTCGATGAACAACACGTCGTGCGGTTCGAGGTTGGTGAGTATTGCTGCCAGGTCGCCGGCGCGTTCGAGCACCGGGCCCGAGGTCTGGCGCAGGTTGACGCCCATCTCGGCAGCGATGATGTGCGCCAGCGTCGTCTTGCCGAGGCCGGGCGGGCCGAAGAGCAGCACGTGGTCGAGCGTATCGCTGCGCCGCTTGGCGGCTTCGATGAAGATCGACAACTGCTCGCGGATCTTCGCCTGGCCGACGTAATCGGCCAGGCGCTTCGGGCGCAGGGCGCGTTCGATCGCTTCTTCCTGCGTCGATTTCGATTCGGCCGAAATCAGCCGGTCGGCCGGGCCGTCGCAGAAGCCGCCGCCCAGATTGTCGATTTCTATCATGGCTTTAAATGGAAGGCGGTTCGTCTTGTTCGGAGAGGGCGAGCCACTCGCGGATCAACACCTGGCCGAGCGCCAGCAAGGTTGGGCCGAGGAAGAGGCCGATGAAGCCGAAGACCAGCACGCCGCCGAAAACGCCGACGACGATCAATAGCAGCGGCAAGCTGGCGGTGCGCGAAATCAGGATCGGCTTGACGAAGTTGTCGACGCTGCTGATGCCGAACATGCCCCACAGGATCATGAAGATGGCCCAGCCGGTCTGCCCGCCGTCGTACAGCCAGAGCGCGGCGCCGAGCCAGATCAGCGTCGCACCGACGACCGGCACCATCGAGAAGAAGAAGGTGGCGAAGGTGAGCATGGCGATGCCGGGAACGCCGGCGATCAGAAAGCCGATCATCGCGACGAGCGACTGCGCGGCGGCCGTGCCGACAATGCCGACGAGGACGCCGGTGACCGTGCCGTCGGCCAGCTTCAGCATGCGCTCGCCGAGGCCGCCGGCCAGCTTGCGCGCGCCGGTACGCAGCGCGTCGGCGTAGTGGTCGGCATCGCGGAAGATGAAGAAGACGAAGAAGATGACCAGCAAGAGCTGCAGCAGGCCCTGGGCGAACAGCGAGACGGCGGCGAGCGCCATGCGCCGCGTCGGCGCGATGAACTGGCGCAGCAGCTCGTTCAGCTCCTCGCGGCTGGCGAGCAGCGCGTGCCAGTAGTCCTCGATCATGGAGCCGGCGATCGGCAGGTTGCTGACCCACTTGGGCACGTGCATCGGCAGGCCGGATTCGAGCAGCGGACGGATGTAGGCGATCGCCATCTCGACGCCGCTGGCGAGCGATCCGGAAAGGATGGCCATCGGCACGACGAGCAACAGCACCATCAGGAGGCACATCAGCGCCGCCGCCAGATTGCTTCGTCCGCGGCACTTGGCGAGAATGAATTTGTGCGCCGGCGCGGTGGTGACGCAGATGACGGTTGCCAGCAGCAGGGTGCCGGTGAAGGGCATCAGCACGGCAATGCAGCCGATCAGCAGGAGCGCTGCGATGGCGATCTGGATGACCTGCTTCTGAGCGGACGATAGATGTTGCATCAGACTTTGGAGAGGAGTTTGAGGGCTTGGCGAATGCCGTCCGAGGTGGAGAGTCCCGCCGGCAGCTGCTTCATCGCCGCCGACGCTTCGCGGTCATTGTAACCGAGTGCCAGCAACGCATTGAGGATGTCATGCTGGCTGTCTTCGACGGCAAACGCCGCCGATGGCAACGCGTCGGCGAGCTTGCCCTTGAGTTCGAGCAAGAGGCGCTCGGCCGTCTTCTTGCCGATGCCCGGAATCTTGGTCAGCCGTCCCGACTCCTGGCGCGCGATGGCCTGTGCCAGGTCGCCGACTGAAAGGCCGGAAAGTACGGCCAGCGCCATGCGCGCGCCGACGCCGGAAATCTTGATCAGCTGGCGGAAAGCGTAGCGCTCGGACTCGCTGGCGAAGCCGTAGAGGAACTGGCCGTCCTCGCGCACGATGAAGTGCGTGAGCAGCGTCACCTTCTCGCCGTTGCCCGGCAGGTTGTAGAAGGTGCTCATCGGCACGTCGACCTCGTAGCCGACGCCATGCACGTCGAGGAGTACCTGTGGCGGGTTCTTTTCCAGCAGGATTCCGGTCAATCTACCGATCATTCAGTGTTCCTCATGAGTTTATGTCAGTCGTCCGTTGCGCACGCGCAGCCCCTTGGTCGCCAGCGCACCCAATCCCTGCCCGCCGTGCGCGTGCGCGATCGCGCAAGCCAGGGCGTCGGCGGCGTCCGGGCTGGGATCGCCGGGCAAGGAGAGGAGGCGGCGCACCATGTGCTGCACCTGCACCTTCGCCGCCTTGCCGTTGCCGACGACCGCCTGCTTGACCTGCAGCGCCGTGTATTCGGCCACTTCGACACCGCCGGCGACGAGCGCCGTGATCGCCGCGCCGCGCGCCTGGCCGAGCAGCAGCGTCGATTGCGGGTTAACGTTCACGAAGACGATTTCGACGACCGCCTGGTCGGGCCGGTATTGCGCGACCAGTTCGCGCAGGCCGGCGTAGATGGTCTTCAGGCGTTGCGGCAGCGAGGCCTTTGCATCGGTCTTGATGCAGCCGCTGGCGAGGTAGGAGAGGCTGTTGCCGGACTTTTCGATGAGGCCGAAGCCGGTGACGCGCAGGCCGGGGTCGACGCCGAGGATGCGGGTTGCCGGAGCGCTCATTTTCGCTCCTGACGGCGACAGTCGCGCCGGTACCGCGCAGAGTCGCGGTCGAAAACAGTGGCGTGCGGCTGGGGCATGGCGTTGGCGGTCGAAAATGAGCCGACAGTATACCGGTCAGCCCATCGCGGCCGGCGACAATTTCGTCGCATTTCGCCACGTCCCGTCGTCGATCAGCGTTTGCTTCAGGAGGGTTCGCGCACCATGGTCTGCAGCCGTTCGAGCAAGTCGTTGTGCACGGCGTGCAGTTCGTCCAGACGCATGACGGCGTCCGGTCGGTGCAGCGCCGAGGCCAGGCCGAGGACGCCGCCGAGAATGGTCCGGTCGTCCGGGTCGTCGAGCATGTCGCGCACGAAGCTCTGATCGATCTTGAGTGGTGCGACCGAGAGGCGTTTGAGGTAGGTCAGCGACGAGTAGCCGGCGCCGAAATCGTCGAGGGCAAAGGCAATGCCGATTTCGCGGCTGCCCGAGCTGGTCCGGACGGAACGACGGGTGCGCCGCGAGCAGGGTACGCAGGCGTCCGACGAAGTCGGCCTGTTGCAGCTGGCGGGCGCCGACATTGACGCTGATCGGGATGTCGAGCCCGATGGCCTGCCAGGCTTCGAGTTGCCGCAGCGCGCTTTTAATCACCCATTCGCCGACGTCGACCGCCAGCGCATGCTCTTCGATGACCGGCAGGAAGACGCCGGGCGAGAGCTGGCCACGCTCCGGGGGCTGCCAGCGGATCAGCGCTTCGATGCCGATGATCTCGCCGGTGCGCATGTTGATCTTGGGTTGGTAATAGAGGACGAACTCCTGCCCAATCAACGCGCGGCGGATGTTTTCCAGGCTCTCGTGGTGGCCGCGCAGGCGGCCGTCCTGTTCGGCGTCGGTTTCCTCGGCCTGCGGATAGAAGGTCAGGCCGAGGCTGGCGGAAACCTGCAGCAGGTTTCCGCCGACGCGTACCGGATGCGCGGCGGCTTCGAGCAGGCGGTTGAGCATTGGCACGCAGGTCGCGACGTCGTCCAGATCCTGTGCAGTACGGCGACGAACTCGTCGCCGCCGAGCCATGCGCTCGTTGGCCTGGACGATGTGGCCGCAGCGGTCGAGCAGGGAGGTGTCGCTTGCCGCGCAGCGCCGGCACGAAGCCGATTGGCGCGATGGTAGTGCGTGCAGGCGTCTTCCCAGCCGGAATTGGTCAGCTGCGTACCGTCGATATCGACGATCGAGTTGGAAATGCCGATCACGGTGCTGAGACGATCCATCAGCGCCTGCAATTGCGCGATGTCGACGAGCTCGGCAAATCGGTACCGGATTTTTCCCATGATTGTTGCTTTCCTTCCCGCGTGGGGGGGCGCAGGCGAATCGAATAGACAGTACTCCGGCCATTATTGCTCCAATGAATCGGACATATATCGAGAAGCGCCTGGCCGGCGGCCGTCAGCGTCTTTCGCCGCCGTCCGGGTGTTGGCGGTGTTTGCGTGGGTCGTCTTCCGGCGGTGCGCCGCGTGGCGCGTCCGCATGGCGTTCCGGATTCCGCAACGCGCGCGGTTCGGCCGCGCGCGGTTCGCGTTGCGTCATCGTGGCCGGCAGCCCGGCTGCTTGCGACGGGTGGAACAACGGCGTGTCCGGAGGCTGGCGCCTGACGGTGTCTTGCGGCCTGGACCGGGGAATCGCCTCCGGTCGCGCTTCGCGCCGGCTTTCCAGCACTGCACGATGACCGTCGCCCCCTTTTCTGTCGTCGTCGCGATGGAACTCGCGCGGCCTCGGCGCCGGCTGCCACGCCCGGTCGGGCGGTGTGTCGCGTTCGAAGCGTCGGGGCGGTTCCGCGCTCGGCAAGTCGCGGGGAATGTAGCGCGGGTGACGGTCGGCTTCGCGCGGGTTGCCGGCGGGCGCGTTGAAATTCTCGATGTGTGGGGCGTGCGTGCGGTTGAGCCGGCGCGCGTAGTCGGGGCTGCTGCGATAGACGGGCACATAGACTTCGCGCGGTGCCAGCGGGAACCAGCCGGCGGTTGGCGCGCGGCCGAACGATACGGCGACGGAAACATCGGGGGCCGAATGCCAGGTCACCATTGCCGGTGCATAGACCGGACGCGCGATGCGCTCGCCGGGGACCCAGCCCCAACGACCGCGATACTGTACCCAGCGACCGTAGTGGAAGGGGGCGAAGCCCCACGGTTCATGCCCGACCCAGTTCCAGCCCCAGGGCGCGACCCAGACCCAGTGGCCGGTCCGGTACGGTGCCCAGTCGGCGGCCACGGTACGCGGCGTCCAGACGGCGCCGTATTCCGGCGTGTCCGACCAATCGCCATAGGTGTCGAGATCGTCGGCGCCGGTCATTTCCGGCGACACGTAGCGGGACGACGCACCGGCCGTCGGTTGCCGGTCGCGCGCAGCGCTCCAGTGCATGAAATCGTCGCTGGCGGGCGCTGAGATCCGATAGCGCGTCTGTCGGGCGAACCATATTTCGGCGCGCTCGCCGGGCCGGATGTCGAGATCGGCGTCGTTCGCCGAAAAGTGCAAGGCGCCGAAGTACGCCGTCGCGCTCGACCCGTTGCCGTCCGCTTCGACGCGGAAGATGTTCGCATCGCGGGCGGCGATGTCGGCCGTGATGCGGCCGTTCCGCGTGTTCAGCTCGAACTCGCGCACCGTCTCGGGCGAGGCGAGCTTGACGATGCTGCGCCCGTTGCGCAGAAAGATGCTGACCCGATCGTCGTCGACACGGGTGAGTTCGAGCGAGGTGCCGGCGTCGAGGCGCAGCGTTGTCGAGCCGATCTGGATTTCCGCCCGTGCGTTGCCGTCCGTGCTCAGCACGTCGCCGCTGGTCAGGGGTTGATTGAGCGGTGGGCGGAACGACTCGCCACGGGCACCGTTGTCGAGTGCCAGACTGCCGGGGGCCGAAAGCCAGGCGACGCGGCCGATACGGCCGGGCGGGTCGGCAGATGCGGGGGCCGCGAGCGTCAGAGAGAGGATGAGCGTGATCAGGGAGAGCAGCGTGAAGGGCCGCGCATCGCGCCATCGGCGCCGACAGGGTTTCGAATCGAGCATGGAGATCTTCCTCGTTGAAGGCGGCCGCAGAGCCGCCGGATGCCGTCAACAACGATTCGATAGGCGCAGCGCCATACGCCGGACACACTTTGTTGCACATTCGCAGTACGCGAAACGTGCGCGCTATTGATACGGCGAGGTAATGTCTGAAATACGTTCGCCCTGAGCCTGTCGAAGGGTGGGGGCGGGCTTCGACAGGCTCAGCCCGAACGGGAGTTGAGACTTCTTCGTGCCGAATCAATCGGGTTTTGTCCGAGTCAGCGGCGTCCTTGACGACCAGTTCGTAGACGCCGTTGTCGCGGATTGTGGCGAGCCCCCGGTTGAACAGGCGGTCAGCGCCTCGCCGTAAAAGTAGCCGGTCGTTGCCCCGATCTTCAGACCCTTGAGGTCAGCGATCTTCTGTCCGGCGACCGGGCTGGCCTTCAGGTAGTAGAGCAGGAACTTGCGGTCGAACAGCGGATCGCCGTGGGGGGCTCGGCCGCCAACACTGGCGCACCGACGAGACTCAGTGTCGTGCCCAGAGCCGCCAACGCCAGCATCCGCTGCACGCAACGCGCGTTCACATGAAGCTTCATGGCGGCCTCACAGTGTCGCGAAGGGGCGATAGTACGCCGGTCGGATTGGCGCGGAGAAAAAGAAAACGGCGCTTGCGCGCCGTTTCATCTTGAGGCGGACGAAGCTGGTTACTCTTCGAGCACCACGCTCGTGAAAACGTCCTGCACGTCGTCGAGGCCTTCGAGCGCGTCGATCAGGCGCTGCATCTTGGCCGCGTCGTCGCCGGTCAGCTCGGTTTCGTTCTCGGCCTTCATCGTCACCTGGCCGAACTCGGCGGTGAAGCCGGCGGCTTCGAGCGCCTCCTTGACCGTGATGTAGTCGTTCGGCGGCGTGATGACTTCGATCGAGCCGTCTTCGTTGGTGATCACGTCGTCGGCGCCGGCTTCGATCGCCGCGTCCATGATCGCCGCTTCGTCGGTGCCCGGGGCGAACAGCATCTGGCCGCAGTGCTTGAACTGGAACGCGACGCAGCCGTCGGTGCCCATGTTGCCGCCGTACTTGTTGAAGGCGTGGCGAACTTCGGCGACGGTGCGCGTCTTGTTGTCGGTCAGGCAATCGACCATCACCGCGGCGCCGCCGATGCCGTAGCCTTCGTAGCGGATTTCAACGTAATCGACGCCCTCGAGTTCGCCGGTGCCCTTCTTGATCGCGGTGTCGATCTTGTCCTTCGGCATGTTGACCGCCTTGCCCTTGTCGATCGCCACGCGCAGGCGCGGGTTGAAGCTCGGGTCGCCGCCGCCCATCTTGGCGGCAACGGTGATTTCCTTGGCGATCTTGGAGAAGGCGGCGCCGCGCTTTTCGTCCTGGCGACCTTTACGGTGCTGGATGTTGGCCCATTTGGAATGTCCGGCCATGTTAACCTCGTCTGTGTCCTGTGGCGGCACGGCCGTTCGGGGTATCCCGACCACGACTGCGCGCAGCGATTGATGAATGAAACTGATCGATAATACGGGCTGAAGCAGAGCCCGACATTTTACCACCTCCCTTACTTTGCACCCGCTCTGTTCTTACTTCAGGAGTATGAGATGGCTGAACTGCTCGTCGTTGCCCGACACCAGCAAACCGACCTCGCCCTGCTGCCGGCGCTCGCCAACCGCCACGGCCTGATCACCGGCGCGACCGGGACCGGCAAGACAATCACGCTGCAGGTGCTCGCCGAGCGCTTTTCCAGCATCGGCGTGCCGGTGTTCATGGCCGACGTCAAGGGCGACCTGTCGGGGATCGCGGCGCCCGGGATGGAGTCGGCCAAGCTCGCGGAGCGCCTGAAAACGCTCGGCGTCGAGGACTGGGCGCCGGCCAGGTTCCCCGCAGCGTTTTGGGACGTCGCCGGCGAACAGGGCCATCCGGTGCGCGCGACGATTTCCGACATGGGACCGATCCTGCTCGCCCGCCTGCTCAACCTGAACGACACGCAATCGGGCGTGTTGCAGCTGGTGTTCAAGATCGCCGACGACAACGGCCTGCTGCTGCTCGATCTAAAGGATCTGCGCGCGATGGTGCAGTACGTCGGCGAGAACGCGAAGTCGTTTACCACCGAGTACGGCAACGTCTCGGCGGCTTCGATCGGCGCCATCCAGCGCGGTCTGCTGACGTTGGAGGAGCAGGGCGGCGACGTCTTCTTCGGCGAGCCGATGCTCGACATCAACGACCTGATGCAGACCGACGACGGCAAGGGCATCGTCAACATCCTCGCTGCCGACAAGCTGATGAGTTCGCCGCGCCTCTATTCAACCTTCCTGCTCTGGCTGCTCTCCGAACTGTTCGAACAGCTGCCCGAAGTCGGCGACATGGACGAGCCGAAGCTCGTCTTCTTCTTCGACGAGGCGCATCTGCTGTTCAACGAGGCGCCGCCGGCGCTGCTCGAGAAGATCGAGCAGGTGGTGCGCCTGATCCGCTCGAAAGGTGTCGGCGTCTATTTCGTCACGCAGAATCCGCTCGACATCCCGGACAAGGTGCTCGGCCAGCTCGGCAATCGCGTGCAGCACGCGCTGCGCGCCTTCACGCCCCGCGACCAGAAGGCGGTGGCGACGGCGGCCGAGACGTTGCGCCCGAATCCGGCCTTCGATGCGGCGGCGGTGATCACCGAACTTGGCGTCGGCGAAGCGCTCGTCTCCTTTCTCGACGAAAAGGGCCGGCCGACCATCGTCGAGCGCGCCTTCATCCTGCCGCCGGCGTCGCGCATCGGGCCGCTCAACGCGAGCGAGCGCAAGGCGGTGATCGAGGCCTCGCTGGTCTTCGGCGTCTACGAAAATGCACTCGATCGCGAGTCGGCCTACGAAAAGCTGCGCGGCGCGCCCGCTGCGGCTGCCGCGCCGCCGGCGAATGGCGGTGCGTCGCCGATTCCGCCCACTCAGCCGCAGACCCAGGCGCCGGCGCAAGCCGAACCCGCGTCCGGCGGCGGCTGGCTCGGCGGCCTGGGCGATCTGCTCGGCGGCACGACCGGTCCGCGCGGCGGCCGGCGCGAAGGCGTCGCCGAAGCGCTGGCCAAATCGGCGGCGCGCGCCATCGGTTCGCAAGTCGGGCGCGAGATCATCCGCGGCGTGCTCGGTTCGATGCTCGGCGGCAGCGCGCGCCGGCGCTGATCGAGGCGCTTGCGGCGGGGCTGTCTCCCCGCCGGCGGCGCAAATCTTTACACCGTTTTTACTTTCACCGCAGGACAATTCGGTCACGTCTGGTTGCAGGCGGTCCTGTCGGTGAAGGAATCATGTTCCCCTGTCTGTCCCGTTGTTCGCATCGTCTGTCGTCGCTCGCCGCCTGGCAGCAGTACGCGTTGACGTTCGCGCTGTGCGCCGCGATGACGGCGATGGCGACGCCCTTGTCGGCGTATCTCGATCTGGCGAACATCGTCATGTTGTTCCTGCTTGCCGTCCTGCTCGTTGCCGTTCTTCTCGGCCTGCGCCCGGCCGTGCTCGCAGCATTCCTGAGCGTGGCGTTCTTCGATTTCTTCTTTGTTGAGCCGCGTTTCTCCTTCGAGGTGCACGACGGGCAGTATGGGGTGACCTTTGTCGTCATGCTCGCGGTGGCGCTCATCACCGGCCGGCTGACTGCCGGTCTGCGGCGCCAGGCCGGCGAGTCGGCGACCGAGACGCTGCGTACGCGCGCGCTGTACGAAATGGCGCGCGATCTCTCCGGGGCGTTGGTGGTCGAGCAGGTGGTCGAGATCACGCGCAGCTTCCTGCGTCACGTGCTCGGCGCCGACGCCGTCGTCCTGCTTTCCGACAACGCGGGCGAACTGTACGCCGTGTCGCACGCTGTCGTCGGGCGGGAGTCGGCACGTTTGCAGATCGAACCGCGGATCGCTGAAATGGCCTTCAGCAGTGGGTCGCCGGTCGAATGCGGGCCATTGGGCGGCGCCGGTTTCGCCATGCTCTACTTGCCGCTGAAAGCGCCGATGCGCGTGCGCGGCGTCGTCGCCGTAGCGCCGGTCGACGGCGAAGCCGCCGATCTGCTTGCCCAGCGCCAGCGCCTGGAGACGATGGCCTCCTTGGTGGCGATCGCCATCGAGCGCGTGCATTACGTCGACGTCGCGCAGCGCACGCAGGTGCAGATGGTGTCGGAGCGCCTGCGCAGCTCGATCCTCTCGGCGCTCTCGCACGATCTGCGCACGCCGCTTACCTCGCTCGTCGGCCTCGCCGATTCGCTGACCATCAGCCGGCCGCCGCTTGGCGCCGTCGCGCTGGAGACGGCGCTGGCGATTCGCGACCAGGCCGAGCGCATGGCCGGACTCGTCGGCAATCTGCTCGACATGGCGCGCCTGCACGCCGGCGACGTGACGCTGCAGAAGGAGTGGCAGCCGATCGAGGAAGTCATCGGGTCGAGCATCAAGCTGCTCGGGCGTGCGCTCGCCGAGCATCCGGTCAAGGTCACGCTGGCGAAGGATTTGCCGCTCGTCGAGTTCGACGCCGTGTTGATCGAGCGCGTGTTCTGCAACCTGCTGGAGAACGCCGCCAAGTATTCGCCGCCGGGCGCGGGCGTGGCGATCGATGTGGCAAGCCGCGACGGTCTGCTTGAAGTGACCGTGAGCGATAACGGCAAAGGCTTCGCTCCGGCCAACGGGAGCGCCGTGTTCGAGATGTTCGTGCGCGGCGAGGCCGAGTCGACGAAGCCCGGCGTCGGGCTCGGGCTGGCGATCTGCGGCGCGATCGTCGAGGCGCACGGCGGATCGGTCCGTGCCGCGAACGGTGAACAGGGCGGGGCGCGCGTGCGCTTCACGCTGCCGCTCGGCAATCCGCCGAGCATCGTGGAAGAGGCGCCATCGCCCGAGGACCTTGCCTGATGAACGCCCAATCGCCTGCCGTCCTCATCGTCGAGGACGAGAAGCTGATCCGCCGCTTCGTACGCACGTCGCTGGAGGAAGAAGGCTGTCGCGTCTTCGAGGCGGGCAGCTGCGCCGACGGACTGCTCGAAGCGGGCGCCAACAAGCCCGACCTGATCGTACTCGATCTCGGTCTGCCCGACGGCAACGGCGTCGATTTCATCCGCGACCTGCGCGCCTGGTCGGACGTGCCTATCCTCGTCCTCTCGGCGCGCTCGAACGAGAAGGAAAAGATTCAGGCGCTCGACGTCGGCGCCGACGACTACCTGACCAAACCCTTCGGCGTCGGCGAGTTGCGCGCCCGCGCGCGGGCGCTGCTGCGCCGGCAGAGCCGCAGCAGTGAAGAGGCGAGCACGATCGTCGAATTCGGCGAGGTCAAGGTCGACCTGTCGCGCCGCGTCGTCACGCGTCGCGACGAGCAAGTGCATCTGACGCCGATCGAATACCGCCTGCTCTGCGTGCTGCTCGCCAACACCGGCAAGGTGATGACGCAGCGTCACCTGCTGCGCGAGGTGTGGGGGCCGGCCAGCATCGAGAGCAACCACTACCTACGCGTCTACGTCGGCCATTTGCGGCAGAAGCTGGAAGACGACGCGACGCAACCCAGGTACCTGCTGACCGAAACCGGCGTGGGGTATCGGTTTCAGCCGTAGGCGTTTTTGACGTGGATCGGCGCAATGCCCTTCGGTTATTGCGCCCTACCGAAGATTCGTAGGGTGCAATAAGCGCAGCGCATTGCACCGGGATACAAAACAAAGAGAACAATCCATGACACAAACAACCACCTCTGACCACACCCGCCTCGGCGGCCTCGCCCTGGCAGCGCTCGGCGTCGTCTATGGCGACATTGGCACCAGCCCGCTGTATGCGCTGAAGGAAGTCTTCGGCAGCCCGCACCATCCGGTGCCGATCACGCCGGAGAACGTGCTCGGCATCCTGTCGCTGGTGTTCTGGGCGCTGATGGCCGTGGTCAGCGGCAAGTACGTGTCGTTCATCACGCGTGCCGACAATCGTGGCGAGGGCGGCATCATGGCGCTGATGGCGCTCGCACTGCGGCAACAGAAGCCCGGTTCGACCGGGCGCAACGTGATCGTCATCCTTGGCCTGTTCGGCGCCGCGCTGTTCTACGGCGACGGCGTCATCACGCCCGCCATTTCGGTGCTTTCGGCCGTCGAAGGGCTGGAGATCATCACCCCGGCGCTTGAGCCATTCGTCATTCCGCTGGCGTTGATCGTGCTCGCCGGCCTGTTCGTCATCCAGCGCCACGGCACGGCCAGTGTCGGGCGCTTGTTCGGGCCGGTGATGATGCTCTGGTTCGCCACGCTTGGCGTCCTCGGTCTCGCCAACATCGTCGCTGCGCCGGACGTGCTGCGCGCCCTCAATCCGGGCTGGGCCGTACAGTTCTTCGTCGCCAACCCCGGGCTCGGCTTTCTGTCGCTCGGCGCCGTCGTCCTGGTGCTCACCGGCGGTGAGGCGCTCTACGCCGACATGGGGCACTTCGGCCGCCGGCCGATCCAGCTCGCCTGGTTCGGCATGGTGTTGCCGGCGCTCCTCATCAACTACTTCGGACAGGGGGCGCTGCTGCTCACCAACCCGGCGAGCGTGAGCAATCCGTTCTACCTGCTGGCGCCCGGCCGGGCGCTGTATCCGCTGGTGATTCTGGCGACGATGGCCACGGTGATCGCCTCGCAGGCAGTGATTTCCGGCGCCTTCTCGCTGACGCTGCAAGCCATGCAGCTCGGCTACCTGCCGCGCTTCCAGGTGCGCCACACCTCGGAGAGTGAGATGGGCCAGATCTACCTGCCGGCGATCAACTGGCTGTTGCTGGCGGCGGTGATTGCGCTGGTGCTCGGCTTCAAATCGTCGAGCAACATCGCCGCGGCCTACGGCATTGCCGTCACCGGCACCATGCTGATCACCAACCTGCTCGTCTTCGTCGTCGCGCGCGAACTCTGGGGCTGGAAGCTCATGCCGACGGTGTTGTGCATCCTGCCGTTCGTGTTGATCGACCTCGCCTTTTTCTCTGCGAACTCGATCAAGATCCTTGCCGGCGGCTGGTTTCCGCTCGCTTTCGGCCTCTTCGTCTTCATCCTGATGGCGACCTGGAAACGCGGCCGCGAAGTACTGCACGAAAAGCTCGGCCAGGACGCGATCCAGCTCTCGCCGTTCATCGAGAGCCTCGCCCTCGGCGGCGCGACGCGCGTACCCGGCACGGCGGTCTTCCTCACCGGCCGGCCGCAGGGCGTGCCGCGCGCGATGCTGCACAGCCTCAAGCACTACAAGGTGCTGCACGAACGCATGGTGATCGTCACCATCCGCATCTTCGACGTGCCGCACGTGCCGGAAATCGACCGCGTCGAAGTCGCCGACCTGGGCGAGAGCTTCTGGCAGATTACGGTCCAGTACGGCTTCAAGGACGAGCCGGATCTGCCGGCCGCGCTCGCCCTCTGCGCGCATTTCGGGCTGGAATTCGAGATGATGGATACCTCGTTCTTCCTCGGCCGCGAGACGCTGATCCCGCGCCGCAGCAAGGCGATGGCCTATTGGCGCGTCCTGCTTTTCGCGCTGATGTTCCGCAACGCAAGCAGCCTGACGGCCTTTTTCAAGATTCCGTCGAATCGTGTGGTCGAGCTGGGATCGCAGGTGATTCTGTAGGGCGCTGTACCTTCCGGCGAAGCTTAAATCCCCAGCCGTTTGCAAATCTCCAACGTCAGCGCCGACTGGTTCATCGAATAGAAGTGCAGGCCTGGCGCGCCGCCGGCGAGCAGGCGCTCGCACAGCTCGGTCACGATATCGAGACCGAAGGCGCGGATGGCGTCGGTGTCGTCGCCCAGGCCCTCGAACTTGCGGCGCATCCAGCGCGGCAGTTCGGCGCCGCAGGCGTCGGAGAAGCGGGCGAGCTTGGAGAAGCTGGCGATCGGCATGATGCCGGGGACGATCGGGATATCGACGCCCAGCGCACGCACTTCGTCGACGAAGTGGAAGTAGGCGTCGGCGTTGTAGAAGTACTGCGTGATCGCCGAATCGGCGCCGGCCTTGACCTTGCGCACGAAGTTCGCCAGATCGTCGCGCGGGAAGCGTGCCTGCGGGTGCCACTCGGGATAGGCGGCGACTTCGAGGCGGAAGTGGTCGCCGGTTTCCTTGCGGATGAACTCGACGAGTTCGTTGGCGTAGCGGAACTCGCCGGCTTCAGCGGTCCCGGACGGCAGGTCGCCGCGCAGCGCGACGATGCGGCGGATGCCGGCGCTCCGATAGTCGTTCAGGATGTCGCGGATGTTCTGGCGCGTCGAGCCGATGCACGAGAGGTGCGGCGCTGCGTTGAAGCCTTCGGCGGCGATTTCCTTGACGACGGCGAAGGTGCGTTCGCGTGTCGAGCCGCCGGCGCCGAAAGTGACGGAGAAGAACTCAGGCTTGAGGACGGCCAGCTTCTCGCGGACCGCACGCAGTTTTTCGACGCCCTCGGGCGTTTGCGGCGGGAAGAATTCGATGGAGATTTCAGTGTTCATGCGGATCCTTGGCAACCGCCATTCCGGCGCGAACCGGAATGGCGCGGGTCATCAATAGCGGTAGTGCGTCGTCTTGTACGGGCCTTCGACCGCGACGCCGATATAGGCGGCCTGTTCCGCCGACAGCGTGGTGAGTTGCACGTTGAGCGTCTTCAACTGCAGGCGCGCGACCTTCTCGTCGAGATGCTTGGGCAGCGTATAGACGCCGACCGGGTATTCGGCGGTCTTGGTGAACAGCTCGATCTGCGCAATCGTCTGGTTGGCGAACGAGGACGACATGACGTAGCTCGGGTGGCCGGTGGCGCAGCCGAGGTTGACCAGACGACCCTTGGCCAGCAGGATGATGCGGTTGCCCGACGGCAGCGTGATGTGGTCGACCTGCGGCTTGATCTCTTCCCAAGCGTAGCCTTCGATCGAGGCGACGTTGATCTCGGAGTCGAAGTGGCCGATGTTGCAGACGATGGCGTTGTGCTTCATCTTGACCAGATGTTGATGGTCGATGACGTGGTAGTTGCCGGTGCAGGTGACGAAGATGTCGGCCTTGTCGCAGGCGTAATCCATCGTGACCACGCGGTAGCCTTCCATCGCCGCCTGCAGCGCGCAGATCGGGTCGACTTCCGTGACCCACACCTGCGCCGAGAGTGCGCGCAGCGCCTGCGCCGAACCCTTGCCGACGTCGCCGTAGCCGCAGACGACGGCGATCTTGCCGGCGACCATCACGTCGGTCGCGCGCTTGATGCCGTCGACCAGCGACTCGCGGCAGCCGTAGAGGTTGTCGAACTTGGACTTGGTGACCGAGTCATTGACGTTGATCGCCGGGAACTTGAGTTCGCCGCGCTCGTGCATCTGGTACAGGCGATGCACGCCGGTGGTCGTTTCCTCGGTGACGCCCTTGATCTGCGCCAGGCGGGTCGAGTACCACGTCGGATCGGTCTTCAGCTTGGCCTTGATCGCGGCGAAGAGCACGGTGGCTTCCTCGCTGTCGGGCTTGTCGAGCACCGAGATGTCCTTCTCGGCACGGGCGCCGAGGTGCAGTAGCAGCGTCGCGTCGCCGCCGTCGTCGAGGATCATGTTGGAGTAAACGCCCTCATCTCCGTTGGCTGGCCACTCAAAGATGCGGTGCGTGTAATCCCAGTAATCGGGCAGCGACTCGCCCTTGACGGCAAAAACCGGGATGCCGGCAGCGGCGATCGCGGCGGCGGCGTGGTCCTGCGTCGAGAAAATGTTGCACGAGGCCCAGCGCACTTCGGCGCCGAGTGCGACCAGCGTCTCGATCAGCACGGCGGTCTGGATCGTCATGTGCAGCGAGCCGGTGATGCGCGCGCCCTTGAGCGGTTGCGTTTTCGCGAATTCCTCGCGGATGGCCATCAGGCCCGGCATTTCGGTTTCGGCGATGCGGATTTCCTTGCGTCCCCAGTCGGCGAGCGCAAGATCGGCAATGACGTAGTCGGTGAATTTTTCAGCCACAGTAAGCTCCTTAAGAACTGTGACCGGAGGGAAGCGCGGAGAAGGAGCTGAAGGACTTCGGATCAGGCTCACCCGTCTTCCCGTGCCCGGCACGGGTTAATGGATGAGCGCCGTTTAAGGTTCCGAGCCTGAAACTGGCGAACGTCAGTTTTGCAGCGCTCCTCGGATAAGCCGCGGATTATACGCGGTAATTCGCAGTGCAGAGAAACGAGTTACCAGGGATTCCCCGGCAGTCCCGACCACAGTTCGTTGAGGTCCGGGAAGTTCCACTTGGACGGGTCTTCGCGCCCCGCGATCTTGTCCGGGCAGTCCGGGCGCGAAAGGTCGATGATTTCCGGCTTGATGCGGGCGTTCGAGCGCGTCGAATAGAACACCTTGATGCACGGCGTGAGCAGCGATTTTTTCGATTGTTCGACGACGAGCCCAAGACGTCCCGATTTCAGCTTGACCAGCGAGCCGATCGGGTAGATGCCGAGGCTCTTGACGAAGGCCTGAAAGACGGTCGGATCGAAGTGGCCGTTCGACCACTCGGCCATCCGGCGCAGCGATTCGGCCGGGTCCCAACCCGCCTTGTACGGCCGGTTCGAGGTGATCGCATCGTACACGTCGCAGACCGCGCCCATCTTGGCATGGAGACTGATCTCCTCGTTCTTCAGGCGCTTCGGATAGCCGGAACCATCGGTCTTTTCGTGGTGGTGCAGTACGACGTCGAGTGCAATATCGTCGGCTCCGGTGCTGGCGAGCAGCAACTTGTAGCCTTCTTCCGGGTGCGTCTTGATGATGGCGAATTCTTCGTCAGTGAGTTTGCCTGGCTTGTTCAATACATCCATCGGCATCAGCGCCTTGCCGAGGTCGTGCAGCAGGCCCGCGATGCCGAGCCTCTGGGTCAGTTCCTCGTCGAGGTCAAGTTGCCTGGCCAGCGCGATCATCAACGCACAGACAGCGACCGAGTGCATGTAGGTGTAGTCGTCCGCCGTTTTCAGCCGCGCCAGGCTGATCAGCGCGCCCGGGTTGCGGCTCACCGAATCCGTAATCTCCTCGACCAGCTTTTGCGCGCCGATCGTGTCGACGGCCTTGCCCATGCGCGCTTCCTGGAACATCGACGTCACCGCGCGCTTCGATTGCGCGCAGATCTTGGCGGCACGCACGAATTCGGCGGACGCTGGAACCGGCGCTGTTTCGCGCTGCACTTCGGCGGCCTGGCTCAGTTCTTCGTCGACCTGCGCTTCCGATTCGGCCTCGGAGACCGCTGTTTCGCCCGGCGCGACGTCGAGCCCCTTGGCGCTGTCGATCCAGACCTCCTTGATGCTGCTTTCGAGAATGCGTTCGATATCCCTGGGGTCGGTGATGACGAAAGCGGTGCGCCAGAACGGGTGCTCCATCCAGGAGCCGCAGAACTCCTTGAGATGCATGCCGACCTTGAGTTGGTGGACGCTGATTTTCTTGAGCATGGGTTGGTTGTATCGATGGGAAATGGCAAATATGATACTACATTTGCGATGCCGCCGAAGCGCCGCGCGATCCGCGGCCGCACAAATGAAGAAAGGGCCGGATGGCCCTTTCTTCTACTCGGCGAAACTTGCGCTCAGAGGCCGGCGTCGGCCTTCAGCGCGGCGGCCTTGTCGATCGCTTCCCAGGTGAATTCCGGCTCCTCGCGGCCGAAGTGGCCGTAGGCGGCGGTCTTGGTATAGATCGGGCGCAAGAGGTTGAGCGTCTGAATGATGCCTTTCGGGCGCAGGTCGAAGTGGCGGCCGATCAGTTCGACGATCTTCTCGTCGGCGATCTTGCCCGTGCCGAAGGTTTCGACCATCAGCGAGACGGGCTTGGCGACGCCGATCGCGTAGGCGATCTGCACTTCGCAACGCTCGGCGAGGCCGGCGGCGACGACGTTCTTCGCCACGTAGCGCGCGGCGTAGGCGGCCGAGCGGTCGACCTTGGACGGATCCTTGCCCGAGAAGGCGCCGCCGCCGTGACGGGCCATGCCGCCGTAGGTGTCGACGATGATCTTGCGCCCGGTCAGGCCGCAGTCGCCGTGCGGGCCGCCGACGACGAAACGCCCGGTCGGATTGACGAGATAACGCGTCTTGTCGGAGAGCAGCTCCTTCGGCAACACCGGCGCGATGATCTCCTCGATCACCGCTTCGGAGATCTGCGCGTGCGAGATGTCCGGATCGTGCTGTGTCGAGATGACGACGGTGTCGATCGAGACCGGCTTGCCGTCGACGTAGTGCACCGAGAGCTGGCTCTTGGCGTCCGGACGCAGCCACGACAGGCGGCCGTCCTTGCGCACTTCGGCCTGGCGCTGCATGAGGCGATGAGCGTAGTAGATCGGCAGCGGCATCAGCGACGGCGTTTCGTTGCAGGCGTAGCCGAACATCAGGCCCTGGTCGCCGGCGCCCTGATCGAGGTCGAGGCCCTGGCCTTCATTGACGCCCTGCGCGATGTCGGGCGACTGACGGTTGATCGCCGTGAGGATGGCGCAGCTCTTGTAGTCGAAGCCGATCTCGGAGTTGTCGTAGCCGATGCGGCGCACGGCTTCCTGCGCGATCTCGCGGTAATTGATGTGCGCCTTGGTGGTGATTTCGCCGGAGATGACGACGAGGCCGGTCGATACCAGCGTCTCGCAGGCGACGCGGCCTTTGGGGTCCTCGGCCAGGATGGCGTCGAGGACCGAGTCCGAAATCTGGTCGGCGACCTTGTCGGGATGGCCTTCACCAACCGACTCCGAAGTAAAGAGAAACTCGTTGGACATCTGATTCTGCTCCAATAAAAAACCCCGTTGCGGCGGCGTGGCCGGCTCCGGGGTTTGAGCAGACGACGCTTTAGCAGTATTTTGAAACACCATTAAGGTCTTTCCCCGCCCTGCAAGTTGTCCTGATTAACTCGGCGGATGGGATAATTGTAGTTTTTCGTACAACGCGGGTCAAACCCGCGCACAGCAGGGTTATTGCGTGATTTCAATCTTTTATCTCCTCAGCCGCCTGCCGCTCGCCTGGCTGCACGCCCTCGGCGCGCTCCTCGGCTGGCTCGCCTGGCTGCTCTCCCCGACCTACCGCCGACACATGCGCGAGAACATGGTGCTGGCGCTGGGCGAGGACGGGGAACGTCGTGCGCGCTGTTCGGCCATCGCTCATGCCGGCCGCCAGTCGCTGGAGCTGCCCAGGATCTGGTTGCGCCCGCTCGACGAAGCGGCGGGGCGCGTGGTGGAAATATCCGGCTGGGAACTGGTCGAGGAAGCCACGCGCGCCGGCAAGGGCATTCTTTATCTGACGCCGCACTTGGGCTGCTTCGAGATCACCGCGCAGTACCTGTCGACGCACGCGCCGATCACCGTGCTCTATCGTCCGCCCAAGCAAGCCTGGCTGCAGACGATGATCGAGACGGGGCGGGCGCGTGAGCAGTTGCGCATCGCGCCGGCCGACCTGACCGGCGTGCGGGCATTGCTCAAGGCGCTGAAGAAGGGCGAGGCGGTCGGCATGCTGCCCGATCAGGCACCCAAGGTCGGCGAGGGGCGCTGGATCGACTTCTTCGGCAAACCGGCCTATACGATGACGCTGGCCGCGCGCCTCTCCGAGAGCGGGGCGGCGGTAATAATGGTCTGGGCCGAGCGCCTGCCGGGCGGGGCCGGCTACCACTTCCACCTGCAACGGCCGACGCAGGCGATCCTCGGCAACACGGAAGAGCGGGCCAAGCAGATCAGTCAAGAAATCGAGACGCTGATCCGCCAGTGTCCCGAGCAGTACCTCTGGGGCTATAACCGCTACAAGCGGCCGCGCGGCGTCGAAGCGCCGCCGGAGGTGGCCTGATGCAGCTGGTTTTCTGCTTCTACAAGTATTTCCCCTTCGGCGGTTTGCAGCGCGATTTCATGCGCATTGCGCTCGCTTGCCAGGCGCGCGGACATGCGATTCGCGTCTACACGCTGGAATGGACGGGCGACGTGCCGGCCGGTTTCGAGGTCGTGCGCGTGCCGGTTCGGGCGCTGAGCAATGCGCGGCGTTACGCGAAATTCACCGATTGGGTGGAGAAGGACTTGAAGCGCCGACCGGCGGATCGCGTCGTCGGTTTCAACAAGATGCCGGGACTCGATGTCTATTTCGCGGCCGATCCCTGCTACGAAGAAAAAGCGCGGACTTTGCGCAATTCGCTGTACCGGATGTCGGGACGCTACCGGCATTTCGCTGCGTACGAGCGCGCCGTGTTTGCGCCGGAGAGCCGGACCGAGATCCTGATGATCTCGTCGCTGCAGCAGCCGTTTTTCGAGAAGCACTACGCGACGCCGGCGCGCCGTTTCCATCTGTTGCCGCCGGGCATCTCGCCGGACCGACGCGCGCCGGCGAATGCCGCCGAGGTGCGCGCCGGGTTTCGTGCCGAGTTCGGCCTGGCCGAAGAAGACCTGCTTCTGCTTCAGGTCGGCTCCGGGTTCAAAACGAAGGGGTTGGACCGAAGCCTGAAGGCGCTAGCGAACCTGCCGGATGAACTGCGGCAGCGCACGCGCCTGATCGTCATCGGCCAGGATGAACCGGGCGCTTTTCTCCGACAGGCGGCGTCGCTCGGCGTCGGCGAGCGTGTCAGTATCCTGCAGGGACGCAGCGACATTCCGCGCTTCCTGCTCGGCGCCGACGTGCTGATCCATCCCGCTTACAACGAAAACACCGGCACCGTCTTGCTCGAAGCGCTGGTCGCCGGGCTCCCCGTCCTGGCAACGGCGGTTTGCGGCTACGCGCACTACATCGAGGAAGCCGAGGGTGGGCTGGTCGTTCCCGAACCGTTCACGCAGTCGCGCCTGGACGCGCTGCTCGTATCGATGCTCGAGGACAAGGCGGCGCGGCAACGTTGGCAGGCCAATGCGTTGGCGTTCGCCGAGACGGCGGACATCTACAGCAATGCCGAGCACGCCGCCGATCTGATCCTGAAAGATCGCGCATGACCGGGCCGACCCTTTTCGTCGGGGAGCCCTTTGCTTCCCTTTGGTCCGGTCTTGACCCGTTTGTCGCGGTCGAGGCGCTCAAGGGCGAGGTATTCCGCGAACTGGAAGCGCGCCGTACCTTGCGCATCGAAGTTGCCGGCCGCGGCTACTTCGTAAAAATCCATCGTGGCGTCGGCTGGAAGGAAATCCTCAAGAACCTGCTCTCGTTGCGTCTGCCGGTTCTCGGCGCGGGCAACGAGTGGCGGGCGATTGCCCGCCTCGCCGAACTCGGTGTCGATACGATGCACGGCGTCGCGTTCGGCCAGCGTGGCCGCAATCCGGCGACGCAGCATTCGTTCATCGTGACCGAAGAACTCACGCCGACGATCAGCCTCGAGGACTACTGTCGCGATTGGCCGAGTGCGCTGCCGCCCGTGACGTTCAAACGTGCCTTGATCAACCGCGTAGCGGACATGGCCGGCCGCATGCACCGGGGCGGCGTCAATCATCGCGATTTCTACATCTGCCACTTCCTGCTGCATCTCGATCCGGAGCCGACGGTCGACTGCTTCAGGCTCTCGCTGATCGACCTGCATCGCGCGCAGCTCAGGGGGCAGACCCCGCGCCGCTGGCGTGACAAGGACCTGTCGAGCCTGTATTTCTCGGCTTTGAGCATCGGACTGACTCGGCGTGATCGCCTGCGTTTCCTGCGTACGTACTTCGAGAAGCCCTTGCGCCAGGTCCTGCGCGACGAGGCGCGGCTGCTGGCGCACATGGAGCGCGAGGCGAACCGTCTTCAGGAGCGCTACCTGCGGAAATACGCGAAGGGCGCGTCGTGACGGAACGAGTCGACGCAGCCGCCTTGCGGGCTGCCGGACGGGCACCGGCGACGCCGTTTTCCGTAGCGCTGGCCGACGGTTCCTGCGTCGTGATCGAGCGTTTGCTGCGCGTTTTGCCTGGCAAGCGGATCGTCGGTGAGGGATGCTGGAACGGCCGCCATGTGCTGGCGAAACTGTTCGTTGCGAACGGCAGCGTGCGGCATTGGACGCAGGAGAGGAGCGGCATCGAAGCCCTGTCCGAGGCCGGTGTGCCGACGCCCGGGATCGTGCTGGCGGATGCGTTGCCCGGCGCCGGCCACGTTCTGCTTACCGAATTTGTCGAAGGTGCGCTCAGTCTGGCCGAAGTGTGGAAGCCGCTTTCGTCATCGCCGGCGGGGAACGACGCGGCGCTCGCGGTGCTCTCGCCGGCCTTTCACGCGCTCGGTCGCCTGCACGCGGCCGGTCTGGTGCAGGCCGATCTGCATCTGGGTAATTTCCTGCAGGGCGGCGAGGATATCCTTGTCATCGATGGTGACGCGGTTCGTTCAATCACACCGGGGAAACCGTTGGACGAGCAGCAGGCCTGTGCGAATCTTGCTGTCCTGCTCGCACAATTGCCGATGGTGTGGGATGCGTACCGCTCGCCACTGCTCACTGCCTATGTCGCGGGCGGCGGCGTGCAGCCGACCGACCCGGCAACGCTGGACGAAGCGGTTTCCCGCGTGCGCGCCTGGCGGTTGCGCGACTTTCTCGGCAAGACCTTGCGCGACTGCACCTTGTTCTCGGTTGTGCGCGGTGCCTGGCGCTTCTCCGCGGTACGACGCAGCGAGGAGGACTTTCTGGCGCCGATCATGGCCGCTCCCGATGACGCGATGCGCGGGGGGCTGTTGCTCAAGGACGGGCGTACCAGCACCGTCGCACGCGTGGAACGCGAAGGGCGCGAGCTGGTGATCAAGCGCTACAACCTGAAGAACCTGCGTCATGCCCTCGCGCGCTTCTGGCGCCCCAGCAGGGCATGGCATTCCTGGCGCGAAGGGCATCGCCTGGCGTTCTTCGGCATCGCTACGCCAGCACCGCTGGCCTTGATTGAAGAGCGAATCGGGCCGCTACGCCGACGGGCCTTCCTGGTCACGGAACACTGCCCGGGGGTGAATCTGCTTGAGCTGCTTTCAGGCGATGTGGTGCCGCAAGGTGATGTGGCGCAGGCCATCGTCGATCTGTTCAAGTCCTTGCACGATGTGCGCATCAGCCACGGTGACCTGAAAGCGACGAATCTGCTCTGGCACGCCGGGCGGGTACTCCTGATCGACCTCGACGCGGTGCAGCAACACACCTCGCCGCAACGCCATGCGAAGGCTTGGCAGCGCGATCGCGCCCGCCTGTTGCGCAACTGGCCATCAACGTCGCCGTTGCATCAGTGGCTCGACGCCAACCTGCCGCCTGCGGCTTCCTGGCGGACGATGCGGAAAACCTGAATCGCCGGCGCTTGCGATTCGTCCTCTGGCCAGCGGAAGATCCGGCGCGTGCCCGGAAAGCGGTCGGCCACGCCCAGCGATTCGATGCCCGCGCCATCCGTCGCGAGACCAAGCGGCCCGGTCGCGTTGGCCAGCAGCTCATCGAGTGCCGCCTTGTCGATGAGCGGGTGGAACGTGCCAAGGTAGAACTGGAGCGTTGCCGGCGTTCCCCAGTGGTGCAAAGTGTTCGGATCGATACCGTGGGCTTGCATGGCGCTTGCCGCGAGTTCGGCGTTGCGCGCCAGTTGCAGTTCTCGCCCGAGAACGGAGGTGCCGAGGTTGCCGGGACCGACTGAATGAACCGCGTTGTAGGTGGCGCCGATCAGGATGCAGCTGATCACGACGGCGACGCCGGCGAACTTCGTCTTGCCCATGCGCTCGGCCAACCGCGCCATCTCTCGTCCCGCGAGAAGTGCGCCGGCGGGCCAGAGGACGAAGACCGGATCGGCGCCTTTCTGCCCGGTCAGCGATACGACCAGCAGTCCGCCAAGAAGCCACGTGGCAAGGAAACGCTCGAAGCTTCGTTCGTCGGCGTCGGCAGTCGAATGACGAAGTTGCCGCACCAGCGCGACGAGAAGAAAGAGGCTGAACGGCAGGTAGCGCATCAACAGCGCGACGATGGGGCTGAGCAACTCGCCGGCGCTCCAACCGCTTGCTGCCGGCACAAGCATCGTGGTTGCTTGCCCGAACCCTACCGTGAGTCCGGCGGGAATCAACCACGCCAGGACGACGCCGAAGAACAAAGCAAGGGCCGCGAAATATGGCCCGCTCGCTGTCCCGCGTTGAGAATCGAGCCGGTCGTTCCAGACGCAGGCTAGCAATCCTCCGGCGGAAAGAAGGAGGCCCTGCGCACCCATTGTCAGCGTCGCCAGCGCACTCGTCAGGGAAAAGAGAAGCCAGCGCTTTCGTTCGCCTCCGGACTCCGGCCATGCTGTTGAGCAAACCAGTATCGCCGTAGCGACGATGCACGCGAATACCGGATCGGGACTCACCAGCGCAATGTGTTTGGCCGTTGCCGGTGACAGCAAGAAAGCTATGGCGGCGAGACCGGCGGATAGTTCGCCAAGGCGTCGACGTCCGATCTCGAACACCCACACGCTGATCGCGAGGACGGCGAGAAACGATGGCAGAACCACGGCCACGCGGTTGAGCCCGAACACGGCAGCGAAGGGAGCCATTATCCAGGTGTGCAGTGGAGGTACGGACATCGCGACATTGTTCAAGTCGTGTTGTACGAAGAAGTGGCCTTGCGTCATAAGGTCGAGGAGATAACCAATGCGGTTCGGCTGGCCGTAGCTTTCGAGGTCAGTGGTTCCGTGCAGGCGGATCAGAAAGACGAGCGTTGCGACGGCACAAACAGTGAGGAGCCACAACAAGCGAGGGGAATGCCGGATGGTCATACAGGAGGCGTGGATAAAGTCGGTTGTAGAGTTCGTCGGGGATTACGCGCCTTTGCCGACGTATTCGCGAAACCAGTCCGCCCAACGGCCAATGCCCGTCTCGAGTGACGTGCTCGGGCTGAAGCCGATGTCGCGTTTGAGGTCGTCTACGTCGGCGAACGTCGCGAGCACGTCGCCGGGCTGCATCGGCAGGAAGTTCTTCCTTGCTTCCTCACCGAGCGCCTTTTCGATCGTGTTGATGAACACCATCAGCTCCACCGGCTGCTGGTTGCCGATGTTGTACACGCGGTACGGTGCTCGGCTGCTGCCCGCGTCGGGATAGTTCGTATCGAAGCCGGGGTTGGCTGCTGCGATGTGGTCCATGACGCGCACGGTTCCCTCGGCGATGTCGTCGACGAAGGTGAAGTCGCGCCGCATCTTGCCATGGTTGAACACATCGATCGTTCGGCCTTCCAGGATGGCGCTGGTGAAGAGCCAGGGCGACATGTCCGGGCGGCCCCACGGGCCATAAACGGTGAAATAGCGCAGTCCGGTCGTCGGCAATCCGAACAGATGGCTGTAGCTGTGGGCCATCAGCTCGTTCGACTTTTTCGTTGCCGCGTACAGGCTGACCGGGTGGTTGACCTCGTCGTGGACCGAGAACGGCATCCGCGTGTTGGCACCGTAAACGCTGGAACTGCTGGCGTAGACGAGATGCTCGACCGCGTTATGGCGACAACCTTCGAGCACGTTGCCGAAACCGACCAGATTGCTCTGGATGTAGGCCTGCGGATTGGTCAGCGAATAGCGTACCCCGGCCTGCGCGGCCAGATGGATGACGCGATCGAAGCGCTCGCTGGCGAACAACGAAGCCATCGCTACGCTGTCGGCGACATCCATGCGGACGAAGCGAAAGTTCGCGAACGGCGCGAGGCACTCAAGGCGCGCAGCCTTGAGACGTGGGTCGTAATAGTCGTTCAGGTTGTCGATCCCGACGACTTCTTCGCCGCGTTGCAGAAGGAGGCGCGCGACGTGCATGCCGATAAAGCCGGCAGAACCGGTAACCAGGATTTTCATGTCGCTCGAATACCTGTAGAGAAGGAGGCCAATACACGTTCGCACATGGCGCGTTGTATCGGGTCAGTTCCGGCGCGCTGCACAGCCGGGGATGAGTGAAGGGGAGGTATCATAGAGTCAAAGCTCAGACACTGGAAGGCATGCGGTAAGCGGTAAAGGCGTCCGGCTTTGGTTTGGGTCCAGTGGATAATCAGGTTTTGTGACGAGAGAACGAGGAATGGGCAACTGGTATTTGAATCCAGAGTATCGCGATGGCGATGTCGCAGCATACTTCCAGGACATCGACGCTGTGTTCTCTCTCGAAGGCGAAGTGGTATCGCGCGATCCGCTTTGCCGGGTTTTGCGAGTATCGATCGACGGCCGGTGCTATTACGTCAAGCGCTATGTTGGAAATGGCAAGGGCCTGGTGCGCCAATGGTTTGGTTTGCGCGGCCTGCTGGCACCGCAGCGGGTGATGCGGGAAGCACGGAATTTCCTGTTTTTTCGCGAGCATGGTGTGCCGACGGCGACGGTTGTCGCTTACGGGCTTGAGCGATCCTTCGGCAGTTTCGTTCGCGGCGCCTTGGTAACGGAAGAAGTGCCACAAACCCGTGATCTGGCAAAGACCGTGCGCGAACATCCCGAGTATCTAAAAAACAAGCCGTGGCTCGAAACCGTATCGAAGCAAGTCGCGGACATGACTCGCACGCTTCATGACGCAGGGTTTGCGCACAACGACCTGAAGTGGCGCAATTTACTCGTGGACGAAGGGCTGTCGCCCAAGGTCTACATGATCGATTGCCCCTTTGGCAACCATTGGTGGCACATCTTTCTGCAATACCGGATCGTCAAGGACTTGGCATCACTCGACCGGGAGGCGAAGAACTACCTCTCCCGAAGCCAGCGACTGCGTTTCTACCTGGCGTACGCACGCTTAGGTCGCTTGAATGCGGGTTGCAAAAGGCAGATCCGGCGAATTGCCAGGTTCTACGATAGCCAGCGGCTACGCCACCGATTCCGTTGATCCTTCGCTGAACTGCAACGCGTGCAAGCGGGCGTAGTGCCCGTTTTGCGCGAGCAGTTCGGCATGGCTTCCGCGTTCAACGATGCGGCCCTGATCCATGACCATGATCACGTCGGCCTTTTCGATGGTCGACAGGCGATGCGCGATGACGATCGTCGTTCGATCGGTCATGACGTGATCGAGGGCCGCTTGAATGTGACGCTCGGACTCGGTATCGAGTGCCGATGTTGCTTCGTCGAGGATGAGGATCGGCGAGTCCTTCAGGATGGCGCGCGCGATCGCCAGACGCTGACGTTGTCCACCCGAGAGCAGAACCCCGTTTTCGCCGACGAGGGTGTCGAATCCGGCCGGGAGGCGGTCGACGAATTCCTTGGCGTAGGCGGATTCAGCCGCTGCTTCGATGCGATCTCTCGGCGTATTGGCCAGGTCACCGTAGGCGATGTTGTTGGCGACGGAATCGTTGAACAGGGAAACTTGCTGGGTGACCAGTGCGATGTGTTGCCGGAGGTTTCGTAGCGTGTAGTCCTCGACATCGACGTTATCGATCAGGATCTGGCCGATTTCGTGGTGATAGAAACGCGGGATGAGGTTGGCGAGCGTCGACTTGCCGCTGCCTGAACGGCCGACGAGCGCGATCATCTGCCCAGGCTCGATCGAAAAGCTGATGTCGTCCAGAATGATCTGTTCGGATCCCGGATAACGGAAGGTGAGATTCTTGACGTCAATACGACCGTCGACGCGATCTTTCTCGACCGTCCCCCTGTCCAGCTCCGGCGATTCGTCCAGTTGGGCAAAGATGCTCTCCGCGCCGGCGAGGCCCTTCTGGATCGTTTCGCTTACTTCGGACAATTGGCGAATCGGCTTGGGCAGCATGCCGGCGGCGGTAATGTAGGAAACCAGATCGCCAGCCGTGGAATCGCCGCGAAGAAGCAGAACGAGGAACAACACCGTCGCCATCGTGCCGAAGATCACCAATTGCAGCGCCGGCGTGAACGTTGCCGCCGTCTTGACCATCTTCAGTTGCTTGCGCGTATTTTCGTCGCTCGCCCGCTGGAAACGCGCCGATTCATAATCCTCTCCGCCGAAACTGCGCACGACCTTGTAGCCGTGGATCGTTTCGGAAGCGACATGAGTGAGATCACCCATGGCTGCTTGAATCTTCCGGCTTTGTTTCCGGAATTTCCGGCTGGCGCTGCTGACCATGACGCCTATGATCGGCAGGATGGCGAACATGACGAGCGTCAGCTTCCAGTTCATCCACAGCAGATAGACGAACAGAAAAACCACGGTCATGCCTTCGCGAATCACCACCTTGATGGCGTCGGTGGCGGCGCCGGTGATCATGGTGACGTTGTAGGTGATGCGCGAAACGAGATGCCCGGAGTTGTTCTGGTCGAAATAGGCGTTGGGCAGGCGAAGCAGGCTGTTGAAGAGCGTTTGCCTGAGATCGTTGATCAAACCCAGCGAGACACGAGCCAGATAGTAATTGCCGACGAATGAGCCAAGGCCTTGCCAGGCGACCGCCAGTACGATCAACAGCGGAATGCCGTAAATGAGCTCCATTTCGCCGATGAGCGGGAAACGGTAGGCAGTGGATGACGAAGCCGAAAGTCCATCGACAAAATACTTGAGAATCCCCGCAAGCATCGGCTGTGACGAAGAAAACGCGATGTATCCCAGGATGCTGGTCAGGAAGTACTTGGCGAACGGCCGGACGTACCCGAGAAGTCGCAGGTAGATCTTGAATGAACTGTGGGACGTCGTATTGGCGGACATTTCTTTGCCGGTCTTTGGGGTGGGCGAGAATAGTAGCATGTCGTCCGATTTCGCCCGTCGGGTTAGACTAGCGCCTTTGTTCGATCGCTTCGCTGACCGGCTTTCTGGGGGCGTGAGTCATCGAATCAGGAGATTGGTTGCTGGTGACTCTGTCACCGTTCTGTTTAAGCTAGACATTGAGTGCGGGATGTTTCAGATGAGTGTTGCCGATGCCGTTCAGTAAAGTTCACTTGCAGTTCGGGTGGGCAATTGTTTCGAGTCTCGTACGCGGCGGGCTGTCACTGCGTGGAGGCCATCGCCCGGTCGCCGGACACCAGATCAGCAACGCCTTTGTCGGTGTGGGTGTTGCTGCTGCCGACGATTCCGAGGTGGATGACTACATCCTTGATCGGCTCCGGGAGGCGGGGATTCGTCACGTGCGAATCGATTTTTCGCCAGGAGATGAAAAAAAGGCGGCGGCCCGCCTTCTGTCGAGACTGATTGCTGACGAACTCAAGGTAACGCTTCATCTTGTTCAGCCGTTTGACGACGCCAAGCAGATGCCTGCCCCGGAAGCGTCTGAAAAATGGCAGAGATTTGTCTCCACGACATTGGATCGATTCGGTGCGACGGTCGAAATCGTCGAGGCTGGCTCCACGACCAACAGAAAGCGCTGGGCGGGGCATTCCATCCCCGGTTTTCTGGCGATGTGGGAGATCGTCTGGAAGGAGGTGCGCGCGCGCGGCCTGACCCTTGCCGGGCCGAGCGT
>NZ_JAGOIT010000175.1 GCF_017995515.1 Propionivibrio sp.
GCAGCGGGGAACCGCTGCACCGTGGTCGGGGCAGCCGGAGCGGCGGCAACGACGGTCAATGCGCCGTGGCTGCAGTTCAACTGGAGCGGAACCATCGATAATCCGACCGCTCGTGCAACGTTCGGCCGCTACAAGGCGCCATTAATCTATCGCCGGGAAAACTACTGATCGTTGCTTTAAAAAGCCTTGTTATTTAGTGGGTTAATCGGTATCTTTCAACGAATTTATTACTAAGGTCAGAGGGGTTTTTACGTGTTTTTAGCTGCGCGCCGCAAACCCGGTTGGCTTGCGCTTATTCCGCAAGGCGGCGAGATCACGCTCGCGCACGTCGTCCGGCGACGCGATTCGCGGCCGGAAGTCTGCCTGCTTGACCGGTTTGTCGTTGAAGCCAGCGAGCGGGAAGCACTGAAGCGCCTGCGCTCTGCCCGATCATTGAAGTCCTGTACCTGCACGACGCTGATGGCAGAGGGCGAGTACAGTCTGACACAGATCGATGCGCCGCAAGTGCCGCAGGAGGAGCGCAAGGAGGCCTTGCGCTGGGCGATCAAGGAGATGGTCGCCTACCCGGTCGATAGCGCCTGTATCGACGTGCTCGATATCCCGAGTGCCGGCATGCCGCAAGGGCGTTCGGCCGGTGTCATGGTCGTCTCGGCGGCCGAATCGGCGGTGCGCTCGCGGGTGGCGCCGTTCGAGGCCGCCAAGGTGCCGCTGGCAGTGGTCGATATTCCCGAGCTGGCGCAGCGCAACGTCGCCGCACTGCTTGAGGACGAAAATCGCGGACTGGCGTTTTTGCGCGTCGACGAGAGCGGCATGATGCTGACGCTGACTTTCCACGGCGAGTTGATCGCTGTCCGGCGCGGCGAAATGAATACCCGACAGTTGAACGGCGCGGATGCCGACGAACGAGCGCGCGTGCTGGAACGGCTGGTTCTGGAAGTGCAGCGCAGTCTTGATAATTTCGATCGCCAGTACAGCCATATTCCGATCTCGAAGGTTGTTCTCGCCTGCTATCCGCTGGTCGAAAATCTGATGAACGAGCTGATCGAGAGTATTTACGTCCCCGTGCGCGAGATGGATCTGGCATCGGTGCTGGACTTTCCGTCGATTCCGGAACTCAGAAATCCGCAGGCCCAGGCCAAGAGCCTGCTCGCCATCGGCGCCGCCTTGCGTACCGACGGAGTTGCCCTGTGAGCCAGCAGATCAATCTCTATGAAGCGCGGTTGCGTCCGCGCCTGGAGCCGGCGACCGGGCGCAATCTCGGTATTTCGGCGCTGGTGCTGGCGGTGTTGATGGCCGGCTGGTCGTTGTGGGAAGGCGCCGAAGCCAATCGTCGTTCAGAGGCGGCCGGAGCGTCGCTCAAGGAAGTCGTTGCGGCGCAGGAGAAGATGAAGGCGCTGACGCAGACGATGGCCGAGCGCAAGGTGTCGCCGGAACTCGCCAATGAGGTCGAGAGCGCAAAGTCCATGGTCGCGGCACGCGAGGACGTGATCAAAGTCCTCGATTCAGGCGCGTTGGGGCGAACGGCCGGTTTCTCGTCGTTCATGGTCGGCTTCGCGCAACAGGCGCGGTCGGATCTATGGCTGACCGGTTTCCGGATCGCGGCGGGGGGCGACGAAATCGAGATTCACGGGCGCATGCTCGACCCGACGCGTTTGCCGGACTATGTGCAAAGACTGAACGCGGTACCGGTGTTTCAGGGGCGCCGCTTCGCTGCACTCGAAATGCGCCGCGTGAGTCCGGACGAAGTGTCGTCGGCGCAAACTGCGCAGGCGTCGGCCGTCGAAGCGGCTGGTCAGCACGTCGCGGACGGCGATCAGGCGCAGCAGCAGCGCCCGTTCGTCGCCTTTGTTGAATTCTTGCTGCGTTCCGAGAGCGTCGGTGGCGGTGAGGCGCCAGCGCGTGCGAAGGGCGCGTCATGAAGTCATCCCTTCTCAAGCTGGCTGCGCGCTTCGATGCCTTGCAGGTGCGCGAGCGCTGGCTGGTGGCGATCGCCATCCTGGGGGGCATCGTGCTGATTGGCCACGCCTTGTTCGTCGCGCCGGCACAGACGCGCGCGCACCTGGCAGAGCGCAGCCTCGGCGAGCAGCAGGCGCAACTCGCGGCCTTGAATGCGCAGATGCAGGCGCTGCAATCGCCCGAGCAGGATCCGAACGTCGCCGCGCAAGCCGAATTGGCCGGCCTGAAGACCCAATTGGCGAAACAGACCGAGCGCCTCACTGCGATGGAAAGCTCGCTGGTTCAGCCGGAACAGATGGCGGGGCTGCTTGAGGCGATGATCGGGCGACAAGGCGGGCTGCGCTTGCTCAGCCTGAAGACGCTGCCGGTTGCTGCCGCGCTGGAGAAGCCGGCAAACGGTGGTGCTGCGCCCGTACAAGGCGCCGCCGCCAAGGCGCCGGCCAGTGTCTCGGACGGCCTGTTCAAGCACGGTGTCGAAATCAAGCTGGAAGGCAGCTATCAGGAACTCACGGCGTACCTCGAGCGCCTTGAAGCGGCGAAACCGAAACTGCTGTGGAGCAGCGTTTCGCTTTCAGCGGAAGATCATCCCCGCCTGGTGCTGACGCTGACCGTCTATTCGCTCAGTCTGGAACGCGCATGGCTCATCGTTTAAAGCGCCTGGTCGCCATTCCCATGCTGCTGCTCGTGGGCGCAACGGCATTCGCGCAGGCGGATCTGGCCGATCCGACGCGTCCGCCGGCCGGGCTTGTCGCCGAGGAGGCGAGCAGCGAGGCGGCGACCGGCCCCGTGTTACAGTCCGTGCTCATTCCAAGGAAGGGTCGGGCCGTCGCCGTGATCGGCGGGCAGCCGGTCCGTCTCGGCGAAATGTATGGCGAAAGCAGGTTGATCAAGCTGACCGAGCGGGAAGCCGTGCTGGAAGGGCCGGGTGGTGTCGAGCGCCTGATGCTCACGCCGGGTATCGAGAAAACAAACATCGTCATGAAAAAGACCGACAAATCGCCAAAACCCCGGCGTGCGCAAAGCGAGGGGAAACCATGAAGTTCAGATCGATCCTGCTGCTTGCGCTGACATCGCTGTTCGCAGTCGGCTGCGCGACACACCAGAAAGCCCCGGGTACCACGTTCGACCGTATCGGGCAGGAAATGCAGGGCGCTGTCGATGCCAAGGCCAAAGGCGGCGCCGATGCCGCGCTCAATCAGGCGATGCTGCCGCCGCTGCAACTCGATTTGCCGACGTCGGCCAAGAGCGTCGAGCCGCGCTTCGATCTGGCAGTGAGCAACGCGCCGGCATCGCAGGTGTTCATGGCGCTGGTTTCCGGTACGCGCTACAGCATGCTGGTCGCGCCGGAGGTCTCGGGCACGGTGACCGTCAATCTCAAGAACGTGACCGTGCGCGAGGCGCTGGAGACCTTGCGCGAACTCTACGGCTACGAGTTCAAGATCCAGGGAACGCGCATTTACATCCAGCCGAACACCATGCAGACGCGCATCTTTCAGCTCAATTACCTCGCCGGCAAGCGTGTCGGACAATCCGATGTGCGCGTGACGTCGAGCTCGATCTCGTCGAC
>NZ_JAGOIT010000031.1:0-2755 GCF_017995515.1 Propionivibrio sp.
GACTACCAGAAGATGGGCGTCGAGGTGTACTCGGTGTCGACCGACACGCACTTCACGCACAAGGCCTGGCACGACGCTTCGGACACGATCAAGAAGATCAAGTACCCGATGATCGGCGACCCGACCGGCGCGATCACCCGCAACTTCGGCGTGATGATCGAGGAAGAAGGCCTGGCGCTGCGCGGCACCTTCGTCATCAACCCGGAAGGCGTGATCAAGGTTTGCGAAATTCACGATCTGGGCATCGGCCGCGACGCCAAGGAACTCAAGCGCAAGATCCAGGCCGCCCAGTACGTCGCCTCGCACCCGGGTGAAGTCTGCCCGGCCAAGTGGACGCCGGGTGAAGCCACGCTGGCTCCGTCGCTCGACCTCGTCGGCAAGATCTAAGTCCGGCAACACCGGCCGCGACGCGCACAGGCTCTGTGCCCGTTGCGGTTTTTTTCAGGAACATTGGGAGAACAAGAAAATGCTCGACGCCACCATCAAGACGCAGCTCAAGGCTTACCTTGAGCGACTTCAGCAACCCATCGAACTGATCGCGACGCTCGACGACAGCGACAAGGCGCAGGAAGTACGCTCGCTGCTCGACGACATCGCCACGGCTTCCCACAAGGTCAGCGTACGCAACGACGGCAGCGATACGCGCAAGCCTTCGTTCGCCGTCACGCGGCCGGGCGAGGCGCCGCGCATCGCCTTCGCGGGCATCCCGATGGGGCACGAATTCACGTCGCTGGTGCTGGCGTTGCTGCAAACCGGCGGGCATCCGCCGAAGGTCGAGCCGGAAGTCATCGAACAGATCAAGGCCATCCCCGGGAAATTCCACTTCGAGACCTTCATTTCGCTCTCCTGCCACAACTGCCCGGACGTCGTGCAGGCGCTGAATCTCATGTCGGTGCTCAACCCCGGCATCAGCCACACGATGATCGACGGCGCGCTGTTCCAGGACGAAGTGAACGAACGCAAGATCATGGCTGTCCCCACGGTCTTCCTGAACGGCGAGCCGTTCGGCCAGGGGCGCATGACGCTCGAAGAGATCATCGCCAGGATCGACACCGGCGCCGCGGCGCGCGAAGCCGAGAAGCTCGCGGCCAAGGATACGTTTGACGTGCTCGTCGTCGGCGGCGGGCCGGCCGGCGCGGCAGCGGCGATCTACGCCGCGCGAAAGGGCGTGCGCACCGGCGTCGTCGCCGAGCGTTTCGGCGGCCAGGTGCTCGACACGCTGGCGATCGAGAACTTCATCTCGGTCAAGGAGACCGACGGCCCGAAGCTGGCGGCCGGGCTTGAACAGCACGTCAAGGAATACAACGTCGACATCATGAACCTGCAACGCGCCGAGGTGCTCTCGCAGGGTGCGGACGGCCTGAACGAAATCCGGCTCGCCAGCGGCGCGGTCTTGAAGGCCAAGTCGGTGATCCTCTCGACCGGCGCGCGCTGGCGCAACATGAACGTGCCGGGCGAGCAGGAGTACAAAACGCGCGGCGTCGCCTACTGCCCGCACTGCGACGGTCCGCTGTTCAAGGGCAAGCGCGTCGCGGTGATCGGCGGCGGCAACTCGGGCGTCGAGGCAGCGATCGACCTCGCCGGCATCGTCGCACACGTGACGCTGATCGAGTTCGACACCTTCCTGCGCGCCGACGCGGTGCTGCAGAAAAAGCTCTACAGCCTGCCCAACGTCAACGTGATCCTCAACGCGCTGACCAGCGAAGTGAGCGGCGACGGCGAGAAGGTGAACGGCCTCGTGTACAAGGACCGGGCGAGCGACGAAGTGCACAGGATCGATCTTGAAGGCATCTTCGTGCAGATCGGCCTTCTGCCGAACACCGACTGGCTCAAGGGCACGATCAAGCTCTCGCCGCGCGGCGAGATCGAGGTCGATGCGCGCGGACAGACGTCGCTGCCCGGTGTCTTCGCGGCCGGCGACTGCACGACCGTGCCCTACAAGCAGATCATCATCGCCATGGGCGAGGGGGCGAAAGCGTCGCTCGGCGCCTTCGATCACCTGATCCGCACCTCGGCGCCGGCCTGATCGGGACGCCCGTTTCGGAGCTCAGCGCTCGAAGCTGAGCCTCGTCTCCATCACCGTGACCGCGGCCCCTGAAATCAGGACGCGGTCATTTTTCATCTCGCAGATCAGTTCACCGCCGCGCCGTGAAACCTGCCGCGCGGTCAGCCGCTCCTTGCCCAGCCGTTTGGCCCAGTACGGCGCCAGCTTGCAGTGCGCGGCGCCGGTCACCGGATCTTCGGGAATGCCCATCTTGGGCGAGAAGTATCGGCTGACGAAGTCGACGTCCTCTCCCGGTGCCGTGACGATCACCGCGCGCAGGTCGAGGTGGCTGAGCAGCGAGTGATCGGGGCGGATCGAGCGTACGGCCGTCTCGCTGTCGAAGACCGCGACATAGACATCGGCGACCAGGACCTCGGTCGGCGTTCGGCTGAGACTGGCGCGCAGGAGTTCCGGCACGGCATTGCAGGCGACGGGCGGATTCGCCGGGAAGTCCATTTCGATCAGCGCGCCGTTCTTGCGCACGAAGAGGTCGCCGCTCTTGGTCTCGAAGGTGGCCATCGGTTTCGTGTGGCCGAGGATTTCGAACAGGACGTGCGCTGACGCCAGCGTCGCGTGCCCGCACAGGTCGATCTCCTTGACCGGCGTGAACCAGCGCAGCTCGAAGCCCCTGGCCGACGGCACGAAGAATGCCGTCTCCGAGAGATTGTTCTCCTCGGCGATCGCCTGCAGCAGCCCGTCGTCGAGCCAATG
>NZ_JAGOIT010000031.1:2855-35618 GCF_017995515.1 Propionivibrio sp.
GGTCGATCTCCTTGACCGGCGTGAACCAGCGCAGCTCGAAGCCCCTGGCCGACGGCACGAAGAATGCCGTCTCCGAGAGATTGTTCTCCTCGGCGATCGCCTGCAGCAGCCCGTCGTCGAGCCAATGGTCGAGCGGGCAGACGGCGGCCGGGTTGCCGGAAAAGGCGCGCGTGGTGAAGGCGTCGATCTGGTACTGGACAAGCTGGTGTTGCATGAAGGGTTCCTGTTGCAGTTGCTGTTTGATCAACAAGGGTTCTGGTGCGCTTTGCAGGAGCGCAGCTTTTGCGCGATGAAGGCATTTCCTCGAAGGATCACCGCCAATCGCCCGGTAGAACCGGGCTCCTACCACAAATTGCGGCCAAGAGCGCCCCTCGACATCAGAACCGCTCGCCCTCGCGAAGGTAACGCCACTGGCCGGCCGGCAGCTTGCCGAGCGAGACGCTGCCGATGCGCAGGCGTTTGATGCCGACGACGTGCAGGCCGACGAGTTCGCACATGCGCTGAATCTGCTGCGGCCGCGACTCGTGCAGGACGAAGCGCAACGTGCCTTCATGTTGCCAGGAGACTTCGGCGCGCTTGAGCTTGATGTCGTCGAGCGACAACCCGAAATTCAGTTTCTTCAGGTCCGCCTCCGACAGCTCGCCTTCGACAGAAACCTGGTACTCCTTTTCCAGCTTCGTGTCGTCGCCGACGATACGCCGCGCGACGCTGCCTTCCTGCGTGAACACGAGCATGCCCGAGGCTTCAGCGTCGAGCTTGCCGGCCAGCGCCAGCCCGCGCAGGTGCGTCGCCTTGAAGATCATCGCCGTGCCGTCTTCGCGCCAGCGGTTTTCCGCCTGGATCAGCTGCAGCGCCGGTTTCTGCCTGTCCTCGGCCGGCCCGGCGATGACGCCTTCGGGCTTGTTGAGGACGATGGTCACGCTCTCCGGGCGGTGCAACTTGGCGTCTTCCTTGACCTCGATGATCGCCTTCGGGTGGGCGCGCGTGCCGAGCGTCCTGACGACAACGCCATCGACGCGCACCCAGCCGTTCTCGATCCACTCGTCGGCCTCGCGCCGCGAGCAGCCGAACAGTTCACTGATGCGCTTGGCGAGGCGCGGCGGCTCCTTGAGCGGGCGGCGTGCTTCTGTCGGCTCGGCGGTCGCGTTGTCTGCCTGGCTGCGCTCGCGAACGGGCGGTCTTCCTTTCGCCTCTGTGGGTTTTGGCGGCCGGACGGGCTGCGCTGTGCGTACTTCGGTTGCGGGCGCAACGTCGGTGCGCGCCGGCGGGAAGGCGCGGGCGCCGGTGCTGCGGGCGATGCCGCGCGGCGGATAAACCTTCTTCGGCGGCTCTTCGCGCACCGATTTGTTGCGGCGCGGCAGATGGGGCGTCGTTGATTCCGCGACGACGGGAGCGGCCGCGTTGGCATCGATGCGGGCGGCCGCTTCGACCGGTTTGCGCTCCGGTGCGCGCGGTCTTTCGGCTACCGGCTTCGGCATCACGCGTGCGGCTTCGGCAGCCTCGCGTGCCTTCTGCGCGGCGGCACGCGTGGCAATCGTCTCGTGCCGCTTGGCGCGTTGCGCGACCGTCGGTTTCGGCGCCTTGAAACCGCTGCGCACGGGTTTGCGCCCCTTGCTCGCGGCTTCGCCACTCTCTGCCGGTGTTGTCTTGACGGGAAGTTTCAGGGTCGGGCGGGCAGGAACGCGGGTCATGGCAGCAGCTTTCGGGTAAACGGCCGCCTAGTTTACGCCAGATGCGCGCCAGCCAGACTTCAAACGCGTCCGGCATCGAATGATCCGGCACGAAAGAGTCTCAACGCCCGTTCGGGCTGAGGCTGTCGAAGCCCGTCCCCCTTCGACAAGCTCAGGGCGAACGGACTTCATCGCCGGATCAATGATCGTGCATGAGGCCGACGACCGTTCCGATCACGATCAGCGTCGGCGGCTTGACCTTGTGGGCGCGCGCGACTTCCGGCAGCGTGGCGAGCGTTCCCTTGTGCGCTTTCTCGTTCGGCCAGGTGGCGCGGTAGATCAGCGCGGCCGGCGTGTCGCCGGGCAGGCCGGCGGCCTGCAGTTCGCGCGAGATCGTCTCGAGGCCGGTGACGCCCATGTAGATCACCACCGTTTGCCCGGGGCGGGCGAGCGCCGGCCAGTCGAGCTCGACGGTATGGTCCTTGAGGTGACCGGTGACGAAGACGCAGCTCTGCGCGTGGTCGCGGTGCGTCAGCGGGAAGCCGAAGCTCGCGGCGGCGCCGAGCGCGGCGGTGACGCCGGGCACGATGTCGACCGGCACGCCGGCTTCGATGAGGACGTCCATTTCTTCGCCGCCGCGCCCGAAGACGAAGGGATCGCCGCCCTTGAGACGCACGACGGACTTGCCTTCCAGCGCCTTGCCCACGAGCAGCTGGCAGATGTCGTCCTGCGGCATCGTGTGGTTGCCGGCCATCTTGCCGACGAAGATGCGCTCGGCGGTCGGCGAGATCAGGTCGAGGATGCCGGCGCTGACCAGATTGTCATAGACGACGACTTCGGCCGCCTGCAGCAGACGCGCGCCTTTCAGCGTGATCAGTTCGGCATCGCCTGGGCCGGCGCCGACGAGAGCGACGTGGCCGATCGGGTTATCAGTGGTCGACGAGGTGGTTTGGGTCACGATGGTTCTCCCGGCGCCTTTAACCCCTCCCGGCCTCCCCTTGTCAGGGGAGGAGAGGAATGGTCTGCGCTCAGTGCATGGATTTGGTTCTTTACTCGGCGGTTTCGTTCTCGTCCGTTTCCGCCTCGATATCGAGCGGTTCGGCGAGCACGGCAGCGATGTAGTCCTCGGGCAAGCGGTGCGCTTTCGCCAGTTCGGCCGGCGTCGAACCGTTAGCGTGTGCGGCGTGGATGGCGGCGAGCCAGCCATTGAGTCCGGTCGACAGCGAGTGACCGGCCTTTTCGCCGTCGCGCGCGGCGCTGTTGCCGATCTCGACGTCGTACTTGTTGGCGTAGCCGCGCGGCGTGATCATCAGGCCGTGTTTGACGAAGGTGTTCGAGTTGCCGATCAGCACGGTCGACAGCATGCCGATGTCGGCCTCGGTCATTTTCTCCAGCGTCGTGAACTCGATGCGCTGCTTGGCGCGGAAGGCCGATTTGACGATGGCAACCGGCGTATTCGGATCGCGGTGGCGCAAGAAAATTCGTTGTGCTTCCTGGATCTGCCGCGTGCGCCGGCCGCTCTTCGGGTTGTAGAGCGCGACGACGAAGTCGGAATAGGCGACGGCGTCGAGGCGACGGGCGATGGTCGGCCACGGTGTCAGCAGGTCGGAGAGCGAGATGGCGCAGAAGTCGTGCGTCAGCGGCGCGCCGACCAGCGAGGCGCAGGTGTTGATCGCCGAGGCACCGGGGATGATCTCGACCTCGATGCCCGCATCGGGCGTCCAGCCGGCCTGGAACAGGACTTCAAACGTTGGCCCGGCCATGCCGTACACGCCGGCGTCGCCCGAGGAAATGAGCGCCACCTTCTTGCCGAGCTTGGCGCGGTCGTAGGCTTCGATGGCGCGGCCGAGTTCCTCGGTCATCGCCTTCTTGATCACTTCCTTGCCGTCGAGCAGGTCTTTCACCAGCCGGATGTAGGTTGCGTAGCCGATCACCGTGTCGGCTTCGGCGATGGCGTCACGCGCGCGGCCGGTCAGGTAGTCGTGGCTACCCGGGCCGAGGCCGACGAGCATGATTTTTCCGTGTTGGGTGGTTTGGGTCATTCAGGAATCCTTGCGATGGAGACGGTGGCATTGCGGCCGTCGGGGCCGCGCAGGCGATGTTTTTCGATGAGGAGGTGGGTCTTGTCGGTTCTGGCTGCGAGTAGAGCGGCGGCTTCGGAGACCGAGGGGGTGCCGGTGTGTTTGCGGACGGTTTCCGAGGGGTTGGGGACGTCTACTTCTGCCAACTCCTGTGCTGTGTAGAAATGGATCGTCCAGCCTTGTTGTTCGGCGAGTTGTTGCAGGGCGGGTTCGCCGGCTTTCAGGTCGATGCTGGCGATGGCTTGGACGTCGTTCATGTGGGCGTGGCAAAGCGCCAGGGCTTGGTCGATGGCTTCCTTGACGGTCGCTAGCGGGGTGTTGCGGTCGCAGCCGAGGCCCAGGGCGATCTTCATTGCCCGACTCCGGGTCGATAGGTGACGCTGCGGCCGGCGAGTCTTGCTTTGTAGCTCGCTGGCATTTCGCGCTGGCTGATCCACAGCACGGTCGCGAATCTCTCCGGGTCGACGTCTTCCAGTCTGCCGAACTCGGTCACGTTGGCGGGCTTCGGTCCCTTGCGGCCGTTGGCGTGCTTCGTCCACCAGTCGGTGCTGCCGGCTTCCTGCACCAGCGCGACGGGTTCGTCGTTGACGACAGCGGCGCTGCAACGGACGAGTTCGTCGTGCGTGGCTTCAATCGTCCAGCCGAGTTCGCGGCCGAGGATGTCGACGCCGATCGTTTCGCGCGAGTCGGAGGCGGTGGTGAGCACGGCCTGGGCGCCGATGGCGGTGGCCAGATGGCCGGCGAGCGCGTTGGCGCCGCCGAGGTGGCCGGAGAGGATGGGGATGGCGAACTTGCCGCCTTCGTCGAGCACCACCACCGCCGGGTCGACGTCCTTGGATTTCAGATGCGGGGCGATCAGGCGCACGACGGCGCCGAGCGAGACGACGGCGACGATGCCGTCGAAGGCTTCGAACAGCGCCGGAATCTGGTCGCCGGTCTTGCCCGCGTAGCACGCGGCGGTACTCGACGCGGCTTCCGCCTCGGCGCGGAACTTCTCCGGGGCGAAGAGTTGCGCGCCGGGCAACGCAGCGGCGACCTTGCCGGCGAGCGCGATGCCGTGGCGGGTGATGGCGACGACGGCGATCTTCATGCCGAAAGGGCTTCCTGCGCTTCCTTACGCTGGCGGCAGCCACGGCGGAGTTCGCCGCGCTGGCGTTTCGGGTTCTGTACGAGCAGCAGCGAGAGGTAGTTCACCTTTTCGCCCTTCAGGCTGGCGAGGTCGCGCACGATGCGCTCGTCGGGCGAGCCGACCTTTTCGATGAAGCAGCTGGTCGCCAGCAGGTCGCGCCGTTCGAGCAGTTCGAGCACTTCGTCGAGCAGCGGTTTGACCTTGAGCAGGATCAGCGTGTCGAACTCGTCGAGCATGTGGTCGATGACGCCGGTGCCGTAGGCGGCCGGGATGATGGCCAGCGTTTCGTCTTCCTCGGCGAGCGGCATGCCGGTCGTCGCGGCGGCGGCGGCAAAGGACGAGACACCAGGAATCGTTTCCACTTCGATCTCGGGCGCCAGCTCGCGGGCGACGCGCGCCAGGTGGCCGAAGGTGGCGAAGGTCGAGGCGTCGCCTTCGACGAGGAAGACGAGGTCGCGGCCTTCGGCGAGCAGCGCCACGGTTTGCTCTGCGGCGCGCACCCACGCTTTGGTCAGGATCTCGGGATCGCGCGTCATCGGGAAGACGAGTTCCACCGCGTCGGCCGGGCGAGGAATGCCGCCACGTTCGACGATGGACAGTGCGTAGGAGGCTTCCTCGGCCTTCTTCACCGGATAGATCCAGCGCGCGCCGGATTGCAGGACGGCCCAGCTGCGCCGCGTGATCAGTTCGGGGTCGCCGGGGCCGAGCGAGGCGCCGATCAGTTTTCCGTAGGATTTCTTCATGGGTGGTTAACCTCTTTTGACGCAGAGTGCGCAGAGGCGCAGAGAACGCGGAGAGCAGCAAAGAAAGATTTTTCTCTGCGGACTCTGCGCCTCTGCGATCTCTGCGTTGAAAGCGTTTCGTTTTTCAAAATGTGGCCTTGCTGGTGGTTACGATCCACACCGGGTTCTGTGCGGCCATCCGGTGCATGTCGAGGATCGGCTGGCTGCGCGACGCTTGCAGCTGGACGACGTCCCATTCAGCGCAAAACTCATTCAGCGCGGCGGTCGCCGTCGCCAGGTTCTCCAGCGTGACGAAGTTCATCACCAGCCGGCCGCCGGGTTTCAGGCGGGCGAGGATGAGCCGGATCAGTTCGGCGAGTTCGCCGCCCGAGCCGCCGATGAACACGGCGTCCGGTGCGGGCCAGGTGTCGAGGTGCTGCGGCGCCTTGCCGTCGAACAGCGAGTAGTTGGTCGCGCGGAAACGTGCCGCGTTGGCGCGTGCGTTGGCCGCGTCGCCTTCGTTCTTCTCGATCGCCCAGACGTGGCCGTGCGGCGCGAGGCGTGCGGCTTCGAGGCCGACCGAGCCGGAGCCGGCGCCGATGTCCCAGACGGTGGCATTGCGTTTGATGCGCAGCTTGGCGAGCGACAGGGCGCGTGCCTCCTGCTTGGTGATCAACCCCTTCTCCGGCGTGCGCTGGATGTACTCGAGATCGTCGAGGCCGAAGGTTGGCACGCCGGCGCTCTCTTTGCGCTGCACCAGTACGACGTTCGGCTCGGGGAAGTTCATGCTGGCTGCGGCGTCCAGCGACAAGACCGGAAACAGTTGTTCGTCCGGGAGTTGTAGACGGCAGGCGACCGAGAGCGAGACCTCGTCGCTGGCGTAGCCGGCCGTCAGCAGCGCGCGCGCCAGCCGCGCCGGGTTGTTCTCCGGCCCGGTGAACAGGAAGACCTGCGCGTGTTGTGCGATGGCGCGCATGGCGGGATACAGCCCGTGCGTCGGCGTCGCGCCAGCGAACCACTCGCCGGCGTCCTTGCTGTGGCACGAGGCGATGGTGATGTCCTGCCACGGTTGCCGGAAGCGCGCGCAGGCGAGCTGCAGCGTCGAGACGTTGGGCAGGATCTCGAGCGGTGCGTCGAGCTTGTCGCCGAGCCAGGCGGCGATGCCGTGGCAGAGCGGGTCGCCGGTGGCGAGGATGGCGACGGTACGGTTTTCGGCGAGCGCGGCTTGCGCCCATTCCGGCACCTTGGTCAGTGCGCCATCCATGTCTTTCAACTCGGCCTTGGACACGTTCGCACGAACGAGGTCGAGCGTGCGCCCGGCGCCGATGACAACATCGGCCGTACCGAGACGCTCGCGTGCCGCGTCGGACAGTCCGGCCCAGCCGTCGTCGAGAATGCCGATCAGGGAGCAAAAGGTCATAGCGCTTCTTCCTCATCGACGCGCACGATGAACTTGCCGTCAAAGTCGCAGACCAGCAGGGTCAATTGGTAAGGGCCGGGGTAGCAGGTCTTGAGACTGCGGATCGCCTTCTTCGCCAGCGCGCGGTGAAACTCGACCGAGAGGCCGAGCGCCAGCAGCTTTTCCGCCGCGAAGCGCGCCGTCTCGGCGGCGCGGATTTCTTCGACCAGATCGGGCGCGGCGCCGACTTCCTGCGCGCACTCGGCGAGCAGGTCGCGGTCGATCTCGGCCTTCCAGGCGTGGGTGACGGCGAGGCCCTGACCCATCTTGGTCAGCTTGCCGGCCATGGCGCCGATGTAGACGCGCTGCATCTTGCGCTTGACCGCCGCCTGGAACGCGGCCTTGACGAAGTCGCCCATCTGCACGAAGCAGGCTTCGTCGAGTTCCGGCAGCTGGCGCATGGCGAACTTCTCGCTGCGTCCGCCGGTGGTGAACACGGTGCTGGTATTGCCCTGTTTGGCGGCGACGTCGATCGCCTGCACGACGCTGGCGCGGAAGGCCGCCGTCGAGTACGGGCGGACGATGCCGGTGGTGCCGAGGATCGAAATGCCGCCGAGAATGCCCAGCCGCGCGTTGAGCGTCTTCTTCGCCATCTCGTCGCCGCCCGGCACCGATAGGGTCACTTCCAGCCCGTCGTGGTCGAGCACCTCGCCGGCGACGGCGCGCACGTTGTCGGCGATGTTGCGGCGCGGCACCGGGTTGATCGCCGGACCATTCACTTCCAGCCCAAGGCCTTCCTTGGTGACGACGCCGACGCCGGGGCCGCCTTTGAGGATGACTTCACCGGTCGCATTCGGCAAGAGGCGAACGTCGGCGGTGAGGTGCGCACCGTTCGTCGCGTCCGGATCATCGCCGGCATCCTTGACGATGACGGCGTGGGCAACGCCATCGACGATGCGGCCTTCGCTCACTGCGAAGCTCACGTCCTGCCCGTTCGGCAAATGACAGACGACGCTTGCCGGCACCTCGCCGCTGAGCAGGCCGAGCGTCGCCGCGCGCGCCGCCGCCGCCGAGCAGGCGCCGGTGGTGAAGCCGCTGCGGTTGCCACGCTGGCGACGGCCGTCGCCCTTGCGGACTTTTTCCGTCGTTGTCGCGAGGTCGCTCATGCCGCCTTCTTCTGCTCCGCTTCGGCGAGCCCGAGCAGCGCATGGATCGCGGCGACGACGAGCGTCGAGCCGCCCTTGCGCCCCTTGATCGCGACCCACGGGATGTCATCGATGGTCATCAGCAGGTCCTTCGATTCGGCCGCCGAGACGAAGCCGACCGGCATACCGACGATCAGCGCCGGCTTGGCGCCTTCTTCGCGGATCAGGCGGATGACTTCGATCAGCGCGGTCGGCGCATTGCCGATGCCGACGATGGCGCCGTCGAGCTTGCCTTCGCGGTGCGCCTTGCGCATCGCCTGCACGGCGCGCGTCGTCTCTTCGGCCTTTGCCTGCTCGATCACGTCATCGTCGGAGATGTAGTGGTGCGTCGTCATGCCGAAGTGCTTGAGGCGCGGCTTGGAGAGGCCGACGCAGATCATCTCGACGTCGGCGACGATCGGCGTGCCGCCTTTCAGCACAGCGGCGAGACCGGCCTGCATCGCTTGCGGATGGAAAGCCGTGAGGCCGTTGAACTCGAAGTCGGCGTTGGCGTGGATCATGCGGCGTACCAGCGGCCATTGTTCGGCGGTGTAGTCATGTGGGCCGGCTTCGGCGTCGATGATGGCGAACGAGTCGTGTTCGATGGCGCGGCCGGCGGCGGTCAGTTGTTCGGTGATGGTGTTGGCGGAGTTAGTCATCATGTCGGTTCAGGTCCTGGCGTGTTTGCAGCTGGAGTGGTTGTCAGCATGGTCGTGCGCATGGCTGCAACCGCCGGTCGCGGTATGGCTATGGTCGTGCAGATGTTCGGCTTCGGCGGCTTCGCGGTATTTGCAGCCGTCGCATTCGAGCAGCGAGCCTTCGGCGAGTTGATCGTCGCCGGCACGTCGGTCGAGCAGGGCGAAGATCTCCGGCTCGAAGCCGAAGTGCTTGCCGAGCGCGAAGGCGACCTGCGGATATTGCTGCTTCAGCCGTGCGAGCTGGCCGTTGATGCGTTCGATCAGCACGCCGGTAAAGAGATAAACCGGGATCACGCAGATCTGCGTCATGCCGAGCTTGACGTGGCGCTGGACGACCGTCTCCAGGCGCGGCCAGGTGACGCCGGTGAAGGCGAGGTCGACGAGTTCGTGATCGTTCTCCTCGAAGATCCAGCGCGCCATGCGCGCCAGTTCGCCGTTGGCACCAGCGTCCGACGAGCCGCGCCCGAGCAGGATGACGCCGGTCGTCTGCGGGTCCGGCACGTCGAGTGCTCTCATCAGGCGGTCGAGCTGCTTCTGCAGAACGTCGAAGATCTCGCGCCCCATGCCGAGATGGCGCGTGACGACGAACTCAACGTTCGGGTGGCGTTCACGCGCACTCTCGATCGCGGCCGGCAGCTCCATCTTGACGTGGCCGGCGGCGTTGAGAATGAAGGGGATCAGCACGACACGTTGGGCACCCTTGGCTGCGTTGTCGAGGCCGTCGTTGAGTAGCACGTCGGCGTGCTCGATGAAGCAGACCTCGATGCGCCAGTCCGGATGTTTTCTCCGCCACTGATCGGCGAAGCGCTCGATCTCGTCGTTGCCGTCGCGGTTGCGCGAGCCGTGGCCGGCGAGCAGGAAGGTAGTCTTAGTCATGGGTGATCGTCTCAGTGGCCTTGCGGAAGCGGTGCGTGAAGGTCGGGTCGTAGAGCTTGGAGCGCACCAGCGACTCCCAATCGGCAGCGCCGAGCGTCGGGCTGGCGACGATCATCGCCTGGCTGCCGATTTTCTCGGCCTGACACTTCTGCTTGATGTCAGCCAGCGTGCCGCGCACGATCTTCTCCTGCCCCGGCCAGCTGGCTTTCTGGACCACTAGGATCGGCGCATCCTCGCGCCAGCCGGCGGCGCGCAGCGCCTTCTGCACTTCGTGCAGCAGCGTGATCGAGAGGTAGATGCACAATGTGCAGTGGTGCGACGCCAGCGCTTCGAGGTCTTCGCCCTCGGGCATCGGCGTGCGTCCGGCGGTACGCGTGAGGATCACCGTTTGCGTGACTTCCGGCAGCGTCAGCGATTCGCCGGCCGCGGCCATCGACGCCATCGCCGACGAGACGCCAGGCACCACGGCCCATTCGACGCCGGCGGCGGTGAGCGGGCGCGTCATCTCGATCAGCGCGCCGTAGAGGCCGGGGTCGCCCGTCTGCAGGCGGATGACCGTTTCGTGGCGGCTGGCCTGGTCGAGCAGCCAGTCAACCATCTCTTCGAGCGTCATGTCCTTCGAGTCGCGGATCTCGCAGCCCTCGGGCGCGTACAACGTCGCTGCCTGGTCGACGAGCGAGCCGGCGTAGAGGATCGCGCCCGATTGTTCGAGCAGCTTGCGGCCCTTGACGGTGATCAGGTCGGGGTCGCCGGGGCCGGCGCCGACAAACCAGATTTTTCCTGGCATCAGTGGGTACTCCGTGGTTGGATGGAAAAGGGCGCAATCGTCGCGTTCATTGCGCGCTCTTTCCTTGATGTTTGATAAGTTCGGTCAGCTCGCCGAGGCTGCGCGGCGACTGTCCGGCTTGAAGGTGGCCGGCGGTGACCAGCTGGCGGTGCAGTTCGATGATGCCGGGGATGGGCAGGCCGGCGGCGGCAAGCGCGTGGGCGTTGCCCGGGAAGTCCTCGGCATCGAAGGCGGCGGTGCATTGGCCGCGTGCCATCACGTGGATGCGGTCGGCCCAGCGGTAGGCGAAGTCGATGTCGTGCGTCGCCAAGAGGAGCGTGATGCCCTGGCCGTGCAGGTGATCGAAGACGGCGAGCAGCTCCTGGCGCATGGCGTGGTCGAGGCCGGCCATCGGTTCGTCGAGGATCAGCAGCTGCGGTTGCATCGCCAGTACGCCGGCGATGCACACGCGCTTCTTCTGCCCGAACGAGAGGTTATGTACCGGGCGATCGGCGTAGTCGTCCATGCGCACGGCACGCAGGGCGTCGTTTACGCGCTGGCGCACCGTGTCCATGTCGAGTCCGAGGTTGAGCGGGCCGAACGACACGTCTTCCTGCACACTGGCCGAGAAGAGCTGCTGGTCGGGGTTCTGGAAGACGAGGCCGACGGCGCTGCGCAATCGACGCAGCCCGTCACGGGAGTAGTCCAGCGGATGACCGGCGTAGCGGATGGCGCCGGACTGTGGGCGCAACAGGCCGTTGGCGTGCTGGAAGAGCGTCGTCTTGCCGGCGCCGTTGGCGCCGATCAGCGCGTTGCGGCTGCCTTGGGTGATCGCCAGCGAGCAGCCGTCGAGACCGACGTTGCCGTCCGGGTAGCGGAAGGCGACGTTCTCGAACGCGAGCAACGGTGATGGCGTCGATGGTGTCATGCAAGTCCCAGCGCGGCTGCGATCAGGCAGGCGCCGCCGATGCCGGCGATCCACAGGTCACGTTGCGTGTTGGCGTACTGCGGTTCGAGAAAGCGCAGCGCGCCATCGTTGTTGCGCGACTGCGCGGCGACATGCAGGGCGTGCGCGCGCTGCCAGATCTGTACGGTCAGGTTGGCGGTGAGGCTGCCAAGCGAACGCAGTGCGAGTCGCGGCGTCGCGTACCCAAGACGTGCCGCCTGTGCGGTACGGGTGTCGCGCACCGCTTCGGAAAAGACGAACAACATGCGGTAGCAGAGCACCATGATCTCGAGCAGCACTTCCGGCACGTGCAGGCGGCGGAAGAAAGCGATCAGATCGACCATCGGTGTGGTCAGCGCGAGAAAGAGCATGGCGGCCAGCGCGCCGAGCGAGCGTGCCGCCAGCTGCAAGGTCGGTCCCCAGCCTTCGGGCAGCCATTGCACGACGAGGTTGCCATCGTTGAAGTCGAGCGAATAGGCGAGCGACACGCAGCCGAGCAGGAGAAAACCGAGCGGCGGCAGTGCGATGCGCAGATAGCGGCCGGGTGGAACGCAGGCGCCGAGCAGCGTCACGGCAACGATCAGCACGGCGACGCCGGCGGCCGCGTCGGGCCGACCGGCGGCGAAGGCCGCGACGAAACCGCCGAGGCTGAACGCGGCTTTCGCCGCCGGCGAGACGAATCGCCAGCGGTTGCCGTACGCGCACTGCTCGATCAGCACCGGATCACTGGTCCTGCTTGCCGTTTTGCTCGGCGGCTGCGCGCAGTTCTTCCCGCAGTTCCTCCATCTCGCGCCGCATCTTCTCGCGCGTGCGGCCGACGCCGATGTAGTAGCCGATGAAGCCGGCGCCGATCGCCGCTTGCAGCGCAAAGAGCATCGACGCGATTTCGCCGCTTGCCGGCTCGATCAGCGACTCGAACCACGGCTGGTACTCGGGGTTGATCTCGCCGATCAGGTTCTTGGCCTGATCGTCGGCGCCGCCGAAGATCGCGACCTCGCCATCCGGTCCGGCGGCAGGGCGTTCGACGATCCATAGCGGCAATAGCGCGAGGACGATCACGCCGAGGATCAAGAGGATGTTCTGTGCGCGCTTTTGTGTGGGTTTTTGCGTAGGACTCATGCCTGCACCTCCGCACGGTCGATAAGCTTCATGGCGCGCAGCTCGGCCGGGTTGAAGCGGGCGAGCGCGTTGAAGATGAGCACGGTGAGCAGGCCTTCGCTGATCGCGAGCGGGATCTGCGTGACGGCGAAGATGCCGGCGAACTTGACGAACGAGGCCATGAAGCCGCCGACCGGGTCCGGGAAAGCCATCGACAGCTGCACCGACGTGGTGACATAGGTCAGCAGATCGGCGAGCGACGCGGCGAGAAAGACACCGACGGCGAGCGAGGCGCCGAGCGAACGCGCGAGGCGGAAGACGCCGTAGGCGACGAAGGGGCCGACGATGGCCATCGAGAAGATATTGGCGCCGAGCGTGGTCAGGCCGCCGTGCGCGAGCAGCAGCGCCTGGAACAGCAGGACGACGGCGCCGATCGGCGCCATCGCGGCCGGGCCGAAGAGCAGCGCGCCGAGCCCGGTGCCGGTCGGGTGCGAGCAGCTGCCGGTCACCGAAGGGAGTTTCAGCGCCGACAAGACAAACGAAAACGCGGCGGCGACGCCGAGCAGGATGCGCTGCTCCGGATTGGCGGCGATCCGCTTCTTGATCGAGACGATGCCCCAGGCGACGAACGGCGCGGACGCGACGCTCCAGCCAATGGCGTGTTCAACGGGCAGGAAGCCCTCCATGATGTGCATGATTCTCTCCATTCGTGAAACATAAGTTCGGTCACGAGAGGGGAATCAGGACGGAAGAAGGGCCGGCGGGTAACTCGCTCCGGGCGATGCTGCGTGCACGGAAGAATGGCAGGACGGCGAATCGACAGAACCTTTCCCCTCACCCCGAGGATTGGTACCACATTCGTCTCAGGCCGGTCTTCTGGCTCGCCATCATCCTTCGCCAGCGCCTTCCCATGTGAAGATGTCACACAGTGGCTACGTCTTTGCTGGCGTCGTCCGGCCTACAGCAGCGGGGGGCTGCGCCGGATTTTTCCGATGACAAAACGTCGAAATTACCGGCTTCCCGTTTCTCCCACTCCGGTTGTTCGGAGCTAGGAACCTGAAACGGGCGCAAGTATACGCCGAACGTCGTTCCGCACCAACGCCCCTTCCTTGAAGCGCGTGGTCTCATTTGCTCATCGTGGTCGACAGGTTTGCGAGATATCCATCGTCCGGTCATAGACCGTCGTTCGGATGTCAAGCAAGCCGAGTACCGAGTGGAAGAAGTGGTCGTGGGTGACGGGCCGGGTAGCCTGCGCCCGCAGGCAATCGACATCGAGCGAGAAATTCTTGGCGTAGCTTGGTGAGAACCACATCACCATGGGCACCTCCTTCTGAACCTTTGGCGCAACCGGATACGGTACCCCGTGCAGGTAGAGCCCATTTTCGCCGAGTGATTCGCCGTGATCTGACAGATAGATCATTCCCGTGTCGAATTTCTCCTCCTGCTTTTTAAGGAAAGCAATCGTCTGCGCCAGCATGTGATCGGTGTAGAGCAGCGCGTTGTCGTACGCATTGACGATCGCTTCGCGTGAGCATTTGGCCAGGTCGGAGGTTTCACAGACCGGCTCGAATTTTCGGAAGGCCGGTGGATAGCGCTTGAAGTAGGCCGGTCCGTGGTTGCCAAGTTGGTGCAATACCAGCACGAGATTGCCATGGGTGTCGGCAAGAATGCCGTCGAGTCCGTGTAGCAGCACTTCATCCAGGCAGCGGTCACCGTCGCAAAGATCCGGGATCTTCGAGTTACCGACTTTATGCTCCTCGACCCCCGTGCAGACGCCCTTGCAGCCCGACTGGTTGTCGCGCCAAATGACCTTCATGCCGGCCCGGTCAAGGATATTCAGCAGCGATTCGCTGTTGCGAATCTTGTCCTCGTCGTAGTTGCGTCGCCCGTAGACAGAGAACAAGCAGGGTACGGAGACTTCGGTATTCGTACCGCAACTGGTTGTTTGCTGAAAGTTGATGACGTCGAGCTTTGACAGTTCAGGCGTGGTCTGCCTCGCATAGCCGGACAGCCCCCAGTTGGCCGTGCGTGCGGTTTCACCAACGACGATCACGAAGAGTGTGGGTTTTGTCCTGTCTTTCCAGTTCTCGCCCTTGGTTGCATCCAGGCCGACCCTGATACGTTCCCGGGTTGCTGCGCTGGCATCACTGCCGAGTACCTTGGCGATCGAATAGAGGTAGTTGCCGGGGGTGATGAGGTAACGGATCTCCTTGTGGTTGCGCATCAACGGCGCCAGTTCATGGAAGCCAAGCAGGAGTGCGCCTGCGCCAACGACGATCGCCAGCGCTATCGCCAGCAGTCGAGCGAGAGTCGAGCGACGAAACGAGTCAAGTCGCAGATGGACCCTGGACAGAAACAACAGAGGCAACACGGCATACAGAACGAGATGCGGCAGCATCCCGGCGTTGAACAGCTCGCTCGCCTCCTTGACGTCGGTACGCAGCACGTTGCGCAACATGCTCGGGTCGAGAAATACGGTGAAGGTGCTCATGTAGTACGTGGCAAAAGCCGTGACTACGGTGAGCAGCGTCAGCAGGGGTTTGGCTGTCCAGCGATTGAACATCAGGCTGAGCAGAATGAAGTGAAGCATCACCAGCGCGACGAACAGCTCGCCGGCAAACAGCCAGGTGCCGAGCTGTCCGAATTCCCGGCCGGCGAACGATGATCTCCAGAAAAGCCCGTTGCAGGCGAGAGCGAAAAAGATGCTGGCGACGAGGGCCAGGGTTTCGATACGCATCGAAAGACGCCAATTGCGCCATCGCGCCAATGCTGCTGAAAGAGGAGTCATGCGGCCAAGTCACTGAACGGGAAGAGCGAAAGTATATCCGTGATGGTTTGTTCCGCGAATCGACTGTCAGGCTCTGGCGCCATGATCGGCCGCTCCAGACGCGCAACTCGCGCAGCTTCATGTGCGCCGACTCGAAGGCGAACTGCTGGAACAGGTGGCTGAGCTCGTCCGTCGCCGGCACGATTCACCTCGGGCGGACAAGCCAGGTGTGGAAAATCCGCATCAGCGACGACGCCGGCAAGCTGACCTGCGTCTCGCGCCTGACGATGGCGGCGCTCGAACGACCGAAGGACGAAACTCAGGCGCGATAGTCGAGGGAAAACGACTCCTCGAGGAATCCCGGTCGCGCCGTGCGCGCGTTCGATTGCGCGCACGCCGTGGCGAACAAGCAAGCGCCTGCGAGCGCCGCCATCGTGAAACGGCGACCGGAAGCCGGTGTGGCCGCGACCAGGCGCGCCACCATGCCGGCGAGGAAGGCATCCCCCGAGCCGATCGGGTTGAGCACCTCGGCTGGAGACAGGGACGTCACCGGGACGACGCGCACGTCGCCGCCCTGCGCGAGCAGGATGCTGTTGGCGCCGCGCGTCAGGACGAAGGACGTCACGTATTGGCGCGACACGTCGGCGACGGCGTCGAGAATTTCGTCGGCAAGCACCGGCTGCGCCAGATCGCCGCTGTGTTCGCCGCCCTGAAAACGGTCAGAGAGGAAGGTGGCGACGAATTCAGAGAGATTGATCTTGACCAACGCCGGCCGTTCGGCGATCGCCACGCGCAGCGGTGCGCCCTGCAGGTCGAGGAAGACCGGTACGCCGGCCGCGCGCGCCAGCGCCGCGAGCTTTGCCTGGTAGTCGCTCGGGAAACCCGGCGCCATCGAGCCGGCGATGACCAGCGCCTGCGCCGTCGGCAGCTGACCCTTCACGGTGCGCGTGATCTCCTGGATGCACGGCTCCTCGACCGTCGGTGACGGTTCGATCAGTTCGGTCACGCGGCAGCCACCAGTGGCCGCAGTCTCGATGATCGACGTGCAGGTGCGCAGCATGCCGGTTGATGGAATAAGCCGGAGATTGAGCCCCTCGCACCGGGCGAGCAGCATCAGTTCGTCGGCATTGCTGCCGCCCTGTGACAGGCAACAGGCCGGAATCTTGAGTCGTTGCAGCACGCGGCAGACATTGACGCCCTTGCCCGACACGTCGACATGGGCGGCCTTCAGGCGATTGACTTCGCCAACGTTGAGTGAATCGAGGGCGACCGAGCGCTGGATGCCGGGCGTCAGGCAGACGGAAACAATGGACATTTCGGGGAATCTCGCAACAAGGAAAACGGGCAGGAATTTACCGGATTGCGCGCCCGAACGGCAAAAAAAGACCCGACGCGAAGGCCGGGTCCTCGTACTGCGTTACCGCGTCAGGCAGATCAGGCGATGACGCCTTCCACCGCTTCCGCGACCTTGGCGGCGGTGATGCCGAGGAACTCGAACACCTTGCCGGCCGGGCCGCACTCGCCGAAGCGATCGATACCGATCACCGCGCCGTCGAGGCCGACGTAGCGATACCAGCCGCTTGTCGCGCCAGCCTCAACCGCCACGCGCGGCACGCCACGCGGCAGCACGGAGTCACGGTAGGCCTTGTCCTGCTGGTCGAAGACGAAGTTCGACGGCATCGAGACGACACGCACCGCGACGCCCTTCTCGGCGAGCGCCTTCTGTGCATCGACGGCCAGGCCGACTTCCGAACCGGTGGCGATGATCACCGCCTTCGGCGCGCCGGCGCAGTCCTTCAGCACGTAGCCGCCCTTGCGGATGGCCTTGACCTGCGCGTCGTCGCGCGTCTGGTGCGGCAGGTTCTGACGCGTCAGGATCAGCGCGGTCGGGCAGTCCTTGTGCTCGACGGCGGCTTGCCAGGCGACGAACGTTTCGACCGTGTCGCACGGACGCCAGACGTCCATGTTCGGGATCATGCGCAACGTGGCCGTCTGCTCGATCGGCTGGTGCGTCGGGCCGTCTTCGCCCACACCGATCGAGTCGTGCGTGAACACGTAGATCGGGTTGATGCGCATCAATGCGGCCATGCGGATCGCGTTGCGGGCGTACTCGGAGAACATCAGGAAGGTGCCGCCGAACGGACGGAAGCCACCGTGCAGGATGAGGCCGTTCATGACGACGGCCATGCCGAATTCGCGCACGCCGTAATGGATGTAATTGCCGCCTTCGGCCATCGCTTCCGGACGGACGCTCTTGCTGCCCTTCCAGGTGGTCAGGTTGGACGGCGCGAGGTCGGCCGAACCGCCGACGAATTCCGGGAGGATCGGGGCGAGCGCCTGGATCGAGTTCTGCGACGACTTGCGCGTGGCGATGACTTCGGCCTTGGCGATGATTTCCTGCAGCGCGGCTTCGGACTTGGCGGCGTAGTCGGCGGACAGTTCGCCCTTCATGCGGCGCTCGAATTCGGCGGCGAGTTGCGGGTGCGCGGCGCGGTAGGCGGCGAACAGCGTGTTCCATTCGGCCTGGCGCTTGGCGCCGGCGTTGCGGGCGTCCCACTCGGCGCGCACGTCGGCGGCGATCTCGAACGGACCGTCGGTGATGCCGAGCGCAGCGCGCGTCGCGGCGATTTCGTCCTTGCCGAGCGGCGCGCCGTGTACGTCGTGCGTTCCGGCCTTGTTCGGCGAGCCCTTGCCGATGATCGTCTTGCAGCAGATCAGCGTCGGCTTGGCGTTCTGCGCCTTGGCGGCGGCGATCGCGCGGTCGACCGCGTCGATGTCGTGACCGTCGACGTCGCGGATGACGTTCCAGCCGTAGGCTTCAAAGCGCTTCGGTGTATCGTCGCCGAACCAGCCCTTGACGTGGCCGTCGATCGAGATGCCGTTATCGTCGTAGAAGGCGATCAGCTTGGAGAGCTTCCACACGCCGGCGAGCGAGGAGACTTCGTGCGAGATGCCTTCCATCATGCAGCCGTCGCCGAGGAAGGTGTAGCTGTAGTGGTCGACGACCGGGAAGCCTTCGCGGTTGAACTCGGCGGCAAGCAGCTGCTCGGCGAGCGCCATGCCGACCGCGTTGCCGATGCCCTGGCCGAGCGGGCCGGTGGTCGTTTCGACGCCGGCGGTGTGGCCGTACTCAGGGTGACCCGGCGTCTTGCTGCCGAGCTGACGGAAGTTCTTCAGTTCTTCGAGGGGCAGATCGTAGCCGGTCAGGTGCAGCAGCGAGTAAAGCAGCATCGAGCTGTGGCCGTTGGACAGGACGAAACGGTCACGGTTGGCCCATTTCGGATCGGTCGGATTGTGGCGCAGGTGGCGATTCCACAACGCGACGGCAATTTCCGCCATTCCCATCGGGGCGCCCGGGTGGCCGGAATTGGCAGCCTGGATGCTGTCCATGGCCAGAACGCGGATTGCGTTGGCCAGCGAAGCCTGAGAAACCATGTAATTACTCCTGAAGCATGATTGGAAAGGGTCGTACGGGCCCCGCAATGGGCAATTTGCGTCAAATGTTCAGAAAAAAATGAACATTTGCTCACGGGGTGATCCATAACTACTCATTCTATCGTTTTGCGCCTTGACTGTCAGCACAAACAGGCAGTCAAGCGTCTGTTTCGCCTTGTTTTTCAATGTTTTTTCCGATTTTCTTTAAGCTTTGGAAAAGAATTTTCAAGGCAAGCTTCGAGTCTCCCTTCCGGCTGGGTATACTGCGTAGATGGGCGAAACAATGCAGTGGGCAGGACTCTTCGGCGGCATGGATACGTGGCAATTCGCGATGATCGTCGCGGCGGCCCTGCTCGTCGGCTTTTCCAAGACCGGCATCGGCGGCGTGGTGATGATTGTCGTCCCCTTGCTCGCCGCCGTTTTCGGAGGCAAGGCCTCGACCGGCATCCTGCTGCCGATGCTGATCATCGGCGACATCTTCGCCGTGACCTGGTATCACCGCCACGGCGACTGGGCCGGCATCCGCCGCCTGCTGCCGTGGACGATCGCCGGCCTGATCGCCGGCATCGGCGTCGGCAACCTGATCGACGACCGGCTGTTCGTGCTGCTGATCGGCGTTTCCGTGCTCGTCTGCCTGTGCATCCTCGTCGTGCTGGAAACGAAGGGCAGTCGCGTGCATCCGCCCGATGGGACGTGGTTCTTCGCGCTGATCGGCCTGACGGCCGGCTTCTGCACGATGATCGGCAACGTCGCCGGCCCGATCTTCTCCGTTTACCTGCTGGCGCGGCGCTACGACAAGCAGGGCTTTCTCGGCACCTCGGCCTGGTTCTTCATGGTCATCAACCTGATCAAGCTGCCGCTGCAGATCTTCTTCTGGAAGAACATCGGTGTACCGACGTTATTGATGAGCGCCGCGCTGATCCCGGCCATTCTCGTCGGCGCCGTCATCGGTGTTGCGGTGGTCAGGCGTGTACCGGAGAAGCCTTTTCGCTGGCTGGTCATTGGCATGACCTTCGTCGCCGTCATCCGGCTTTTTCTCTAGACGACCGTGCGCCGCGCGGCAAGGCTCGGTGGTCTCTTCCTGCTGCTCGCGACGGTGACGGTCGGCGCCGACCCGCTCGACGGGCGCGTCTACCGCGTCGTCGACGGCGACACCCTGATGGTGGTTGATGGTTCGCACCGCCAACGCGAGATTCGCCTGCTCGGGATCGATGCGCCGTGGGTCACCCAGGCGTTCGGGCAGAACGCCCGCACCGCCCTCTCGGCGCTGGCGGCGAATCAGGCGCTAAGCGCAGAATGCCGCAAGTTCGGTGCGCAGAACGTCTGCCGGGTGCGGATCGGCGGTAAGGATGTCGCACTCGAACTGGTGCGCGCCGGCATGGCCTGGTGGAACCCGCAGCACGCGTCGCTGCAGACGGAGCAGGAGCGCGCGGACTACCAGCAGGCCGAGTTCAACGCCAAGATCCGCCGCTTCGGCCTGTGGAACAGCAAGAATCCGGTGCCGCCCTGGCAATGGCGACGTCCCTGAACGACGCTTGGTGTCTTCCAGCGCCAGCCATTTCATGCCGTGCGTGCCGAAATTCACCTGCACGTGGGTGTATGCCCGACCTTGCGCAGCGGTTCCTCGGGCAACGCACCAAGAGATGGCGAAAAGCGCCTGACCGTGCAGCATTCTACGGTTCGGAGCAGCCTCGTCTGGCTGTTTGATCGAAGACAAGTGGCTCTTTCGGCCTTTCATGCACACGAATCTCGCCAGAGAGAGAAATCGACACAAAGGCCTGTCAATGCCAGAATCCAACGAATGATCGTTCAGGCGCACACGAGAGAAATGTCATGAATCAGTTGATGAAGTTTGCCTCTGCCAGCACGCCCATTGTAGCGAGGCGAAGCCACTGCGGATAAGGTCGGCGCCCATGTCTCAACTTCCGCCACTCGACCCTGCGAACACACGAATCGTCGAGCGTCTCCATGCCACTATTGCTACGCTAATTCACGGCAATCAGATCGACCAGTCCGAGGTCAGGAATCTCGGCGCGCGAGCCTGTCCGTGCCACTTGAGTTACGAGGTGCGGTGGCGCTTTGTTCCAAACGCACACATCCAGCGGGTCATCGGCAATGGCGCGGTCAGCACGCACTTCGGCGATAACCGTCACGGCTTCGATGCTGAGACCACACAACGTTGCGAGATGGGTCGTACACACCAACCCATACGCCAGCCATTCATCGATAAGTTACTGCGCCTGGGCGGCACATCCCTGGGGCTGTCCGGGCAACCTGAACCCATCTGGGACTTTGGTCAGCACTCGGTTCACGTAAATTGCCGCCGCTGCGGCGCGACCGGAAACATCACGTGCGGGAGCTGTCACGGATCCGGGCGTGAGACCTGCTTTCACTGCCACGGATCAGGATCAACAACCGAAACCCGCTGGGTGAGCGATCACAGAGGCCAGGGAAGAAGCGAGCACTATCAGCAGTCATGCTCATGGTGCGGCGCTAGCGGTCGCGTCACCTGCCGACGCTGCCAAGGCTCGGGCTCCGAAACGTGCCCTGATTGCCAAGGCCATGGTTTTTTCACTGACATCTGCCATGTCACCGTAGACGCCACGCCTTCGGTGACAGCCACTGCCGAATCCAGCTTGTCACAAAATCGATTGCTTGAATTCCTGCTGCGCTTTCCCGTGTCGCAAGTGGTTCGCTATATCGACTTTGATTGCACGGGTCACCGTAACGCAGGAAACGACGCCTGGTTGGTTGCCTACCAGGCCAGCACGACCACGGTCGAATTGGATGTTGGCTTGCGCGGCAAGCAGTACATGGCGGCAGCGATTGGCGAACATGCGCTCTCCTTTATCAAGCCCCCCATTTTTGATGACGTGTTCATTGAAGAACTGACCGACCTGAAAAAGATATGGTCTGGACGCAAGAAAGCGTTTAGCAACGACCGGGCCCAAAGATTTTTCGTCCGGTACTCAGGCCAGCCGGTGCTGGACAGAGCGATGAAAGCAGTTGCCAAGCTTAAGGGCAGAGAGCGTGCAGAACCCGGAAATGAAGTACTGGCTGCTTGTGATAGCTACATCTCCATCGACTCGGCCAAACTGCTGGGGCAATGCATGGCATCGTTGCTCGACAAAGTTTCGCCGCCCAATTCGCTATGGTCGTGGACTGGTGTGATGGCATTGCCGTTTTTACTGCTGTTTTTGGGCGCGCAAAACTGGTTGGAACGAAATGCGCCGGACGGGTATTTCGGCCTGACGATCGTGTGGCTGCTGACAGCACTGAGTGCCACCTTGCTAACGCTCACGGTGTCGCCACTCGCGGCAAGCCTCAGCGCCTTGGTTAGCGCCATTCGCCGCCGCGCGGTACCTGCCGAGTACCGACAGCACGGGCGCAACTGGCAACCGCTCAAGCGATTTGTTTGGTTCTCGATTGGAATTGCTTCTCTGGGCGCGAGCTTAGGTTGGTTGTCGCACCAGAACAAGTTACCCCGCTGGGACAACTTTCCGATGAACATGATCGAAGAAACCCTGAATCTCAATCATTTCATACCCTATGCGCAAGCTGCAGCGGGACTAAAGAAAATAGGCTTCTTCGTCCCATCTCCGGCAAATACGCTGTTGATGCCGACGGTCGACCTCGTCGTGCTGGACATCCAGAACAACTTGAAGCGCTTGGGCTACAAAGTAACCGCGACAGGGCAAATTGACAACGCGACGCAGCAAGCGGTCGCCGCCTACGTGAAAAAACGCAAGCTCAACTCAGCGGAACCGCAAGCCATTCTAGCCTCGCTGTGCAAAGACCTGCGCGGCGCCTGCGCCAACATCTCGCAGATCAAATGAAAGCCCATGCGATTTTGCGCTGAATAGCGCCGCTGTGCTGCCAATGGAGACGAGATCGTCGCAGCGGGCGGTTTGAAAGTTTTCGGATTCCCCATTGCTAAAGTAGCATTTATGCGCGAGGCTGGCGAAGTCCTGCATTTTGTGCACTTCCACCGAAGTGTCGGTTTGGAGCATATCGCAAGGGTCGGACAACTGAAGGCCGATCAGCATGGAAATCGGACTCGAACCGTTCAGGTCGGCAAGGATATCAACGGATTCCTCTCCGCATCGCTACGGAATGGAATCCCTATGTTTGCAGTGCTCAATCGATTATGAGCAGGACATGGATCGATTATTGCATGAATGCCCGGTGAAATTACGCAGGGCTCCGCGCGTTACATGAGGAAATGGATTACGCCGTTGACGCTCAGCAGTGCGTCAGTTTCGCGTATTCCAGCGCCAGCCATTTCATGCCGTGCGTCCCGAAATTAACCTCAACGCGCGCGTCGGCGCCCCGCCCTTCGGCCGAGACGATCACGCCGAGGCCGAACTTGGCGTGCTGCACGTTCTGACCGATGCGGAAGCCGCCGACCGTCGCCGGTTCGCTGGCTGAGAGTTTCGTCGCCGTGCCGCCGGACGAATAACCGGACGGCACCTTCGCCGCATACGACGGCACGTTGCCGACCTTGCGCAGCAGGTCCTCGGGTAACTCTTCGAGGAACATCGACGGCACGCAGTAGCGCGTCTGACCGTGCAGCATGCGCGTCTGCGCGTGCGTGAGATACAGGCGCTTGCGCGCGCGGGTGACGGCGACGTACATCAGGCGCCGCTCTTCCTCGACGCCATCGCGTTCCTGCGTCGAATTGTCGTGCGGGAAGAGGCCGTGTTCGAGGCCGGTGATGAAGACGACGTCGAATTCCAGTCCCTTGGCGGCATGCACGGTCATCAGTTGCACCGCCTCCTGCCCTTCGCCGGCCTGATGCTCGCCGGCTTCGAGCGAAGCGTGTGCGAGGAAGGACGCGAGTGGATCGGCGTCGACCGGGTTGGCCAGCGTGTCGGACTCTTCCTGCACGAAGCTGGTCGCCGCGTTGATCAGTTCGTCGAGGTTCTCCAGCCGCTCGCCGCCTTCCTTCTCGCCGAGGTAATGCTGGCGCAGGCCGCTCTTCTCGATCAGGTGGTCGATCACTTCGGGCAAGGGCAAGCCCTGCGTCTCGTTGCGCATGGATTCGACCAGCCGGATGAAATTGCCGACCGACGCACCGGCCTTGCCCGACAGGCTGGCCGCCGCGTTATAGAGGCTCGAATTGGCACGGTGCGCGGCTTCCTGCAGCGCCTCGACGCTGCGGCTGCCGATGCCGCGCGTCGGGAAATTTACGACGCGTGCGAACGCCGTGTCGTCGTCCGGATTAGCGATCAGGCGCAGGTAGGCGAGTGCGTGCTTCACTTCCTGGCGGTCGAAGAAGCGTGTTCCCCCGTAGATTCGGTATGAGACTTCGGACTTAATGAGCTGGTGCTCAAGCACGCGCGATTGAGCATTGGAGCGGTAGAGCAAAGCGATTTGCGTGCAGTGCATTCCTTCGCGCACCAGCTCGCGCACTTCGTCGACGATGAAGCGCGCTTCGTCGAGATCGGAAAAACCCTCGAAGACGCGGATCGGTTCGCCGGCACCGGCATCGGTCCACAGGTTCTTGCCGAGCCGACCGCGGTTGTTCTTGATCAGCGCGTTCGCCGCGTCGAGGATGTTGCCGTGCGAGCGGTAGTTCTGTTCGAGACGGATGACGTTGGCGACCTTGAATTCGCGTTCGAGGTCGCGCATGTTGCCAACCTCGGCGCCGCGAAAGGCGTAGATCGACTGGTCGTCGTCGCCGACGGCGAACAGGCACGCGCCGTCCGGCTGCGCCCCCGAAGCGTCGTGGCCGGCGAGCAGCTTCAGCCACGCATACTGCAGTCGGTTGGTGTCCTGGAATTCGTCGACGAGGATGTGGCGGAAGCGCTCCTGGTAATGCCGGCGTAGCGGCTCGTTGCGGCAGAGCAGTTCGTAAGTGCGCAGCAGCAGCTCGGCGAAATCGACGACGCCCTCGCGCTGGCATTGCGCGTCGTACTCGGCGTAGAGATCGACGCGGCGCTGCGTGTAGTCGTCGTAGACCTCGGCCTGCGCGGCGCGGATGCCCTGTTCCTTGTGCGCGTTGATGAAGTGGGCCAGCTCGCGCGGCGGGTACTTCTCGTCGTCGACGTTGAGGTTCTTCAGCAGACGCTTGATCGCCGACAGCTGGTCGGCCGAATCGAGGATCTGGAAGGTCGCCGGCAGCGCCGCCTCGCGGTGATGGGCGCGCAGCAGGCGGTTGCACAGCCCGTGAAACGTCCCGATCCACATGCCGCGCGCGGAGTGACCAAAATGCATCGGCAGCATCGCCGAGAGCCGCGCCAGCATCTCCTTCGCCGCCTTGTTGGTAAACGTCACGGCGAGAATCCCGTGCGGGCCGACCTGCCCGGTCGAGATCAGCCAGGCGATGCGCGTCGTCAATACGCGCGTCTTGCCGCTGCCGGCGCCGGCGAGGATCAGCGCGTGCTGCGGCGGCAGGGTGACGGCGGCGAGTTGTTCGGGATTGAGGTTGGCGAGCAGGTCGGACATTGCGGGAGGTTCCGTGAGAGCAGCCGGCGATTATACCGATGCGCCGGACACGCCTTCTCGATGCACGGCTGACGGATCTTGCGCATCGACTGGAGGTGTCGGGGGCGGATCGGCGCGATCAGTCCAAGACAATGAAATATAAGCAGAAATCACTGCGGTAGAACTCTGAATAATCGCTCAAAAATTGACCGGACAAGGGGTTCCGCAGTACGATTGCTGCTTTCATCAACAGTGTATTGGAACCAAGACCATGAACGCTCCGAAGTTCAAGCCGGGTGTTGTTGCCGGTGATGAGTTGAATGCCCTCTTCGCTTACGCCAAGGCCAACAAGTTTGCCCTGCCGGCGGTTAACGTCATCAACACCAGCACGGTCAACGTGATCCTGGAAACCGCCGCCGAAATCAAGTCGCCGGCGATCATCCAGTTCTCCAATGGCGGCGCCCAGTTCTACGCCGGCAAGGCGCTCAACAACGACGGCCAGCGTGCCGCGATCGCCGGTGCCGTTTCCGCCGCCCAGCACATCCACGCGCTGGCCGAAATGTACGGCGCGACCGTCGTCCTGCACACCGACCACGCCGCCAAGAAGCTGCTGCCGTGGATCGACGGCCTGCTCGATGCCGGCGAAAAGTTCTACGCCGCGCACGGCAAGCCCCTGTTCAGCTCGCACATGCTCGACCTCTCCGAAGAGTCGCTGGAAGAGAACATCGAAATCTGCGAGAAGTACCTCGCCCGCATGAGCAAGATCGGCATGACGCTCGAGCTCGAGCTCGGCGTCACCGGCGGTGAAGAAGACGGCGTCGACAACAGCGGCGTTGACAGCTCCAAGCTCTACACGCAGCCGGAAGACGTGGCCCTCGCCTACGAGCGCCTGTCGAAGATCAGCAAGAACTTCACGATCGCCGCTTCGTTCGGCAACGTGCACGGTGTCTACAAGCCGGGCAACGTCAAGCTGCAGCCGGTCATCCTGAAGAACTCGCAAGAATTCATCGCCAAGAAGTTCGGCACCGAAGCGCAGCCGGTCAACTTCGTGTTCCACGGCGGTTCGGGTTCGACGATCGAAGAGATCCGCGAAGCGATCTCCTACGGCGTGATCAAGATGAACATCGACACCGACACGCAATGGGCGTTCTGGGACGGCGTTCGTGGCTTCTACAAGAAGAACGAAGGCTACCTGCAAGGCCAGATCGGCAACCCGGAAGGCGACGACAAGCCGAACAAGAAGTACTATGACCCGCGCGCCTGGCTGCGCAAGGGCGAAGAGTCGTTCAAGGCCCGTCTGAAGCAAGCCTTCGAAGACCTGAACAACATCGGCACGCTGGCCTGATCGGCATCCCGAGGTTCTGAAGAAGCCGGCTCGCTCTGAGCCGGCTTTTTTGTTTCCGCCTTCCTCATCGCATGAACGTCACTCCCTTCCTCGCGCTCAACTGCCCGCTCGACGGTACGCCGCTGCGCCGCAGCGATGCGTCGTGGCGTTGTTCGGTCGGTCACTGCTTCGACGCCGCCGCGCAGGGCTATACAAATCTCCTTCCCGTGCAGAACAAGCGTTCGCGCGATCCGGGCGACAGCAAGGAGATGGTCGCCGCGCGCCGGCGCTTTCTCGAGAGCGGCGCGTATCAGCCGATCGCGGCGGCGGTCAGCCAGGCTGTTCTTGCCGACCTGCCGCCGGGCAGTCTTGCTTGCCTCGACGCCGGCTGCGGCGAAGGTTACTACCTGCGCCAGCTGGCCGACGCGGCCGAGCGCAGCAGCGAACAACAGACGCTGGCGCTGCTCGGGCTCGACATCTCGAAATGGGCCGTTATCTCGGCGGCCAAGCGTGACAAACGCTCCAACTGGATCGTCGGCAGCAACGCCAACCTGCCGGTGCCGACCGCCGCGCTCGATCGCGTGCTGTGCATGTTCGGCTTTCCCGTGTACGCCGAGTTCGCGCGCGTGCTCAAGACCGGCGGCTTGCTGCTGCAGGTCGATGCCGGCCCCGATCATCTGCGCGAACTGCGCGAGACCATCTACCCGACGCTGAAGGCGGAACGCACCACACCGACCGCCATCCCCGATGGTTTCACTCCCGACACAACTGAATCGATCCGCTACTCGCTCGACCTCGTCGGCCAGGCGCAGATCGCCGACCTGCTGGCGATGACGCCGCACCTCTACCGCGCGACCGCCGAAGGACGCGCCAAGGCCGCCGCGCTGACCGCACTCACGGTGACGGTCGACGTGCGCCTCAACTGCCTTCGCCGTAAAGCCGGCGGGTGATCGTCGCTTACTCCCCGGCCGGCAACAAGGCCAGCCACTCACTCTTCGTCAACCTGCCGACCAGTCCCTGCTGGTGACGCTTGCGCAACTTCGCCAGCCTCCGTTTTGCCTCGTTGCGCGTCGCGCAGGCATGGCGCGGATAGGCGTTGCACGCGGCCCAGCGACCACTGGCCAGGCGCAGCACGGCGACTGCGCGGCCGCCGTCGATCTGCGTTGCGACGCAATCACGCTCGTCATCCAGCCAGGACGCAGCGACAAGGTCCATCACCTCGTCGTGCGGTACGCAGAGGCTCAGCAGCGCGTCGATCGGCGAGTCGAATTCGGCGCAGACGATCAGCGGGAGGAAACGGATGGAGTCGGCATCGGTCATGGGCCGACCTTCTATCACGCACGGCAAGTGCTTGTAAAACGTCCGGCGTGCGGTACACAATCGCCTCTTTCCTGAAACGCGAACACATCCCCGATGCAGTTTGACCTCGTAATCGTCGGCGGCGGCCTGGCCGGACTCTCGCTGGCCTGCGCCTTGCGCGACGCCCGCCTCAAGATCGCCCTCGTCGAAAACCACGCGCCGAAGCCGGCGACCGGCTGGGACGCGCGCGTCTACGCGATCAGCCCGGCGAACGCCGACTTCCTGCGCGAAATCGGCGCCTGGAAGCATATCGATGCAGAGCGGATCGCACCGATCCATGCCATGAAAGTGATGGGCGACGCCGGCGCGCGCCTCGATTTCTCTGCCTACGAATCGGGCGTCAGCGAGCTCGGCTGGATCCTCGAATCCTCGCTGATGGCCTGCGAACTGTGGGAGAACGTCAAGCGCCAGAGCAACCTCACGCTGATCTGTCCGGCCACGCCGCAGGCACTCACCTTCACCCCGGACGTTGCCCGCCTGACGTTGAACGACGGCCAGATGCTCACCGCCAAACTCGTCGTCGGTGCCGACGGACGCGATTCCTGGGTACGCGAGGCGGCCGGCCTCAAGGCGGTCAACACGCCGTATGGGGAGATGGGCGTCGTCGCCAACTTCGAATGCGAAAAGCCGCACCGCGGCATCGCCCGCCAATGGTTCCGCGACGACGGCGTACTCGCCTGGCTGCCGCTCGCCGGCGACCAGCAAGGCGACGCCCGGACGCATCGCATCTCCATCGTCTGGTCGACGCCCGACGCGCACGCGAGCGAACTGCTGGCGCTCGAACCCGAGGCCTTCGCCGAGCGCGTTGCGGCAGCCGGCCATTTTGAACTCGGACGGCTCGTACAGATCACCGCGCCCGCCGCCTTCCCGCTGCGCCTGATGCGCGTGCCGCACACCGTCGCGGCGCGCCTGGCGCTGGTCGGCGACGCGGCGCACGGCATCCATCCGCTGTCGGGGCACGGCATCAACCTCGGTTATCAGGACGCCAAGGCGCTCGCCGACCTCCTGCGCGCGACGCCGGAATGGCAGGACATCGGCAGCGAACGGTTGTTGCAGCGCTACCAGCGCGCACGGCGCGAGGAAACCGTCCTCATGCAGTACACAACTCATACACTGCGCCGTCTTTTTGATGAGAAACTCCCCGGCCTGAAGACGCTGCGCAATGTCGGGATGAACGTGACGAACGCCCTGCCGGTCCTGAAGAACCAACTGGTCCGTTACGCACTCGGCGCATTCTGACCTCGCCGCTAGAGCCCCTTTCTTACCCTTTACGTTTTCGTATTCAAAACGGAGAAACAACGGAGATGCGCATGTTGAAGAAACTCCTGCCGGTCATGCTTGCCCTCGCGCTCAGCGCGCCCGGCCTCGCTGCACCGGCAACCAGGAAGGCGCCGACGCCCAAGGTCGAAGACAAGTCCGCAAGCGTCAAGGAAGCGATGGAAGCCAAGCTTGGCACCAAGATTTCCAGTGTCACCAAGAGCCCCTATCTCGGCCTCTATGAAGTCTATGCCGACGGCCAGATCCTCTACACCGACGAGAACCTGACGGCGATCATCGCCGGCACGCTGATCGACGGCCAGACGATGAAGAACTACTCGGCCGAGCGGCTGCAGAAGCTCACCGCGATCGCCTTCTCCGAGCTGCCGCTCGACCTCGCCGTCAAGCAGGTGCGCGGCGACGGCAAGCGAGTCCTGGCGACATTCGAGGACCCGAACTGCGGCTATTGCAAAAAGCTCGCCAAGGATCTCGGCAAACTCGACAACATCACGATCTACACCTTCCTCTACCCGATCCTGTCGCCGGACTCATTGGAGAAGTCGAACCAGATCTGGTGTTCGTCCGACAAGGCAAAGGCCTGGAACGACTGGATGCAGGACAACAAGCCGCTGACCGGCAAGAGCGATTGCGACACGACCGCCGTCAGGAAATCGGTTGAGCTCGGGCGCAAGCTGGCGATCACCGGTACGCCGACGTTGTTCTTTGCCGACGGCGAACGCGTTCCGGGCGCAGTGCCGATCGCGCAGATCGAGAAGAAGCTGGGCGAGATCGACCAGGCCGCTCAATAAAACGCCAGACCGATCGTCGACAAAGCGGGGCGCCACGGGCGCCCCGCTTCATTTCCGCCGCCCGCCTACGAGGACGCCTGTTCGTTGGCCAGCGCCTGAGTGGTGATCGCGTGATAGAGGCTCATCATTCGCGCCGCCAGTTCCTGGTATTCCGGATGACGATCGAGCAGCGGCTTCAGGCGGGTGCAGTCGTCAAACACCTTTTCGAGAAAGTCGATATCGAAATCCTCGAGCGTTTCGCCGCGATCGACCTTCTCCTTCAACTCCAGCGCACGCGGATAGCGCTGCTCCTGCATGCGCTCGACGATCACGGTCAAGACGCCTTCGTCCATCGAATTGAGTTCGTTACGATCCATGTTTTCCTCGCTTTCGCTTCCGGAATGCAAATTCAGTATAGGTTGGCTCACGGCGTGCCGATGAAGAGATAGACGCTCGACGTGCCGCTGTCGGACTGCCCGTACCCCAGATATACCGGTCCCAGCGGCGTTTCCCCGCCAAGGTAGAGCGTCGCCGAATTCAGCCAGCCGGTTCGGTGCGTTTCGGAGTAGGGACGACCGACCTTGGCCGTCTCCAGCGCCAGGCCGGCGCGCATGTCGCCGCGCAGGCCGAGCGGCAGGCGGCCGATGATCTTCTCGGCGCGCAGGCCGAAATAGCGGATGTCGTCGCCGACCAGCTGGTTCGGCGCAAATCCGCCGAGGTTGTGGAAGCCACCAAGGGTGCCGGCGTCGTAGATCGGCAGTTTTCCCTGCAGCGAGCCCTGATAGGTAGCCTTCGCGGTCAGCACATAGTCGTCGAGCGCGTACGCGCCGCGCACATCGGCCATCAGCTTGCTGTAATCGTCGGCCTGGGAATTGAAGTAACCGAAGCGCGCCGACCAGCCAGCGGTCGGGAAGTGGAGCCGGTCCATCTGGTCGAAATCAAGGACGAGATAGCCGCCGCTGTTCGAATCCTCAAAGCGCTCGGGGAATGACGACGACGGGATACCCGTCGTCAGATCGTATTCCAGCCAGCGCTGCCGCCAGCCGGCGTGGATCTGCCCAAGCTGCCCGACGTTGATGCCGGCGCCGAGCGAGGCGCCGCCCTTGAACTGCTCGAAGTCGGCCAGCTTGTGGTCGTCCTGATAGAAGCCGATCATCTCCTTTCCGTAGAACAGCGCGCCTTCCATGAAATAGCGCTGGCGAGCGTCGAGCGGCTGGTAGAGGTCGACGGCGGCCTGGCTCGTGCGCCCGATCTCGCCGACGACGAGCAGTTCGCCACCGAGCGAATTGAGCCAGGTCTTGTCATACGCGGCGCGCAACGTGTAGGAGGAATCCTGCTTGAAGTTCGTTTCCAGATTGACGCCGAAGCGCAGGTAGTCGCTGCCCCAGCTCTTCTCGACCGGCGTCACGTGCAGGATGTTGCGGTCGCGCACGTTGATCAGCGAATAGTCGACGCTCTCGTACCAGCCGTCGCCGTAGATGCGCAGCATGTCCTGATTGACTCGCGCATCGTCGATCGGGTCGCCCGGCTTGACGCGCAGATGCCGTTCGACGGCGGCCGGATTGACGGTCTTCAGCCGGTCGATCACCACCGCATCGACGGGTGGCGGCGATGGGCGAACGTAGGCGATGCGTTTTGCCCAGGCTTCGTATTCTTCAGCGCTCACCGCCAGCGCCCGCAGGCGTGTGGACACGGCCTCCGCCGCCGCGCGCCCGCGGTCGGCCGTCTCGGAACTCTTCTGGAAGTCGCCGGCGGTAATGCCTTCCAGATCCGGTTTGATGTAGATGTCGGTCGGCTGGAGCAGCGCCAGCGAGCGGCTCACGTTCTGCTCAGTCAGGATGTTGATCATCTGCGCCGAGACCGTGAATAGCGAACCGACGTCTTCCGCCTTCATCAGCGGCGAGCCGACGTTGACGGCGATCACGACGTCGGCCAGGCAGCGTTCGCGCACCTCGCTGATCGGCAGGTTGTCGACAAGACCGCCGTCGACCAGCTTCCGCTCGCGATAATTCACCGGCGCCAGCAGGCCCGGCACCGACATGCTGGCGCGCATGGCCATGGTCAGGCTGCCGTCGCGATAAACCACGCGCTCGCCGGTGCCGATGTCGGTGGCGACGATCGACAGCGGCAAGGCCAGCGACTCGATGTCGCGCTCGCCCAGATCGGCGTTCACCAGCCGGTTGAAGAAAAGCTTGATCTTCTGCCCGGCCACCACCCCGCCCCGATAGGCGACGCCGTCGATGCCGACGCCGGTTTCCGAACCGGGCATGAAGCGCTTGGAGGTGGCCTTGTTGCGGTAATTGATCTCGGAGTAGCTCGGGTTGTCCTGGAACATGTCGCTCCAGTCGGCTTTGGCCAGCTCCTCGCGCATTTCGGTAGGCGTTCGTCCGGCAGCAAAAGCGCCGGCAGCGAGCGCGCCCATGCTGGTGCCGGCCACACAGTCGACCGGCACGTGCAGCCTTTCGAGCGTTTCGAGCACGCCGACGTGTGCCGCGCCGCGCGCGCCGCCGCCGCCGAGAACGAGGCCGACGCGTGGGCGCTGCGGCGTATCGCCAGCCGCGAAGGACACGCCGGCAAGCAACACGAAAAGGACGGCCAGGCCGCGGAGGAAGGAGGAGGTTTTCATGCCGAACCGTTTCGGGAATTGATCGGAAGGCCGAATTCTACTGCGCACCCCGACCACGCCGACGCCGTGCACGGCAATTCAGCCGGCGAGCAGGGCAGGACCCGGGCTTCGTCGTAAGCGGCGATGCGCTGCGGGTCGAAGCCGTCGAACACGGCGCGGTAGTGCTCGCGCTTCTTGAGAATCGTCGACCACGACAGCCCGGCCTGCGCACC
>NZ_JAGOIT010000095.1 GCF_017995515.1 Propionivibrio sp.
GCGAGCAGGGCAGGACCCGGGCTTCGTCGTAAGCGGCGATGCGCTGCGGGTCGAAGCCGTCGAACACGGCGCGGTAGTGCTCGCGCTTCTTGAGAATCGTCGACCACGACAGCCCGGCCTGCGCACCTTCGAGGATCAGCAGCTCGAACAGCGCACGCTCGTCGCGCAGCGGCACGCCCCACTCGTGATCGTGGTAGTGACGATACAAATCGAAACCTTCCCACCAGAGGCAGCGTGGCATCGGGCGCTCCTCCGCGGGAAAAGCCCCAGTCTAGCGCCGATCAGGCACGCCACAGGCCGACCGCCAGCATCGCCGCCGTCCCCCACATCATCAGCGCAACGAGTCCGTCAAGCGCCCGCCACAGCTGCGGCGACTGCAAGCGCTTGCCGATCCAGAGCACGGCGAGGGCGAGGGCGATGAACCAGACGACCGAGCCGCTGGCGGCGCCGGCGCCAAAGGCGACGTTGCCGGGGGCGTGCCAAGCCATCGACGCAGCGCCGATCAGGACGATGGTGTCGAGCCAGGCGTGCGGATTGAGCCAGGTGAAGCCGAGCGCGGCGAGCGTCGCCTGGCGCCGGGTCATCGCGCCAACGCCGGCTCCGTGCAGCGCATTCGCTTCATCCGAAGCCCCGGAACGGAAGCGCGCGAAGGCCCGCCCGCCATAGACGAGCAGAAAGGCGATGCCGAGGACCATGAATGCGGTCTGCAGCAGCTCGGCGCCGCTCATCAGCCGGCCCATCCCGAGGACGCCGAAGCTGATCAGGAGCGCGTCGGAAACGACGCACAAGCCCACCGTCAGCCAGACGTGCTGCCGGCGCAAACCCATGCGCATGACGTGCACGTTCTGCGGCCCGAGCGCCATGATCGTCGACAGGCTCAAGAGGAAACCTGCGCTGAAGGCGGGGGAAAAAGTGGAGGCGAAGGCGTTGATGGGCATGGCAGCGTGCTTTCGGGTGCATTCAAACGACGATTGATGCGGCAAGTATCGACCACGGCGCGCCCGAAACGCATCGATATTAAATTGAACTAGAATCGCTTGAATATTTCTTGATCGACACCATCCATGCTTGACGCCAACCAGCTCGAAGCCCTCGCTGCCGTGCTCGAACACGGCAGCTTCGGCGCCGCCGCCCGCTCGCTCAATCTGACACTGGCGGCCGTCTCACTGCGTATCCGCAGCCTGGAGACGCGGCTCGGCCAGCGCTTGCTGGTGCGTGGCAAGACCGTGCGCGCCACGCCGGCCGGACGGGTATTGCAGGGTCACGTGAAACAACTGCGGCTGATGGAGGCCGACCTGATCGCTGACATGCAAGGCGGCGAAGTCGATGCGGAGAGCGCCTGGAAAAGCCTCGCCGTCGCGGTCAATGCCGACTCGCTGTCGAGCTGGTTCCTGCCCGGCATGGCGGCCTTGCTGGAGGAGCACCGCATCCTGCTTGATCTGATCGTCGACGACCAGGATCACACGCACGAAGCGTTGAGGAATGGTGACGTCCTCGGCTGTGTCAGCACGCAAGCACTGCCGATGAAGGGTTGTCTGGCCGAACCGCTCGGCGTCATGCGCTATCGCTGCGTGGCCGCACCGAGCATTGCCGACCAGTGCGGAGCCACCAGCGGCGAGTTGTCGATCCACCGCCTGCTGGCGACGCCGGCCGTCATTTTCAATCGCAAGGACGGGCTGACCGACACGTTTCTCGCCAAGTACTATCACCTGACCAACCCCAACTATCCGCGCCACTTCGTTCCCGCCGTCGATGCCTTCGAGAGCGCACTCGAACATGGATTCGGCTGGGGCATGCTGCCCGAGGTCTACTTCTCCAGCCCGGTAAAGAACCTGAGGGTGCAGGACATCGCGCCCGGCCGCTTCGTCGACGTTTCCCTGTACTGGCACCACTGGAAGCGCGAGACAGCGTCGGCCGAGCGGTTGACGCGCGCGGTGATGCAGGCGGCCCGGTCAGCGCTGGTTTGACTGACGGCGCGCCGGTGCGCGCTTACTGCCCGAACTGCTCGTGCAAGCCCTGCACGACGGCGCGCTCGCCGCGCACACGGAAGAACGCACCTTCACCGTCCGCGCGCTCTTCGAGCACCTCGCAGTTGGCGTAGATCTCACCGCGTTGCTGCTGCGCCGACCAGGCCAGGAACAATTCAGCTTCGATCAGGTGCTGCTGGAAAGAGGCAACGATCACCTCGCGCAGGCGAGCGACGTCGTCCGGCCGGCGCGCGCTCATCACGATGCAATCCGGATACTGCGCGCGCAGCGCGGTTTCGTACGCGTCCTGCGCCGCGGCGTCGCCCACGTGGTCGATCTTGTTGAAGATGCGCAACCGCGGCACGTCGTGCGCACCGATTTCCTCCAGCACATGATCGGTGACCTGGAGCTGGCGTTCGAAGCCCACATCGCTGGCGTCGATGACGTGCAGCAGCAGCGAAGCGTCGAGCGCCTCTTCGAGCGTTGATTTGAACGACGCGACGAGGCCGTGCGGCAGGTTCTTGATGAACCCGACCGTGTCGCTGACGAGCACGCGCGGCACGCTCTCGGGATAGAGCGCGCGCACCGTGGTGTCGAGCGTGGCGAACAGCTTGTTGGCGACGAGCACCTCGCTGCCGGTCAGCGCGCGCATCAGCGTCGACTTGCCGGCGTTGGTGTAGCCGACCAGCGCCACGCCGGCCAGCCCCTGACGATCCTGCCGGCGCGCACGCTGCGTCTTGCGCTCGACGTCCATCGCATTGATTTCCAGTTGCAGCTCGGCGATGCGGTCGCGAATCTTGCGCCGATCCATCTCGGTGTGCGACTCGCCGGCACCGCGTCCGCCCATCCCGCTGCGCTGCCGCCCTTGCGGTCCGGCGAGCTTGGCCGCCTCGCGCAGGCGCGGCGCCATGTAGCCGAGGCGGGCGATTTCGACCTGTGCCCGCGCGGCACGCGAACGTGCGTTGCGGTGGAAGATCTCGAGGATGACCATGGTGCGGTCCATCACCTCGCAGCCGACCTCCAGTTCGAGGTTGCGCGCCTGCGACGGCGAGATTTCGTGATCGACCAGCAGGACTTCGATGGCCTCGCCGTCAAGGCTGACGGCGGCCGGCACCGCGTCATTCAGCTCGCTGTCGTCGCCCGGTTCGATCCCGTCACTGACGAAGCGACTGATTTCCTGCCGCTTGCCGACGCCGAGATAACCCGTCCGGTCAAAGCCGGCGCGCTTCTGAATGAAAGTGCGGACGACCTTGAACCCCAGCGTCTTGGCGAGTTCGCGCAGTTCAGCGATCGACACTTTGAACTCGTCGTCACTCACACTCGGCAACTGCACAGCGGCGATGACGGCTGGCAGGGGATTCTCAATGACTTCTTTGGGCATTCGGCAACGGCTTCTCTTGATAAAGGAAGCCGGATGGTACACGCCTATCGCCATGTCGGCGGTATTGATGCAGAGGAGGTTCCATGATGTTGGCGAAAGTCGCTGACAAGCGCCTGGTACCGTTCGCCCAGCGCCTGTCGAAGGGCGGGACTCCGTCGCCTCGGGTTCGTTCATGCCCTTCGGCAGACTCAGGACAGGATTCGACAAGCTCACCACGAACGGTCGATAGGTCGTCAGTTACGTGTACGAATTACAGCTGGAAGGCGAGCCAGAGCAGCAGACCTTCGGCGAGTTCACGCAGCATGGCCGGCTGGCTGGCAAGATAGGGCTTGCACTCCTGCCGACGCGCCTCGATCCAGCCGGCGAAGTCAGTGACCGCCTTGCGGTCGTAGAAGGCGACCATCAGCTCGTAGTTGAGGAAGAGGCTGCGCCCGTCGAGGTTGGCCGAACCGGCGAGCGCCAGTTCGTCGTCGATGACGATCGCCTTGGCGTGGATCATGCGCGGATGCAGCCAGACGCGCCCGCCGGCGGCGACGAGGTCGCGCAGCGAACGGTGGCGCACGAAGTCGGCGACGCGGTGGTTCGAGTGTGCCGGCAGCACCAGGTCGACCTCGACGCCGCGCCGCGCCGCCAGCGTCAACGCGGCGAGCAGCGCGGCATCCGGGACGAAGTACGGCGTCACCGCGAGAATCCGGCGCTGCGAGGTGAAGCAGCCGGAGATGAGCATGATGTGGATGGTGTCGTCGGTGCGGTCGGGACCGCTCGGCACCAATTGCGCCAAAGCGAGCGGAGCGCTGCCATCACCCGCCTTCTTCGACGCCTCGGGTGGCGCCTGCTCACTGGCGAACGCCCAGTCCTCCTCGAACTGCTGGCGCGCCTGTCCGGCGATCTCGCCGGCGAGGTCGAAGCTGAGGTCGAGCCACGCCCTGCGCCGCAGGATAGGGCGCGGGTCACCCTCGAAATACTCGGCAGCGAGATTACGGCCGCCGCACCACAAGTGCCTGCCGTCGGCGATCACCATCTTGCGGTGATTGCGCAGATTGGTCCGCCCGCGCTTGGGCGAGCGGAACGGCGGCACGAAGCGCAGCACCTCGACGCCGGCCGCCTTCAGGCTCTTCATGTCCGGATAACCGCCGATATAGATGCCGATGCCGTCGATCAGCAGGCGCACGCGCACGCCCTCGCGCGCGCGCTGCTTGAGGCGTTCGGCGATCTCGTCGCCGAGCACGTCGCGGCCGACGAGGAAGGTGGCAACCTCGATCGTTTCCTCCGCGCCATCGATCGTCGCGCGCAAGGCGTTCAGTGCCTGCGTGCCGTCTTCATGCACCGTGAGGTTTTCGTAGGCGACCGGATCGGGCACGCCCATGGCCACGCCAAGCTGCTGCACGCGCGCCGCCGTCGCATGCGTCTGGCCGGTCGAGGCTGCGACGCGATGTCGTCCGGCGGCGTGTTTTGCGGCGACGATCTTGCGGCTGCCGAAGGCGAGGTAGAGCGGCAGCGTGATGTAGGGCAGGAGTACGATGCCGAGCACCCACGAGATTGCGGCCGCCGGGTGGCGGCGCTGGTGCAGGCTGTGCGAGGCGCCGACGTAGATGATGAGCCCGGTGGCGACGAGCAGGAGGTCGATCACCCACCAGTAGGTCGCGGCGATGTCGCGGAGCGTGGCCAGCAGCCCGTTCACGCGCGGTCCCTCCGCGTGCGCCTGAGCAAGACATACAGCGCCCAGCCACCGAGCGCGACAAGCGCCACCGCGCAAGTCGCCACGGCATAGTCCGAACGAGAGGGCGTGGCCCGGGGTATCGCCGGGTCGGTGAGTTCGGCGGGGAAAGGCCGAGGATCGACCGGGATGATCTGCTGCTCGGCCGGGTTCTTCGGCAGGCGCCGCCGATACTCGGCGATGCTGGCGACCGGAAAATCGCCCCAGGCGCGGCTCGACGGAAACTGCGGAATGCGGACGAGAAGAACCTCTTCCACATCGTTCGCCAGCAACCGCTCGAACGGCGTCAGCCCGCGCGTCGTCCGACCGGATACGAGCTGCAGGAGATCGGCGCCGGCCTGCTCGAAGGCGAGCGCCGGGAGCAGGCGGGTGCGATCCTCGGTCAGGTAGTCGAAGCTCTCCTTGCCGCGGCGCAGGCTGGCTTTGGCCAGCGCCACGGCGGGCAGCGAGGCGATCGCCTTGATCCAGCTCGTCGCACCCAGTGCCGGAACGCGCCAGCCGAGCGCGCGCAGCGTGGACACGCTGATGCCGGTGCAGTTGGCGCCAGCGTGGTCGTAGCCCGCCGGGTTGCGGTAGAAGTGGTTGAAGGTGCGCCCGAGCGCCGACGCGAGATGCGCCGCCGTGCGCTCGTCGCGCAGCGTGGCGACGAGCATGTACGACGGCCGGTACCACGCCTGGCCGCTGTTCACGTCGCCGAGATAGCCTTCGAGCGGACGCATCGCGGCGATGATGCCCTTCTCGCTCTCGCTCGCCAGCGTGTAGAAGTTGGCGACCAGCCAGTCGTGCATTTCGCCCGACGGCCCGACGCGACCGGTGACGAGCGCGAAATGGCCGCCGTGCGCCTCATCGTCGTCCCCCTGCGCGCCGTTCAGTATCAGCGCGATGACCGGGCGGCCGGCGCGCCGATTTGCCGAATCCGCCGCGCGCTGCCAGACGAGGCGGGTGGAAAACGGGCTTTGCGCGCCGCCTTGCGGCGCTTCGCGGACAAAGTCGCGCAGCGCGCGCGCCGTCGGCGGCAGCGCTTGCAACGGCGCCGACGGATCGAGGCGATAGCCCTCGGGCCAGAAACAGTGCGCGACGAAGCGTTTCTCCAGCAAGCGCCCCGCCGTCCACTCGCCGTGCAGATGCACGACGCGGCGGGCGAAGAATGCAGAGCTGTCGGCGTTGTAGAACGCGCGATTGGCGGCGAGGCGCGGCGCCAGAGCCAGCTCCGCCAAGCCTTCCGGCGTAAGCAGGCGCTCACCTCCGTCGTCACCGACGATCATCCGGGCATTGCGCAAGACCGCTGGCGCGCCGAGCCAGACGAGCCCCGGAAGATCGCGCGCCGAACCCGGCGGCGTCGCCGTGTTCCACGCCCGAACGTCGTCGATCGACAGCTTGAGCGCATCGAAGCCGGCGACACTGACGCCGGCGCGCGGCACGGCGATCACCTCGGAGCGGAAAAACCAGAGCGCCTGCGGGATGGTCGGAACGGTGGCAAAATCACGATATTTCATCCGTCCGGCACGCCCCCCCGTCGTGACGACAAAATCCCCGGCCGGGAACAAGCCGTAAGCGGATGCAGTCTCAAGCGGGTTCGTTGGCGATGCAATCATGTTCATGCGCGGACCGGATGCTGAATCGGAGTCATCAGGATTCGTTCAACGCATTCTAACCACATTCTCACAGCATCCTCAGCGCCAACCGTCCGGCGCCATCATCACGGAAGACAGCCATGTACCACGGAGAACGACTCAACGCCTGGACCCACCTCGTCGGCACGATGCTCTCGATCAGCGGCGCCTCGGTCCTGATCACCCTCGCCGCGCTGATGGGCGACCCGTGGAAGATCGTCAGCGTCTCGATCTTCGGCGCGACGCTGATCCTGCTCTACAGCGCATCGACGCTGTACCACAGCCTGCGCGGACGCGCCAAGACGATCCTGCGCAAGCTCGACCACCTGTCGATCTACCTCCTGATCGCCGGCACCTATACGCCGTTCTGCCTCGTCACCCTGCGCGGGGTCTGGGGCTGGACGCTATTCGGCATCGTCTGGGGGCTGGCGCTGATCGGCATGCTGCAGGAGATCCGCCCGCGCTCGGAGGCGCGCATCCTGTCGCTGGTGATCTATGCCGTCATGGGCTGGGTCATCGTCATCGCCACCGGGCCGCTGCTCGACCATCTGGAAGCCACCGGCCTCGTCCTGCTTGCCGCTGGCGGACTGCTCTACACCGGCGGCATCGTCTTCTACGCCTTCGACGACCGCTTCCGCCACTGGCACGGCATCTGGCACCTCTTCGTCATCGGCGGCAGCCTGCTGCACTACCTCACCATCGCGCTCTACGTCATTTAGCGGCGGCACCGGAGCACCACACCTGAACACCGCGATTGACAGCTCGCCCCTCATCTCAATAGACTCCCCCCCGTTGAAGGTTCCCCTAACACGGGATTAATAGGGAATCCGGTGCCGAGTGCCGCTGCATCACACTCGAAATCCGGGGCTGCCCCCGCAACTGTAATCGGCGAATCTTTGCCCCATCTTGCCACTGGTGAAACACCGGGAAGGCGGGCAAAGCGTGATGACCCGAGAGCCAGGAGACCTGCCTCAGCATCCTTTTCACGTAACAGGGGCGGGGCGTCCCGGACGAGAGGCTTCATCATGCGCATTCCAGCTGCTGTGCCACCACACGGATCCGGGTTCCTGCCCGTGCCGCGTGTCGGCGTCCGCACGTCCGGCGTGGCATCGACTCTTTCCGCTCCCCGTTCCGGAGGAGCGAATCGATGGAAACCCAAGCCAGTCCCGTACTGCAACCCCGCAAGCTGTATCTTCCGGCCGGCATCATCAAGCGCGACGGCACGCGCGTCGTCTTCGAGATCCGCCGTATCGCCACCGCACTCGCGCGCGCCGGGCAGGCCGGCGGCGAATTCGACGACGACGGGGTAGACCACCTCACCCAGCGTGTACTGAAGGTGCTTCGGCACCGCTTCGCCGCCGCCGACCCGACGGTCGAACAGGTGCAGGACATCGTCGAGCAGGTGCTGGTCGAGGCCAATCACCTGCGCACCTTTCGCGCCTACGTCGCCTATCGCGACCAGCATCGCCGGCTGCGCGACGACCGACGGACCTTGATCGACGTCGAAACCTCGATCAACGAATACGTCGATCGCGCTGACTGGCGCGTCAAGGCCAACGCCAACCAGGGTTACTCGCTCGGCGGGCTGATCCTCAACGTCTCCGGCAAGGTGATCGCCAACTACTGGCTGTCGCACGTCTACCCGCCGGAGATCGGCCAGGCGCACCGCGACGCCGATTTCCACATCCACGACCTCGACATGCTCTCCGGCTACTGCGCCGGCTGGTCGCTGCGCCAGTTGCTGTACGAGGGCTTCAACGGCGTCGCCGGCAAGCCCGAGGCCGATCCGCCGAGGCATTTCTCCAGCGCGCTCGGGCAGATGGTCAACTTCCTCGGCACGCTGCAGAACGAGTGGGCCGGCGCGCAGGCGTTCAGCTCCTTCGACACCTACCTCGCGCCCTACGTGCGCAACGACGGGCTCGATTACGACGCGGTGCGCCAGGGCCTGCAGGAGTTCATTTACAACCTCAATGTGCCGTCACGCTGGGGGACACAGACGCCGTTCACCAACCTGACCTTCGACTGGGTGTGTCCGGCCGACCTGCGCGAACAGGTACCGGCGATCGGCGGCAGCGAGATGCCTTTCACCTACGGCGAGCTGCAGGCCGAGATGGACCTGATCAACCGCGCCTTCGTCGAGGTGATGAGCGCCGGCGACCGGCGCGGGCGCGTGTTCACCTTCCCGATCCCGACCTACAACATCACGCCGGATTTCCCGTGGGAGTCGGAGAACGCGGGACGCCTGTTCGCCATGACCGCCAAGTACGGGCTGCCGTATTTCCAGAACTTTCTCAACTCCGACATGCAGCCGAACCACGTGCGTTCGATGTGCTGCCGGCTGCAGCTCGACCTGCGCGAACTGCTGAAGCGCGGCAACGGTCTGTTCGGTTCGGCCGAACAGACCGGTTCGCTCGGCGTCGTGACGATCAACTGCGCACGTCTTGGCTACGTCCACGCGGGCGACGAGGCCGGGCTGTTCGCGCGCCTCGGGCTGCTGGCCGACATGGCGCGCGACAGCCTGGAGATCAAGCGCAAGGTCGTGCAGCGCCTGATGGACGACGGGCTCTTCCCCTACACCCGGCGTTACCTCGGCACCCTGCGCAACCACTTCTCGACGATCGGCGTGAACGGCGTGAACGAGATGGTGCGCAACTTCACGCGCGGCACCTCAAACACCTCCGACATCAGCCAGCCGGATGGCCATGCGCTGGCCATCCGCCTGCTCGACTTCCTGCGCGAACGGTTGCGCACCTACCAATCCGAAACCGGAAACCTCTACAACCTGGAAGCGACACCGGCCGAGGGCACCACGTACCGCTTCGCGCGCGAGGATAAGAAGCGCTACCCGGACATCCTGCAGGCCGGCACGGCCGGTTCCCCGTACTACACCAATTCGACGCAACTGCCGGTCGGCTTCACCGACGACCCGTTCGAAGCGCTGCAACGCCAGGACGAACTGCAGACGCGCTACACCGGCGGTACCGTGCTGCACCTCTACATGCGCGAACGCATCTCGTCGCCGGAGGCGTGCCGCAAGCTGGTGCAGACCGTGCTCTCGCAATTCCGCCTGCCGTACATCACCGTCACGCCGACCTTCTCGATCTGCCCCAAGCACGGCTACCTCGAGGGCGAGCACGAGTTCTGCCCGCGCTGCGACGAGGAAGCGGCGGCTCGCCGCAGCCACGATCTTCGGACCGTCTCACCCATCTAGATCTCAACTCATCGCCAAGGACATTCATGAACCCCATCCACTACTCATCCTTCAATCCCTACAACCTCGCCGACCACGAACGCCAGCGCTGCGAGGTCTGGACACGCGTCATGGGCTATCACCGCCCGGTCAGCGAGTTCAACGCCGGCAAGCAGAGCGAACACGGCGAACGGCAGCATTTCGACGAACCGTCCGTGCGCGAGTGACGCCATGACGACTGCTTGTCCGCTGAACGTCGGCGGCCTGACGCGCTTTTCGACCATCGACTACCCGGGCCACGTTTCCGCCGTCGTCTTCTGTCAGGGCTGCCCGTGGCGTTGCACCTACTGCCATAACACGGAACTGCAGCCGCGCGATTGCGCGATGGTGATCCCCTGGCAGGAGATCACCGAATGGCTGGACAACCGGCGCGGCCTGCTCGAAGCCGTCGTCTTCAGCGGCGGTGAACCGCTGCTGCAGCGCGGACTGGCTTGGGCGATGCACGAGGTCCGCGCGATGGGTTACCGCATCGCGCTGCACACCGCGGGCATCTATCCGGACCGACTGGCCGGCGTCCTGCCGCTCGTCGACTGGATCGGTTTCGACGTCAAGGCGCCGTTCTGCGACTACCCGCGCATCACGCAGGCACCCGACAAGCACAACGGCAGCGGCATCCGCCGCGCGCTGTCCTTCGTGCTCGCCTCGGGAAAGCCGCACGAGGTGCGCTGCACCGTCGATGAAGGCGAACTCGGTACCGACGACGCTGAACGCATGGCAAGGCAGATCGCCGAAATGGGCGTCAACCGCCTCGTCCTGCAACCCCGGCGCGACGCCAGCGGCCGCTCAAAGCCGATCAGCGAAGCCTTCGTCGGCGCAATGAAGGCGTGGATTCCGAACCTGGAACTGCGCTCGGCCTGACGATCCCGCGTCTTTTTTGAAAGGAATCAAGCAATGGAAGTGATACAAACCCTGTTGTTCGGCACCGGCTCGGCGACTGCCGCCTTCTGGATCGGCCTGACCGCCTTTGCCGGCGTCCTGCTCGGCAAGTTCGAAGTGCGCCGCATCCGTCTCGGCGCCGCCGGCGTGCTGTTCTCCGGCCTGCTGTTCGCGCATTTCGGCGCCAAGGTCGATCACCATGTCCTGCACTTCGTCCGCGAGTTCGGGCTGATCCTCTTCGTCTACGCCATCGGCATCGACGTCGGGCCGCGCTTTCTGCACGCCTTCCGCAGCGACGGACTGAAGCTGAACCTGCTCGCGGCCGGCATCGTGCTCGGCGGTTTTGCGATCGCCTGGGCGCTGCACGTCCATGGTGGCGTCGCCACGCCGGTCATCACCGGCATCATGAGCGGCGCCGTCACCAATACGCCGGGGCTCGGCGCCGCGCAGCAACTGCTTTCCGAATACGGCGGCGACAACGACGCGGCGATCGCCGGCATGGGCTACGCGCTGGCCTACCCGTTCGGCATTCTCGGCATCATCCTGACCATGCTGCTCGTCCGCCTGCTGTTCGCGATCCGTATCGACAAGGAGGTGGCCGACTACAACGCGCAGGTCAACAACAACGCGCAGAAGCTGGAGAGCGTCGCCATCACCGTCTCCAATCCGAACCTGATCGGCCACGAAATCGCCTATATCCGGCAAGTCATCGACGACGAGTTCGTCATCTCGCGCATCCAGCGCGGTGCCGAACAACTGATCCCGCGCGACGACATGACGCTCGTCGAGGGCGATGTCCTCTACGGCGTTTCGGCCGAGGATCATCTGGCGAACCTGCGCCTGAAGGTCGGTCCGGCCGAGATCAACCGCAAGCGCGAAATCGGCGGCGATCTGGCGATGTTCCACGTGCTCGTCACCTGCCGCAAGGTTGCCGGGCGCACGATCGAACAGATCGGCATCGGGCGCCGCTACGAGGCCAACATCACGCGCATCTTCCGCGCCGGCATCGAGATCCTGCCCACCTCCACCACGACGCTCGAACTCGGCGATACCGTGCGCGTCGTCGGCAAACGCGAACTGCTCGACGACGTGCGCAAGGAGCTCGGGCACTCGGTCAAGGAACTCGTGCATCCGAACACGCTGCCGATCTTCTTCGGCATCTTCATCGGCGTCCTGCTCGGCAGCATCCCGATCGCCATTCCCGGCCTGCCGGTGCCGGCCAAGCTCGGCATGGCCGGCGGGCCGCTGCTCGTCGCCATCTTCCTCGGCTACAAGGGTCGCATCGGCGGCGTCGATTTCTATATGACGCCCGGCGCCAACATCATGCTGCGCGAACTCGGGATCATCCTCTTCCTCGCCTGCGTCGGGCTTTCATCGGGCGCGCAGTTCGTCGACACCTTCAACAACGGCGGCTATCTCTGGATGCTCTACGGCACCGCGATCACCTTCATTCCGATCTTCGCCGCCGCCGTCATCGCGCGCCTGATGAAGACCAACTACCTGAAAATCTGCGGCGTCGTCTCCGGCGCCATGACCGACCCGCCGGCCCTCGAATTCGCCAACGGTCTTGCGCCGGTCCACGCCCAATCGACGGCCTACGCCGCGGTCTATCCGCTGACCATGTTCCTGCGCATCCTCTTCGCGCAGATACTTGTGCTGGTCACGCTTTAGGCGCGAACCTGGAACACCTTTTCGAC
>NZ_JAGOIT010000176.1 GCF_017995515.1 Propionivibrio sp.
GAGTTGCGCAATGGAACAAGCGCTCTGTTGCAACACCTCTCCCTGCTCTTCATCCCGGCCGGCGCCGGCGTCATGCTGCATCTGCAGCGCATCGAGAGCGAATGGCTGCCGATTACGGTGGCGCTGATCGTCAGCACTTTCGCCGGCATGGCGGTCACCGGTCTGGTGCTGCGCGCGATGACGCGCGGTCATGCGCACGATGGCGGAAAGGAAGAAGCATGAACCCGCAAGCCATCAGCGAAACCTGGGTTTATCTTTCGGCCTCGCCGCTGATCGGACTGACGCTGACGCTGCTCGCCTACCAGTTCGCGCTCTGGCTTTACAAGCGTAGCGGCCACCGCGCCTGGGCCAATCCGGTGCTCGTCGCCATCTTCCTGATCACGCTCTTCCTGTGGGCGACCGGCACGCCGTACAAGCACTACTTCGATGGCGCGCAGTTCGTGCATTTCCTCCTCGGGCCGGCGACCGTTGCGCTTGCCGTGCCCCTGTACGCGCAGTGGAAACGTCTGCGGCGCATGGCATTGCCGCTGATGGTCGCGTTGCTTGCCGGCTCGGCGACGGCCGCCGTCTCGGCGATGTTCATTGCCAAGGCGCTGGGCGCGACGTCGGCCACCGTGTTCTCGCTGGCACCGAAATCGGTGACGACGCCGATCGCGATGGGGGTGGCAGAGAAGATCGGCGGGCTGCCGTCGCTCACTGCGGTTCTCGTGATCATTACCGGCATCGTCGGCGCCATCGGTTTTCCGACGCTGTTCCGCTGGCTGCGCATCGGCGACCATGCGACGCAAGGCTTCTCGGTCGGGCTCGCCGCGCACGGTCTCGGTACGGCGCGCGCCTTCATGTTCAGCGAAGAGATGGGCGCCTTCTCGGCGCTGGCGATGGGGCTCAACGGCCTGCTCACGGCCTTGATGCTGCCGGTCCTGCTGCCGCTGTTGTCACCGCTTCTGCGCTAAGCGCACCCGCCGCCTGGCGAGGCGCTGATCGGCAAGTCACGGCGGGCTTTGCCGTCGTTTGCCGCCGAATTGCCGCAATAGACTCTGCTGAAACGCCATTTGCAGGGATCTGCGGCCGAAGCAGATCGGGAAGTCGTCTGGCACGATTTATGCAATATTCCTTGCCTCAAGTCCCGTAGGACTGACTTATCGAGGCCAGGAGATCATGCAAATCACTTCATCGACCGTCGGCAGCCTGTATTCGACAACCTTATCGCCCAGATTCACTGCGACAGCATCCGGCAGCCCGCTGGATCGTCCTTCTGCAGGCGCCGGCGCGGATGTTGTCACGCTCTCTGACGCGGCCCGAGCGTTGGCAAACTCGGAGAGGATCTCGCCCGACTCGGCAAATGCCGCCAAGGGTACCGGCAGCGCCCAGACGCCCACCGAAGCAGAAGCCGCGCATGATGCGGCCGTGAAAGCGGTGAACGACTACGTCGAAAAAGGCCCGGTGGTCGCGAGAATCGAAGCCATCCGCGAGCAGGTTCTCAAATCCATGGGTTTGAGCGAGGCCGACCTGAAGAACCTGCCGCCGCAACAGCAACAGCAGATCGAGGCAACCATCGCCGAGCGGATCAAGGAAGAGCTGATGCAGAAGAAGGCCGACAAGAGCAGTACTACAATTCAGCAATCCGAGATTGCCCAACGCCTGCTCAACCCATCGGGCGCCGCGAAAGCCATCTCGACCTGATCAACAGACATCCGAGACAAGCTGCCGCAAATGCCCGATACCCCCAAGGAATACATCCTCGCCCTCGACCAGGGAACGACCAGTTCGCGCGCCATCCTCTTCGACCGTGCCGGCAAGATCGTCAGCCTCGCGCAGAAGACCTTCCGGCAGGTCTTCCCCAAACCGGGCTGGGTCGAGCACAACCCGATGGAGATCTGGGGAAGCCAGAGCGGCGTTGCGCGCGAGGCGCTGGAAGAAGCCGGGGTGCGGCCAGAGGAAGTCGCTGCCATCGGCATCACCAACCAGCGCGAAACGACGATCGTCTGGGACAAGGCGACCGGCAAGCCGATCTACAACGCCATCGTCTGGCAATGCCGGCGCACGGCGGCGATCTGCGACGAGCTGAAGGCGCGCGGGCTGGAGAACTACATCCGCGAGAACACCGGCCTCGTCATCGACGCCTATTTCTCGGCGACCAAGGTCAAGTGGATTCTCGACCACGTGAAAGGTGCCCGCGAACGCGCGAAGAAGGGCGAACTGCTGTTCGGCACGGTCGACACCTGGCTGATCTGGAACCTCACGCGCGGCGAGGTGCACGTCACCGACTACTCGAACGCCTCGCGCACGATGCTGTTCAACATCGGCACCCTGCAATGGGACCAGCGCATCCTCGACGAACTCGACATCCCGGCGTGCATGCTGCCGGCGGTCAAGCCATCGAGTTGCCTCTACGGGAAAACGGACGCGCACACCTTCGGCGGCGCGATGATCCCGATTGCCGGCAATGCGGGCGACCAGCAGGCGGCGCTTTTCGGCCAGGCCTGTTTCGCCGACGGCATGGTCAAGAACACCTACGGCACCGGTTGCTTCCTGCTGATGAATACCGGCGAGCAGCGCGTTCCCTCGCGCCGCGGCCTGCTGACGACGATCGCGTGGGGCATCGACGAGACGGTCGAATACGCGCTCGAAGGCAGCATCTTCGTCGCCGGCGCCGCCGTCCAATGGCTGCGCGACGAACTGAAGCTGATCGACACCGCCGCACAATCGGCCGAACTGGCGATGGCCGTGCCGGACAGCAACGGCGTCTATGTCGTCCCCGCCTTCGTCGGGCTCGGCGCGCCGTACTGGGACATGTACGCGCGCGGCACGATCGTCGGTTTGACGCGCGGCGCCAATCGCAACCACATCGTACGCGCCACGCTCGAATCGATCGCCTACCAGACGCGTGACGTCCTGCAGGCGATGGAAGACGACTCCGGCATCCCGCTCAAGGTGCTCAAGGTCGACGGCGGCGCGGTGGCCAACAACTTCCTCATGCAGGCCCAGTCCGACATCCTCGGCGTGCCGGTCGAGCGCCCGCAGACGATCGAATCGACCGCCATCGGCGCCGCCTTCCTCGCCGGGCTGGCCGTCGGCTTCTGGAAGGACAAGGCGGAAATCGAAGCCATCCGCCGCGTCGACCGCAACTTCATCCCCGGCATGCCGCCCGAAGCGCGCGAAAAAGCCTATCGCGGCTGGAAGCGCGCTGTGGAGCGCTCACGCGCTTGGGAGGAAAGCGAAGAGCATGAGGGCAAGGCGACGCCCTGAGCAACGTTGGACCGCCTCAGTCAGCATCGTCATTCCGGCGAACGCCGGAATCCAGAGGTGCACCACTGGATTCCGGGTCAAGCCCGGAATGACGGATTCTGTTGGGTCGTTTTGATTCAACGTGACTGACTACTAACCACCGACTACGAGAACGCCCCCATCTCCTTGAGAACGAACGCACTCATGTGGCTCGCCACGGTGACGACCTTGTGCGAGAAGAGCGGCCAGTCGGCGCA
>NZ_JAGOIT010000096.1:0-1634 GCF_017995515.1 Propionivibrio sp.
AAGTTCGACAACCGCTCGAACTTCATGCGCGGCATCTTCTCGGACGGTGTCGACCGACTGGGCAGCCAGGCCAAGACAATCCTGATCACCCATTTGCAACAGACCGGCCGCTTCAACGTGCTCGATCGCGACAATATGCCCGAGATCAAGCAGGAGGCTGAATTCGCCAGGAAGAAGCAGAGCATCAAGGGCGCGACCTATGTTGTCACCGGTGACGTCACCGAGTTCGGCCGCAAGGAAGTCGGCGACAAGCAACTGTTCGGGCTTCTCGGTCGCGCGAAGTCGCAGATTGCCTACGCCAAGGTCAGCTTGAATGTCGTCAATGTCGAGACGTCGGAAGTGGTGTTCTCGGCCGTCGGCGCCGGCGAATACAGTCTCGACAGCCGCGAAGTGATCGGCTTTGGCGGCACGTCGAGTTATGACTCGACGCTCAACGGCAAGGTGCTCGACCTGGCGATGCGGGAAGCGGTCAACCGTCTGGTCGACGGCATTCAATCCGGCGCCTGGCAACCCGGGCAACCGTAACAGGGACAGGGACAGGAAGGGTATCTCATGACACAGTCTCTGTTTTCCCGGCAGGCGGCTTGCCTGTCGGTCGCATGCGTTTTGCTCGTCGCCGGGTGTGCGACCAAGACGCCGCCGCTTTACTACTGGGGTGACTACCAGAAAGAAGTCTACGGACATTTCACCAAGGACGCCGGGCCGGAGGAGCAAATCGCGGCGCTCGAGTCCGGTATTGAAAAGGCGCGCGCGAGCGGTCTCCCGGTACCGCCCGGCTACAACGCTCACCTCGGCGTTCTTTATGCCCAGACCGAGCATGCCGACAAGATGCTGCACTACTTCACGACGGAAAAGGCCCTATATCCGGAAAGCGCCGCGTACATGGATTTCCTCATGCGCAAATATCAACAACCCCACAACGGATTCCGGTGATGCGATTTGACTTTCCGAACCTGCGCACGCTGCGCAACTGTTGCCTGGCGGCCGTCGCCGCCGTTCTGGCAGCCGGCTGTGCAACGCAACAGCCGTATGACTACACGGCCTTCCGACAAAGCAGGCCGGCGTCGATCCTGGTCTTGCCGCCGCTGAACAGCTCGCCGGACATTGCGGCGACCTACAGCATGCTGTCGCAAGTGACGTTGCCGCTGGCCGAATCCGGCTATTACGTCTTCCCGGTCAGCCTGGTGGACGAGACCTTCCGCCAGAACGGACTGAGCAATGCCGCCGAGATGCACTCCGTAACCCCCGGCAAACTGCGCGAGATTTTTGGCGCAGATACGGCGCTGTACATCGAGATCAAGCAGTACGGAACCGTCTACTCGGTCATCGCGAGCGAAAGTCGGGTGACCGCGGGCGCCCGCCTCGTGGACTTGAAGACCGATCAGGTCATCTGGCAAGGGTCGGCCACCGCATCAAGTGCCGAGGGACGGAGTTCGAGCGGCGGCGTCATCGGCTTGCTGGTTCAGGCCGTGGTCAACCAGATCGTTGAAAATGCGGTCAATCGGTCGCACCAGGTCGCCGGCGTGACCAGCTATCGCCTGTTGGCCGCCGGGATGCCGAATGGCATTCTCTACGGCCCGCGTTCGCCGCAATACGAAAAGGACAAGAACGTCCGACCGTAAGCGCCAGCAAGC
>NZ_JAGOIT010000096.1:1734-4333 GCF_017995515.1 Propionivibrio sp.
GCACCAGGTCGCCGGCGTGACCAGCTATCGCCTGTTGGCCGCCGGGATGCCGAATGGCATTCTCTACGGCCCGCGTTCGCCGCAATACGAAAAGGACAAGAACGTCCGACCGTAAGCGCCAGCAAGCTAATCGGGGATGCACGGCGGCGCTGGTCCGGCTGCTGCGCGTCCCCAATGTTTATCCTTAAAACCTCAGTTGCACCGTGCAACACCCTTCGACACGCCCGCTGTGCGGGCTGCTCAGGGCGAACGGAGGTTTCACCCTATCGGTGCGCTCAAATAACCGCTCGTCCTGAGTCGTGAGCCTGTCGAATGATCGAAGGATGGGCGGTTTTTCGTAATTCGACTGAGGATTCTAGGTTAATGTCATTGATCGGCCAGCCGGCGGCTCATGCCGCCGGAGGGTCGGGTCGCAGCGGCACCGTTCGGGTCCGGCGGCAATCCGGGTGCGACGGGCGAAGGACTCAAGCGCGGCAACCGCGCGACGCCGAGTGGCAGCGTGGCAATCAGTTAAAATCCCGCCTTTGCAAGCCCCGGAAGCACCATGAACGCCCGTCTGCGCGAAATCCCCTACAACTACACCTCGTTTTCCGACCGCGAGATCGTCATTCGCCTGCTCGGTGCGGAAAACTGGGCGATCCTCGACCAGTTGCGCAGTCAGCGCGTCACCGGGCGGTCGGCGCGGATGCTTTACGAAGTGCTGGGCGACATCTGGGTCGTGCAGCGCAACCCGTATCTGGAAGACGACCTCTTGGCCAATCGCGAGCGACGCGACGCGCTGATCGCCGCGCTGCGGCACCGCCTGCACGAGATCGACAAGCGCCGGCAGGGCAACGACACGGTGCTCGGGCTGTACCAGGCGGCCGGTGCGGCGGTCGATGCCTTCGAGCGCCATTTCGCGACGACGGCCGAGTTGCGCCAGCGGGTACTGAAGACGCTTGTGCGTCACACGCGGCGCGACAACATCGCCTTCGACGGGCTGGCGCGCGTCACGCACGTGACCGACGCGACGGACTGGCGCGTCGAGTACCCCTTCGTCGTGCTCTATCCCGACACCGAGGACGAGATCGCGCCGCTGGTGCGCGGCTGCATCGAGCTCGGATTGACGATCATCCCGCGCGGCGGCGGCACCGGTTACACCGGCAGCGCCGTGCCGCTGACGCCGATGTCCGTCGTCATCAACACCGAGAAGCTGATCGACATCGGCCCGGTCGAGCAACTGCGCCTGCCGGGTTGCGACGAGACCTACGCGACGATCCGCACCGGCGCCGGCGTCGTCACCGACCGGGTTTCCGAAGCGGCCAGCAACGCCGGTTTCGTCTTCGCCGTCGACCCGACCTCGGCCAACGCTTCGTGCGTCGGCGGCAATATTGCGATGAACGCGGGCGGCAAGAAGGCCGTGCTGTGGGGTACGGCGCTCGACAATCTGGCGTGGTGGAAGATGGTCGACGTCGATGGTTACGTCATGGAAGTGACGCGCATCGGCCACAACTTCGGCAAGATCCACGAGCAGGCGCTGGTCCGCTTCGAGATCCGGCGTTTCGAATCGGACGGCAAGACACTGCGCGGCGAGGTCGAGAGACTCGAGATTCCGGGTAGCACCTTCCGCAAGGCCGGCCTCGGCAAGGACGTCACCGACAAGTTCCTCGCCGGCCTGCCGGGCATCCAGAAGGAAGGCACCGACGGCCTGATCGTCGCCGCGCGCTGGGTGCTGCACAGGATGCCGCCGCACACGCGCACCGTCTGTCTCGAGTTCTACGGGCAGGTGCGCGACGCCGTGCCGGCGATCGTCGAGATCACCGACTACTTCAAGCCGGGCGGTGCCGGCCACGCCGCCGGCGTGCTGCTCGCCGGCCTCGAACACCTCGACGAGCGCTACGTGAAGGCCGTCGGCTACGCCGCCAAGGCCAAGCGCAAGGGCGAGAAAGCCGGGCGCCCAAAGATGGTGCTGATCGGCGATCTGGTCGGCCACGACGATGCGGCGGTGATGGCCGCCGCGTCGGAAGTCGTACGGATGTGCAACCGACGCTCGGCCGAAGGCTTCATCGCCGTCGATGCCGACACGCGCAAGAAGTTCTGGCTCGACCGCGCGCGCACCGCCGCCATCTCGCGCCACACCAACGCCTTCAAGCTCAACGAGGACGTCGTCATTCCGCTGCCGCGCATGGGCGACTATTGCGACGGCGTCGAGCGCATCAATATCGAACTGTCGATCGATAACAAGCTGGCCCTGTGCGACGCCCTCGCCGAGTTCCTCGCCGGCGACCTGCCGCTGCACCGCGGCGACGCCAACCTCGACAACGCCGTGCTCATCGGCGACCAACGGCAAGCGGCGCTGGACACCATCACTGCGGTGCGCGAACGCTGGCAATGGCTGCTCGACCACCTCGACCTGGCGCTCGCCGACGCCGAATCCCATTTCGAAGCGCTCGGTGTCACCGCCACGACAGCCAACGCGAGCGACAGCCGCACCCTCTTCCACCGCGTGCAGGATCATTCGGTGCGCGTGTCGTGGAAGACTGAACTCAAGCCGCAGCTCGACGACGTCTTCGCCGGCAACGTCTTCCGCCTGGTGCGCGAGCGCATCGAGGCGATCCAC
>NZ_JAGOIT010000096.1:4433-12253 GCF_017995515.1 Propionivibrio sp.
CCTCTTCCACCGCGTGCAGGATCATTCGGTGCGCGTGTCGTGGAAGACTGAACTCAAGCCGCAGCTCGACGACGTCTTCGCCGGCAACGTCTTCCGCCTGGTGCGCGAGCGCATCGAGGCGATCCACGGCGAGACGCTGCGCGGCCGCGTCTTCGTCGCCATGCACATGCACGCCGGCGACGGCAACGTGCACACCAACATTCCGGTCAATTCGGACAACTACGCGATGCTGCAGACCGCCTACGCGGCGGTCACACGCGTCATGGCGCTGGCGCGTTCGCTTGACGGCGTCATCTCGGGCGAACACGGGATCGGCATCACCAAGCTCGAGTTCCTCAGCGAAGACGAGATCCGGCCGTTCCGCGAGTACAAGGCAAAGATCGACCCGGACGGCCACTTCAACAAGGGCAAACTGATAGCCGGCGCCGATCTGGCCAACGCCTACACGCCGTCCTTCTCGCTGCTCGGCACCGAGTCGCTGATCATGGAGCAGTCCGAGATCGGCGACATCTCGACAATGGTCAAGGACTGCCTGCGCTGCGGCAAGTGCAAGCCGGTGTGCTCGACGCACGTGCCGCGCGCCAACCTGCTCTACTCGCCACGCAACAAGATCCTCGCCACCTCGCTGCTGATCGAGGCTTTCCTCTACGAGGAGCAGACGCGACGCGGCATCTCGCTGATGCACTTCGACGAGTTCAACGACGTCGCCGACCACTGCACGATCTGCCACAAGTGCGTCAATCCGTGCCCGGTCGACATCGACTTCGGCAACGTCTCGATCCGCATGCGCAACTTCCTGCGTGAGCAGGGCAAGAAGAAGGTCGTGCCGGCCAAGGCTGCGGCGATGGCCTTCCTGACGATGAAGGACGCCGCGTCGATCCGCACCATGCGCGCGCTGATGGTCGGCTGGGGCTACAAGGGCCAGCGCCTGGCCCACCGCGTCGCCAAGGCGTTGGGGCTCATCCAGCGGCAGACGAAGCAGCCACCGGCGACGCTCGGCCAGCCGCCGAAAATCTCGCCGCTGATTCGCTCGCAGGTCATCCACTTCATCAACAAGCCGATGCCCGGCGGCCTGCCCAAGCGCACCTCGCGCGCGCTGCTCGACATCGAGGACGAAAAGATCGTCCCGGTGATCCGCGATCCGAAGAAGGTGAGTGCCGACGACTACGACGGCGACGCCGTCTTCTACTTCCCCGGCTGCGGCTCGGAGCGGCTGTTCTCGCAAGTGGGCCTGGCGACGCAGGCGATGCTCTATCACGTCGGCGCGCAAACGGTGCTGCCGCCCGGCTATCTCTGCTGCGGCTACCCGCAGATCGCCGCCGGCGAAGCGGATCAGGGCCAGAAGATCACCACCGACAACCGCGTGCTCTTCCACCGCGTCGCCAACACGCTGAACTACCTCGACATCAACACGGTGATCGTCTCCTGCGGCACCTGCATGGATCAACTGCTGAGGTACCAGTTCGAGAAGATCTTCCCCGGCTGCCGCCTGCTCGACATCCACGAGTACCTGCTGGAGAAGGGCGTGAAGCTCGACGGCGTCACCGGCACGCGCTTCATGTACCACGAGCCCTGCCACGCGCCGATGAAGACGCAGGCCGGCATCAAGGTCGCCAACGCGCTGATGGGCCAGCCGGTCGAGCTCTCCGACCGCTGCTGCGGCGAATCGGGCACGCTCGCCGTCACCCGCCCCGATGTGTCGACGCAGGTGCGCTTCCGCAAGCAGGAGGAGATCGAGAAGGGCGCCGCCAGGCTGCGCGCCGACGGCTTCCAGGGCGACGTCAAGTTGCTGACCTCCTGCCCGTCGTGCCTTCAAGGGCTGTCGCGCTACAACGACGACGCCGGCACCGACGCCGACTACATCGTCGTCGAGATGGCGCGGCGTCTGCTCGGCGAGAACTGGATGAAGGACTACGTCGAGAAGGCGAACAACGGCGGAATCGAACGCGTGCTGCTTTGATCCTGGAATCCTCAGAGTCTGTGAAAAAACTCAAAACCCGCCACAGAGACGCAGAGGCACAGAGGAAACGCAGAAAAAAAACACCGTTGCCAAAGGTTTTCGCTGCAAAAACTCTGCGTCTCTGCGTCTCTGTGACTCTGTGGCAGGCGTTTCGGCATGTATTCAAAACCTCTCAGTTGAATTACGAAACCGCCCATCCTTCGATCGTTCGACAGGCTCACGGCTCAGGACGAGCGGTTTTTTCTTGAGCGTACCGGCAGGATCACACCTCCGTTCGCCCTGAGCAGCCTGCGCAGCGGGCGTGTCGAAGGGTATGACGCGCGGCAACCAAGGATTCCGGGTTGATACACACAATCGCCGATCCGTGACTTAGTTCCTTGTATTCATTGGTCTATCTGGCAGACTTCAGGCGTAGTCAGCAGTTTCGTTCCGCGCAAGGCGGACCTTGCCTGGAGCCCGGATGATGAATGACTCAAGCCGTACCTGCGAACTGTGCGCCTCGACCGGAGGTGAATGCCTCTGGCAGAACACGCTCTGCCGGATCGTCAGCGTCGGCGACCCCGATTACCCCGGCTTCTGCCGCGTCATCCTCAACCGGCACGCCGCCGAGATGAGCGATCTGCCGAGCGAAGAGCAGCAGGAACTGATGCGCATCGTTTTCACCGTCGAAACCGTCGTACGCGACGTCGTCAAGCCCGACAAGATCAATCTGGCGAGCCTCGGCAACATGGTCCCGCACGTGCATTGGCACGTCATTCCGCGTTGGCGAGAGGATCGCTGTTTCCCGAATCCGATCTGGGCGCCCGCGCAAAGACCAGCGGCGACAAATCCGGCCGCCAACGATCCGGCCCGTACCGGGAGGCTTCGCGAAGAACTCGCCAGGCGACTCGGGCCACCAGAGACACTTGCGAACGGAGGTCAATCATGAACGCCGTGACCAACATCACCTTCGCCATCCCGGACTTCCAGACCGGGAGCGAAATCATCGCCCGCCTGCCGATGGCCAATCCGGCGCAGGCAGCGAACGATCTGGTACGCCTGCTCGACAGCCTGGTCGCCATCCCGCCGGACAGCGAGACGTATTTCCGCCTGCTCGAACACGCCCGCCTGCCGATCGCCTTCGTCACCGAAGATCTTGCCAAACGCTACCTGCACAAGCCGCTACCGCTCGGAGATGTCGAGGAAGACCTGTTTCAGCAGGTCACCACCCTCTGGCGCAAGGCCGCGCGCGCCTACGCGCATTGTGCCGAACGCGACTCACCCGACGATCATGGCCCGGCCCACGCACAACGCGTGGCGACGACGCTGCACCGCTGCATCCAGAATACGGGCATGACCATCGTCGAGCACCTGCGTGCGCGCCGCGAACTCCCCTGGGGGTTATGGCTCGACCTGCACGGCTACTACGCGAGCGCCGAGGAGTGGGAGATCGCAATGCTAACGATCAACGACCCGCTCGAACCGTTGGGTCGCAGCACGCACATCCAGGCGGCCTACGTCAGTTTCCTCCTCTGCGACATGGCGGGATGCTACAGCCTGTCGCTGCGCGACCAGGCGCTCATGCGGCGCTGGGCGACCTATTGGGCGCCACTCGTCAGCCTGCGCAAGGCGCACGCTGGCGAAGCGCTGCCGCAGTTCGTCATCGACCTGATGCACGACGCCGCGCTGCGCCCCATCGCTGACTGCCTGCAGACCGAGCATCTGCGCTGCCTCGACACCAGCCGCCTGGCGCTGCAGATGACGCAGATCCGGCAACAACTCCGGCAGCGCACCCCGCCGGCACAACTCGGGCTCGGCGAGGATTGCTCGGCCGGCCAGTGCAATCGCCTGCTCGAAACGCTCTCTCGCCCGTGGTCGCAGGCGCGCGCGCCGAGGAAATTCCGCCGCCACGCCACCTCGGGTGCATCGCAACTATGCACGAGCTTCGAGGACATGCACTTCCACATTTCCGGCAAGGAGTTCGAGCAACCGGAGAACGTGCGGACCTATTCCCGGCGCGAATACGAAAGCCTGTTCGCCTTCCGCCATCAGGTCGATCCGACGCAGGTGCTGCAGGTGCGCAAGGAGCAATACGCGCGCGGACTCGATACCTGGGAGGTCGTCAACCAGTCGGCCAACGGTTTCCGCCTGGTGCGCAGCACGTCGGGCCGAAAGATGACGCACGGGCAACTGATCGCGCTGTGCCCGCACGACGGCGACCACTTCCTGCTGGCGCAGAACACCTGGCTGATGCAGGAGAAAGAGGGCGGCCTGATCGCCGGCGTGCGCGCCCTGCCCGGTCTGCCGCTCGCCATCGCCGCGCGCTCGATCGCCGAGGAAGGCGAGACGCTGTGGGAATTCAGCAGCAACTACCAGCGCGCCTTCCTGCTGCCGGCGATTCCCGCGGTCAATGCCGAGCAGTCGCTGGTGCTGCCGCAGGGCTGGTTCCGCCGAGGGCGAATCATCGAGCTGTATACCGACGGGGCGTGGCAGGTCCGCCTGACGCGCGTACTCGACTCGGGCCCCGACTTCGACCGGGTGACCTTCGAGATCTGCTGACCTGCTGGCGGCCTACCCGGCCACCAGCACCGTCGCCGGAAAGCGCGCAGTAAAGCGGCTGCCCTTGCCCGGCTCGCTCTCGATGTCGAGGGTCGCGTGATGCCGGGTCAGCACATGCTTGACGATGGCGAGGCCAAGGCCGGTGCCGCCCGTTTCGCGCGAACGGCTGCGATCGACACGGTAAAAGCGCTCGGTCAGGCGCGGCAGATGCGGCGGCGCGATGCCTATCCCGGTGTCGATAACGACGAATTCGGCGGAACCTTCGCGCCGCCGCCACACGAGGTCTATCTTGCCGTCCTGCGGCGTGTAGCGCACGGCGTTGCCGGCGAGGTTGCCAAAGGCGCTGCGCAACTCGTTGGCGCAGCCGCGAATGACGGACGGCTCGTCCACCGTGAGCGTGATTTCATGCCGCCCTGCCGACAAGGCCTGCGCGTCAGCCAGGATGCTCTGTAGCATCGGCGCGATCTCCACCCGCTCTTCGATCGGCGCCGAACTGCCGGTCTCGAGCGAGGACAGCGTAAGCAGGTCTTCGATCAAACGCTGCATGCGCGCGTTCTGCTCGCAGATCAGCTTCAGGTAGTGCGCGACTTCGGCTTCGCTGCACGCCGCGTAGTCGTCGGCGAGCATTTCGGAGAAGCCGGCGACGACGGTGAGTGGCGTCTTGAGTTCGTGCGAAACGTTGGCGATGAAGTCGCGGCGCATCGTCTCCATGCGCTCAAGCTGGCTGATATCGCGCGAGACGAGGAGGTTCTGGTCTTCGCCATAGGGGATGATCTGCAGCAACAGCGTTAGACCTTCGACGCGTCCGCCGCGGTAGATCAGCGGCTCTTCGTAGTTGCCGCCGTCGAGATACGCGACGAAATCGGGATGGCGGATCAGGTTGGTCAGCGCCTGCCCGCGATCGCTCGCCGCCGACAGCGCGAAATGCACTTCGGCACGCTCGTTGATCCAGTCGATGTGGCGGTGCCGGTCGAAGGCGATCACGCCGTCCGGCAGCGCCTGGAAAGCGCGCATGAAACGGTCGAGCGTCTCGGAAAGCGCGTTCTGCTGCCCGAGACGGACGCGCACACGACGGTGCAGCCCGGCAAAGGCGATCTCCCAGGCACCGCGCCCGCGCGGCAGCGGCGCGTTGAGCGGACCTTCGAGCCAGTCCATCAACTGACGCAAGTGATAGAGATGCCAGCAAAGCATGACGAGCAACCCGCCGGCCAGGGCGCACAAACCCCAGTTGATGCCAAAGCCCAGCGCGATCGGCGCGGCGATCAGGCAGGCGAGGGCCAGCGACCACCAGAGGGTACGTTCCCACACCGTATTCAAGCGCACCGCTCCAATCGGGCCGCGTTGCTCATTCAGACTGAGCAGAGAAACGGTAACCCGTGCCGCGCACCGTCTGGATCAGGCGATCATGGCCGGTTGCCTCAAGCGAAGCGCGCAGGCGGCGGATATGTACATCGACGGTGCGCTCCTCGACGAAGATATGGTCACCCCACACCTGGTCGAGCAGCTGCGCGCGCGTATGCACGCGCTCGATGTGGGTCATGAAGAAGTGCAGGAGGCGGAACTCGGTCGGCCCGAGGTCGATCGGCTTGCCGTTGCCGGTCACGCGATGCGTCACCGGATCGATGCGCAGGCCCTCGACGTCGACACAATCCTCGGTCATCTGCGGCGCCCGTCGGCGCAGCACCGCCTTGATCCGCGCCTGCAGTTCGCGCGGCGAGAACGGCTTGGTCAGGTAATCGTCGGCACCGGCTTCGAGACCGGAAACCTTGTCGTGCTCCTCGCTGCGCGCGGTGAGCATGATGATCGGCAAGTCACGCGTGCGCTCGTCGCCGCGCAACCGCCGGGCGTACTGGATGCCGCTCATGCCGGGGAGCATCCAGTCGAGCAGGACGACGTCGGGCAAGGTCTCATTGACCAGGCGCACCGCGTCTTCCGCTGTATCCGCGCGCAGCGTCCGATGTCCGGCATGTTGCAGACTCGCAGCGATCAACTCCTGAATCGACGGTTCGTCTTCAACGACGAGGATGGTGGCTGGCATCGGTTTTTCGCTCTCTGAAATTGCGTGCCCGAAGTCTATTAAGGATGGATTACAGATTGATGACAGCGCAGGCGCGAAAGCGTGCCGGCGCTTCGCCTCGCGGGCTGACGCGCGGAGTTTGCGCTATGATAGCGCGTTCACCAAAGAGCAAAGGTTGACATGGCTGGCCTGAATTCCGACACCCCGATTCCCACCGAGATCAAACTGCACCAGAAGTCGCGGATTCTCGAGCTAGCGTTTGAGAACGGCGAACGCTTTGAGCTCAGCTACGAGTTCCTGCGCGTATTCACGCCGTCTGCCGAAGCACGCGGGCACGCACCGGGTCAGGAGACCCTGCAGGTCGGCAAGCGCGATGTCGAGATTCTCGGCATCGAACCGGTCGGCAACTACGCGATCAAACCGGTGTTCTCGGATGGCCACGACAGCGGTCTCTTTTCGTGGGACATGCTGCACACGCTGTGCATCCATCGCGACGAGCTTTGGCAGGCGTATCTCGATCGCCTCGCGGAAGCCGGCGCCAGCCGCGATCCGGGCGAATGTCCGCCGCCACCGGCGAAGCCGACGCCGTCCTGCGCCGTCAAGCGCTGATCCAGACCGTTCTTTTCGAGCCTGAACGATGAATCCTGAAAGCAAGACCCACTTCGGCTTCGAGCAGGTCGCCGAAGCCGAAAAAGCCCGCCGAGTCGCCGAGGTTTTCGACTCCGTCGCCCATCGCTACGACATCATGAACGACCTGATGTCGGGCGGCATGCATCGCCTGTGGAAGTCATTCACCATCGCCCGCAGCGGCGTGCGTGAAGGCTCGCGCGTGCTTGACGTGGCCGGGGGCACGGGCGACCTCTCGCTCGCCTTCGCGCGCAAGGTGGGCAAGACCGGGCAGGTCTGGCTGACCGACATCAACAACGCGATGCTGACGCACGGCCGCGACCGCCTCTGCGACAAGGGCTTCCTGCTGCCCGTCGCCCAGTGCGACGCCGAGAAGCTTCCCTTCCCCGACGACTACTTCGACTGCGTGACCGTCGCCTTCGGCCTGCGCAACATGACGCACAAGGACTTGGCACTCGCCGAAATGCGCCGCGTGCTGCGCCCCGGCGGTCGTCTGCTCGTTCTCGAGTTCTCGCAGATCTGGAAACCGCTGGCACCGGTCTACGATCTCTATTCGTTCAAGGTAATCCCGCGCATCGGCGAAATCATCACCAAGGACGCCGACAGCTACCGCTATCTCGCCGAGTCAATCCGCGTCCATCCCGATCAGGAAACGCTGAAAGGCATGATGGAGAACGC
>NZ_JAGOIT010000177.1 GCF_017995515.1 Propionivibrio sp.
CTGCTCGACCGCATGATCACGCAGCAGGCCTACCAGATCTCGTTCAATGAAATCTGCCACGGACTCGGCTACCTTTTCCTCGGCCTGATCCTCGTACTGTGGCTGGCCAAGGCGCCGTTCCACAAGGCAGCCAAGGCGGAGACGGCGGGTGCGCATTGAGACGCACGGCCGACTGACGGCCGTGCTGGGTTGTCGGCAACCCGGCTGACTGATCCATCGCGATTTTTCGGGTCACAGACGACCCACTTCACCGCTGCGCCAACCCACCCGATCGCCACACGGCGCGGCAAACGGAGCGCCGGCCGGCATTCGCCGGGCGTGGCGCGCTGCTTGCTAGTTTGCATGATTGAGGTATCGACGCGCTCGCTGAGCGCGACCTGTCGTCACTCAACCGCCAAGGAGCACATCATGAGCCTGCTCTACACCAATCCCGTTCTCGAAGAAACCAACGAAACCAAGGGCACCGGCTGGTTGCAGTCGATGCCCGACCTGCGCGACTACACGCCGGAGACGCCGAAGATCGCCGAGATGGCGAAGGCGCTCAAGATTGCCGGCAAGGTCACCAGCCTGAAGGCAGTTCCCGCTACCGTCGACCTGCGCGCCTGGTGCTCGCCGATCGAGGACCAGAAGACGATCGGCTCGTGCACCGCGCACGCGGCCGTCGGCATCGTCGAGTACTTCCAGCGGCGCGCCTTCGGCACGCATCTCGACGGCTCGCGCCTGTTCGTCTACAAGATGACGCGCAACCTGATGGGCGTGACCGGCGATACCGGCGCCTGGCTGCGCAACACAATGGGCGCGCTGGTCATGGGCGGCGTTCCGCCCGAGAAATACTGGCCCTACGTCGTCGCCGACTACGACAAGGAGCCGCCGTCCTTCGTCTATGCGCTCGGCAATAACTTCCAGGCGATCCAGTACTTCTGCCACGACCCGGTGAGCAGCCGGCTTTCCGGCGACGTCGTGCTCGCCAGCGTCAAGGCCTATCTGGCAGCCGGCGTGCCGTCGATGTTCGGCTTCTTCGGTTTCCCGTCGTTCGAGCAGACCGACGTCAAGGGCGGCATCCCCTACCCGGCACCGGGCGAGAAGGCGCAATGGGGCCACGCCATCGTCGCCATCGGCTACGACGACGGCAAGAAAATCAAGAACACGCAGAGCAACAAGACGACAACCGGCGCACTGCTGATCCGCAACTCGTGGGGCAAGACCTGGGGCGACAAGGGCTACGGCTGGCTGCCCTACGACTACGTCAAGAACAAGCTGGCCGACGACTTCTGGTCGATGAACAGCATGGACTGGGTGAGTACCAAGCAGTTCGGGCTGTAGATCGCTGTCCCGACGCCGAGCTGCGTCAGGGCAACCACCTGCGCGGCAAGTGCCAAGTGTCGTTCGTACATCCGTGGCACATCACGGCGCCTATCGGCGGGAGGGCAAATTCGCCGTCCCGCCCACGTCTTCTGGGGGCTCGCCCCATCCGACAGGCGCTGAACTGGTAGCATTGCCCGCGTTTTCTCTCGCGCGACAGCGCGCCGAGGGAAAACTCGTGATGAGTGCAATGGTGCAAAAGCCGCCTGCGTGACAACGTCGGCGACGTGATCTTGAAAGAAGCAAAGAGTGAATCACTATGGGAAATGACCTCCGCAAAGCCGCCCTTGGCTACCACCAATACCCGACGCCGGGAAAGATTTCGGTTCAGCCGACCAAGGCGCTGACCAATCAGCATGACCTGGCGCTCGCGTATTCGCCTGGTGTCGCGTTTGCCTGCGAAGCGATTGTCGAAGATCCGGACAACGCCGCCCTCTACACCTCGCGCGCCAACCTCGTTGGCGTCGTCACCAACGGCACGGCCGTTCTTGGCCTCGGCAACATCGGCCCGCTGGCCGGCAAGCCGGTCATGGAAGGCAAGGGCTGCCTGTTCAAGAAGTTCGCCGGCATCGACGTGTTCGACATCGAACTCGCCGAGAACGACCCGGACAAGCTGATCGACATGATCGCCGCGCTCGAACCGACGCTCGGCGGCATCAACCTCGAGGACATCAAGGCGCCCGAGTGCTTCTACATCGAAAGCAAGCTCAAGGAGCGCATGTCGATCCCGGTTTTCCACGATGACCAGCACGGCACGGCGATCATCTCCGCTGCGGCGATGCTGAACGCGCTGAAGGTCGTCGGCAAGGACATCGCCGAGGTCAAGGTCGTCTGCTCGGGCGCCGGCGCGGCGGCCATTTCCTGCCTCTACCTGTGGTGCGATCTCGGCATCCGGCGCGAGAACGTCATCGTCTGTGACTCCAAGGGCGTCATCTACGTTGGCCGCGACGCCAACATGGAACCGACCAAGGCCCGCTACGCCCGCGACACCGCGGCACGCACGCTGGCCGACGCCGTCAATGGCGCCGACATCTTCCTCGGTCTCTCCGCCGCTGGCGTATTGAAGCCCGAGATGGTGGCGACGATGGCGCGCCAGCCGATCGTCTTCGCGCTCGCCAACCCGACGCCGGAAATCATGCCCGAGCTGGCGCACGCAGTACGCCCGGATGTGATCATGGCCACCGGCCGCTCCGACTACCCGAACCAGGTCAACAACGTCCTCTGCTTCCCCTTCATCTTCCGCGGCGCGCTCGACGTCGGCGCCACGCGCATCACCGAGGAAATGAAACTCGCCTGCGTGCGCGCCATCGCCGCGATGGCGCACGAAGCCGTCGCCAGCGAAGTCGCCACGGCCTACCCCGGACAGACGCTCGGTTTCGGCCCTGAGTACCTGATTCCCAAGCCGTTTGATCCGCGCCTGATCCTCGTCATCGCGCCCGCCGTCGCACAGGCGGCGATGGACTCCGGCGTCGCGCGCCTGCCGATCACCGACATGGAAGCGTACAAGGAGAAGCTCACCGGCTTCATCTACCGCACCGGCGTCGGCATGCGCTCGGTGTTCTACGCGGCCAAGCAGGGCAAGCCGACGCGCATCGTCTATCCGGAAGGCGAGGACGAGCGCGTTCTGCGCGCCGCACAGATCATCGTCGAGGAACAACTCGCCTCGCCGATCCTCGTCGGCCGCCCCGACGTCATCGCCGCGCGGCTGGAAAAGATCGGCAGCGGCATGGAGCGCGGCAAGCACTACGAGATCGTCGATCCTGAAGGCGACGAGCGCTACAAGGAATGCTGGACGGCGTATCACCAGATCATGCGGCGCCGCGGCGTCACCGTCGAAATCGCCAAGGCGCGCCTGCGCAAGCACAACACCATCATCGGCGCCATGATGATCCACCAGGGTTACGCGGACGGGATGATCTGCGGCGTCAATGGCCGCTTCGCCCACCACCTGCAGCAGGTCGACGAAATCATCGGCAAGGCGCCCGGCTGCAGCACGCTGGCCGCGATGAACCACCTCGTGCTCCCCGGCCGCGCCCTGTTCATCTGCGACACGCACGTCAACGA
>NZ_JAGOIT010000178.1 GCF_017995515.1 Propionivibrio sp.
TCGCCTTCGCGGCATCCGGCTGCTCCGGCTCGGCCGGGGTCTGCGGTGGCTCTTTGCGTTCGAACACCACGCGTTCGGCCTTGTCGTCCCAGCGTGCGCTGGCGTGATCGCCCTTGCCGATGCCGCCACCGAGCATCTCGCGCGCCAGCGCAGTTTCCAGCTCGCTGCGGATCAGGCGCTTGAGTTCACGCGCACCGAACTCGGGCTTGTAGCCTTCTTCCGCGAAATGGTCGATCAGCGTCTGATCGAAAGTGAGCGTCACGCCCTGGCTGGCGGCGCTGCGCGCCACGCGATCGAGCTGCAGGCCGACGATGTGGCGGATCTCCTCCTTGCCCAGCGCATGGAAGACGATGATCTCGTCGATGCGGTTGAGGAACTCGGGCCGGAAGTGGCCGCGCAGCACGTCCATGACCTCGGCCTTGGTCTTTTCGTACTCCTCGCCAGCCGCCTCACGCGCCTTCAGCCGTCGCTGGATGATGTCCGAACCCAGGTTGGACGTGGCGATGATGATGGTGTTGGTGAAATCCACCACCCGGCCCTTGCCGTCGGTGAGGCGACCGTCGTCGAACACTTGCAGCAGGATGTTGTAGACGTCAGGGTGTGCCTTCTCGATCTCGTCGAGCAGCAGCACGCTGTAGGGCTTGCGCCGCACCTTCTCGGTGAGCTGACCGCCTTCGTCGTAACCGACATAGCCCGGAGGCGCGCCCACCAGCCGCGCCACGGTATGGCGTTCGCCATATTCCGACATGTCGATGCGCAACAGGGCGTGCTCATCGCCGTAGATCGATTCGGCCAATGCCTTGGCGAGCTCGGTCTTGCCCACCCCGGTCGGGCCCAGAAACAGGAAGGTAGCCACCGGTTTGCTGCCTTCGCGCAGGCCGGCGCGGGACAGCCGCACGGCATCGGCCACGGCACGGACCGCCTCGTCTTGTCCCACCAGGCGCTCGTGCAGCCGTTGTTCCAAGTGCAGCAGCTTTTCGCGCTCTTCCACCGTCAACTCGTTGACCGGGATGCCGGTCAGGCGCGAGACGATCTGCGCCACGTGTTCCGCCTTGACCTCGGCACTGCCGGAGGCCCGCTCCCGCTCCCAGTCCTCGACGAGCTTCTTGAGCTCGGCCTCCTTGGCTTCGATGCGCTTGCCGAGCTCGGCGGCCTGGTCGTACTGCTTGCGCGCGGCCACGTAATCCTGTTCACGCCGCAGCTGGTGCAGTTCGGACTCCAGCTCCTGCACGGCCACCGGCCGGGCCGTGGCCGACAGCTTCACGCGCGCGGCCGCCTGGTCGAGCAGGTCGATCGCCTTGTCCGGCAGGAAGCGCGCCGTGATGTAGCGGTCGGACAACTCGGCCGCCGCGATGATCGCGTCCTCGGAGATGCTGACCTTGTGGTGCGCCTCGAAGGTGTCGCGCAGGCCGCGCAGAATCATGATGGCCTGGGCCACCGTCGGCTCGGGCACCGTCACCGGCTGGAAGCGCCGCTCCAGTGCGGCATCCTTCTCGATGTATTTCTGGTACTCGTTCAGCGTCGTGGCGCCGATCAGGTTGAGTTCACCGCGCGCCATCATCGGTTTGAACACGTTGGCCACGTCCAGCCCGCCTTCGCCACCGCCCTGGCCGGCACCGACGATGGTGTGCACCTCGTCGATGAACAAAATCAGCTCGCCCTGGTGCTCGGTCACCTCCTTCAGCACCTTCTGCACGCGCTCCTCGAACTCGCCGCGATATTTGGCGCCGGCCACCATGGCGTTGATGTTGAGTTCCACCAGGCGCTTGTCGCGCAAGGTCTCGGGCACTTCACCCGCCACCATGCGCTGCGCCAGCCCTTCGACGATGGCGGTCTTGCCCACACCCGGCTCGCCGATCAGCACCGGGTTGTTCTTCTTGCGCCGGGCCAGCACCTCGATGGTGGTTTCGATCTCCTGCGCGCGGCCGATCACCGGGTCGAGCTTGCCGTCGCGCGCCATCTTGGTCAGGTCGCGCGAGTACTTGTCGAGTTCTGGCGTGTTGGTCGGCGTCTCAGCGCGGCCATCCTCGGCGCCCTTGCCGACCACCTTGCTGACCTGTTGGCGCAGCGCCTGCGGCGTCAGGCCGTAGCGGCGCAGCAGGTTGGCGGCCAGCCCTTCGCCTTCCTCGGCCAGACCGATCAGGAAATGCTCTGGACCGACATAAGAATGGCCGAGTTCATTGGAGGCCACGAAGGCGCGGCTGAGCGCATCCTTCACGCGCGGCGACACGCCGATCTCGCCCTCGAAGGGCTTGTCCCCGCGCTTGGCCTCAGACTCGATCTGCCGCTTGAGGTCATCGACCTTGATCTTGAACTGACCCAGGATGGTCTTGACCACGTCGCTGTCGGCCAGCGCCAGCAGCAGATGTTCGGTATCCACCTCGGAGCGGCCAAATTCGGCAGCGTGTTTGGCGGCCTCCTGCAGCAAGGCTTCCGACTGTTCGCTGATGCGGCTGGCCAGCCCACTGCCGCGACGGCGCGGCGCACCCGAACCTGCGGCGGCGGGCTCGCCAAACGAGGCATCGACCACGTCATCGGTATCGGCGGCAACTGGCGTCGCGTCGTCGCCGATGCGGAAGAAGTCACTGCCGAGGAAGTCCTCGAACAGGCCGCTGCGCGAGCCGAACAAGGCTTCCAGCGGCGAAACGGTGCGCTTTTGCTGGCGCACTAATTGCCGGTAATGGTCGTCGCACAACAGCATGGTGCTGTTACGACCGTTGAGATTGGCTTCCACCCGCACGGTGGCGGGTTGGCCGCAGACCTGGCATTGTTTTCTGGCCATGCTGATGCTCCTGAGAAGGTTGACAAGGTTGAGGCGACGAGGCATCGCGAGCCGCGACTCCTCGTCTCGTGCCGGGTTTTTCTTGTGACGAACGAGCCGGCGACGTCAGCCGTTGATCGGGATCGAGCGTCCCTGCTTCGGCGCGCTGACCTCGCGCTTGTCGATCGTGACCGTGAGCACCCCGTTCTTGAACGATGCCTTGATCGAATCCTGGTTGGCGTCGTCAGGCAGGTTCAAGGCACGCTGAAAGCTGCCGTAGGAGCGCTCCACACGGTGGAAGCCACCTTCCTTCTTCTCCTGTTCCTGGCGCTTCTCGCCACGCACCATCAGCACGTCGTTGTCGAGAGTGATCTGGATGTCCTTCTCCTCGACACCGGGCACTTCCAGGGCAATCTTGTACTGCTTGTCGGTTTCCTGGATGTCCAGGGCCGGCTTCAGCATGCCCGACCAATCGGATGGCCACTGCGGCATGTTCAACGCCGGAAAACCGAAGCCCCGGAATGCGTCATCGAACAGCCGGTCGATTTCCCGATGCAGTTGCAGGATCGGGCTGACTGGCCCGCTCGCCGCTGGCAGGTCATTGCGCTGCACCGGCAGGGAAGAG
>NZ_JAGOIT010000032.1 GCF_017995515.1 Propionivibrio sp.
TCAGCTGATAGAACGGGCTGTTGAAGCTGACCGGAACGCGCTTGAAGGCGACGTCGGCGGGCAGCTTCGCCGCCCATTTCCTGACCAGCGGGTTGAGGTCGCTGCAGTGCGGGCAGGCGTAGGAGAAAAACTCGACGACCTCGATCCTGGCCGGGTTGTCGACCTGCAGCGCCGGCTTGATCTCGGCGAAGTCGACGCCGGCCGCGAGCTGCGCCTGCGCCGGCAGGGCGAGCGCCAGCAGGCTGACGAAAGCGAAGGTGTAGGCGGCGAGACGCCCGATAAGCGTTTTCTTCATGGGTGTTCCTTAATCCTTCTTCACGATGTTGGCTTCGATACCCTGGCTGGAGAGTTCGGAGCGCATGCTGTTGACTTCGTCCTGTTTCTTGAACGGACCAAGGCGGACGCGATACCAGACCTTGTCCTGCAGCATTACCTGCTGCACCGACGCCTCTGCTCCCATCAACGCCAGCTTGGCTTTCTGGTTGTCAGCGTCGGCGGCGTTCTGGAAGGAACCGGTCTGCAGATACACGGGCTCCTTGAGCGCACCTTCCTTGGCCTGTTTCTCCTTCTCGGCATCCGACTGCTTCTGCGCCGTTTGGTTCGGGTCGGCGGTGGCCGGATCGGGGATCGCGTCGGCGTTGCCGGGCAGGATCTTGTAGAAGTCGAAGCGCGGCTTGCCGTCGTCGGCCGCGGTCGGTGCGGGAACCGGATCGCCGGGCTTGCCGGGCAGGGCCATCGGGGCGGGCGAGCCGCCGTTAGCGTCGGCAGGAATTGCGGTGGACGGACGCTGGCCCTTGTCGGCGAACGGCGTCGGCGCCTTGTTGATGTACCAGACGACGCCGGCGGCGGCGACAACGCCGATGACCAGACCGAGGAACAGGCCGATCAGCGTACCGCCATTCGATTTCTTCCGGTTGCTCGACGAGCGGCTCTTCCGGGGTTTCATGTCACGACTCATGGGGTCTCTCAGATTCTTACATCGATTGCGGGCAGCTGACGCCGAGGATGGCCAGGCCGTTGCGGATGACCTGGCGCACCGCGCCGGCGAGCGCGATACGCGCTTCCTTGAGCGCGACGTCGTCGACGAGCATGCGCTCGGCGTTGTAGTAGCTGTGGAATTCGGCGGCGAGGTCCTTGAGGTAGAAGGCGACTGCGTGCGGCGCAAGCTCGCGCGCCGCCGATTCGATGACTTCCGGGAACTCGCTGAGCTTGGCGGCGACCGCCAGTTCGTACGGGCTGGTGAGCAGCGCCAGATCGGCCTTGTCCAGGGTCGCCTCGTCGCCGTCCCACTGCGCGAAGATCGAGCACAGGCGGGCGTGCGCGTACTGGATGTAATAGACCGGGTTATCGTTGGTCTGGCTCTTGGCGAGGTCGAGGTCGAAGTCGAGGTGCTGGTCGGACTTGCGCAACACGTAGAAGAAGCGACAGGCGTCGTTGCCGACCTCGTCGCGCAGCGTGCGCAGCGTAACGAACTCGCCCGAGCGCGTCGACATCGATGCCTTCTGCCCGTTGCGGTAGAGCACGGCGAACTGCACCAGCGCCACGTCGAGCACGTCCGGGTCGAGTTCAAGCGCGGCGAGCGCGCCCTTGACGCGCGGAATGTAGCCGTGGTGGTCGGCGCCCCAGATGTTGATGACGCGCTCGAAGCCGCGCTCGTACTTGTTCAGGTGATAGGCGATGTCCGACGCGAAGTAGGTGTACAGACCGTTGTCGCGCTGCACGACACGGTCCTTCTCGTCGCCGAAAGCGGTCGACTTGAACCACTTGGCGCCGTTCTGCTCGTAGAGGTGGCCGGCTTTCTCCAGACGGTCGACGCAGCGCGCGACGAGGCCGGTGTCGAACAGCGACTTCTCCGAGAACCAGACCTCGAAATGCACGCCGAACTCCTCGAGGTCGCTGCGGCAGTCCTCCAGCTGTTCGGTCAACACATGGTTGTGCACGTAGTCCCATTCCTCGCCGAGCAGTTCTTTCGCGCGCGCGATCACCGCATCGAGGTGGGCTTCGCGCTGTGCCTTGGCTTCATCATCGGCGCGTTCTGCGTCGGGCAGGCCGGGCGTGCCGTCGAGCACGGCGGTGTGCGGGCGGACCAGCTTGTCGCCGTGCGCGATCTTCATCTGCTCGGCCATGTCGCGCACGTAGTCGCCCTGGTAGGCGTTCGGCGGGAAGGGCACGGTGATGCCGTAGAGGTCGAGGTAGCGCAGCCAGCAGGAGACGGCCAGGATGTCCATCTGCCGGCCGGCGTCGTTCACGTAGTACTCGCGCGTCACGTCCCAGCCGGCGTAGGCGAGCAGGCTGGAGAGGCTGGCACCGTACGCCGCGCCACGGCCGTGGCCGACGTGCAGCGGACCGGTCGGGTTGGCCGAGACGAACTCGACCTGCACCTTCTTCTTGCCGCCGGCGGTCGAGCGGCCAAACGTCGCACCCTGCGCCAGTACGCTGCGCACGACGTCAAGCTTGGCCGCCGGCAGCAGGTGGAAATTGATGAAGCCGGCGCCGGCGATCTCGGTCTTTCCGACGAAAGGCGACTTCGGAATCTCCGAGAGCAGCAGCTGCGCCAGCTCGCGCGGATTGCGCTTCATCGCACGTGCCAGTTGCATGGCGAGGTTGCAGGCGAAGTCGCCGTGCGCGGCCTGTTTCGGACGTTCGAGGACGATCGACGTGTCGGCCTGGTCCGGTGCGACGCTCATCAATGCGGCGCGCATCAGGTCGGAAAGATGGGTCTTGATGTCGTGGGTCATCTTGGTGCTTTGTCTTGAAAATGGGGCAATTGGCGATTATACGACGCGTGCGCAGGCGGCGCGGCAACCGATGCGCGCGTCGGGATCAGGCGACGGTGCCTTCGCCGGCAACGGCTTCCGGCTTGATGCGCACGGCCCACATGACGCCGGCAATCAGGAGGCCGATTCCGAGCAGCGTCGTCGTTTCGGGCCACGTGCCGCGCAGGATGAAGGCGTAGGCGAGCGCGGCGAGCGTCTCGAAGACGATCAACTGCCCGGCGAGCGCCGTCGGCAGGCGCTGGCTCGATTCGTTCCAGCACAGGGTGCCGAGCCATGAGGCGAAGAGGCCGATGGCGACCATCAGGCCGACGAAGGTGTCGGGGCGCAGGCCGAAAGGCATCGGAAACGGGTCGCCGCGCAGCGCCATCGTCGCCCAGAGGAGCGCATAACCGACGAACGCCAGCGGCAGCGTGGCGATGCCTTGCGCAGTGGCCCAGGTGGTCGGGCTGCGTCCGGGGTGATTGCGCAGCCAGTCGGCGTTGCGCAGCGGGTACCAGGTCCAGCAGACGAGGGCGGCGATGGCGAACAGCACGCCGGTGGCGTAGCGGGTAGGGTCGGCACCGGTCGATTGCGCGAGGGCGTTGAGCTCGACGTGATTGACGCAAGCGATTCCCGCGCCGATCAATGCTAGCGATGGCGCGAGCTTGCGCCAGGGCAGTTTGCCGTCGCGCTGGACGTTGCGCCGGTTGGCGGTGATGGCGATGACGACGGGCAAGGTGCCGATGATCATCGTCGGCAACGGCCCGCCGGCGCGCTGGATGGCGCTGGCGAGGCACAGGTAGTAGAGCAGGTTGCCGACGGCGGCGAGCTTGAGCGCTTCCTTCCAGTCGGCGCGCGACAGCTGGCTCAAGCGACGGCGGTCGAGCCAGGCGAGCGGCAAGGCGATCAGGCCGAAGGCGAGATAGCGGCCGACCGATTGCAGGACGGGCGGGTACTCCGGCAAGAGCAGCGGGCTGACGAAGACCAGCCCCCACATCATGCCGGCGATCAGGGCGTAGATGATGCCGACGAACATTGGATGCTTCCGGTGTTTTCAATGCGAGGCGAGAGTCTAGCCGGAGTTTGGCCGGAGTCCAGCCTGATTTGCCGATGCGATCCGCTACACTGATGGCATTCGTCCTGGTTATTGGCAAAGGAGTCGGCGGTGATCGTTCTAGTGACAGGTGCAAGTTCCGGGTTCGGCGCGGCGATGGCGCGCCGTTTTGTCCAGCAGGGTCATCGCGTGATCGCCGCCGCACGGCGCAGCGAGCGCCTGGCCGATCTGCACGGCGAGCTGGGCGATGCGCTGTTGCCGGTGACGCTGGACGTGACCGACAAGGCGTCGATCACTGCGGCGCTGGCGGGCCTGCCGGCGGCGTGGAAACCGATCGACGTGCTGATCAACAACGCCGGCCTCGCGCTCGGTACCGAGCCGGCGCATCTTGCCGCGCTCGACGAGTGGGAAACGATGATCGCCACCAACACCACGGGGCTGGTCACGATGACGCGCGCCTTACTGCCGGAAATGGTCGCGCGCGGCAGCGGGCTCGTCATCAACATCGGTTCGATCGCCGGCGATACGCCGTATCCGGGCGGCAACGTCTATGGCGCGACCAAGGCCTTCGTCGATCAATTCACGCGTAATCTGCGTGCCGATCTGGTCGGTACCGGCGTGCGCGCCACCAACCTCGCACCCGGTCTGTGCGGCGGCACCGAGTTCTCGAACGTGCGCTTTCGCGGCAACGACGAGGCGGCGGCGAAAGTCTATGCCGGGACGGTGCCGCTGACCGCCGACGACGTGGCCGAAGCCGCGTACTGGGTGGCGACGCTGCCGCCGCATGTGAACATCAACAAGATCGAGATGATGCCGACCTGCCAGGGCTACGGCTCGCTCAACATCAAGCGCGATATTTCGCTTTGAGCTACTGCCCGAAGTAACGTCCGGGGCGGTGGTTGATCGCCAGCACCATGTTGAGTACGAGCGCGCCGAGTATCGACAGCGCGACGCGCGTTGGTTCGACGATGGCCAGCGCGGCGCAGACGATGAAGCCGTCGGCGATCATCTGCAGCGTGCCGGCGCTCCAGCCGCGCTTCTTCTGCAGGTAGATCGCCATCACGCCGAGTCCGCCGAGACTCGCGCGGTGACGGACGAGCATCAGCAGCCCGGCGCCGGCGAGCAGGCCGCCGATGACCGCAGCAAAGACGGGATGGATGCTCTCGATGTGGATCCAGCGCGGCAGCACCTCGCTGTAGAGCGAGAGCAGCGCGACGGCGGCAAAGGTCTTCAACGTGAAGGCGCGGCCAAGCGCGAGCAGCCCGAAGATGTAGAACGGGATGTTGATCAGGAAATACAAAAGCCCGAACGAAACGTCGCTCGCGTAGTGCCCGAGGAAAGCCAGCCCCGCCGTGCCGCCGGTGAGCAGGCCGGCATGGCGGAAGAGCACGATGGCGAAGGCGAAGAGCAGGGTGCCGGAAACGAGCGCCTGGATGTCTTCGAACAGGCTGTGGTCGGAAGCGGTGGTCATGGCTGAGTGCGGAGTCGGTGGATAAACGAACGGCCGCCTGTGCGGGCGGCCGTGCCTGGGCGAAGAAAGGTGCAGTGCCTACATGCCGAGGTAGGCCTTCTTCACGTCCTCGTTGCTCAGCAGGTTCTCGGCCTTGTCTTCGAGCGTGATCGCGCCGTTCTCCATGACGTAGCCGCGGTGCGCGATCTTCAGTGCCTGGTTGGCGTTCTGTTCGACGAGGAAGACCGTCGTGTTGCTCTCGACGTTGATCTTTTTGACGATCTCGAAGATCTGCTTGATGATCAGCGGCGCGAGGCCGAGCGATGGCTCGTCGAGCAGGAGCAGCGACGGCCGCGCGAGCAGCGCGCGCGAGATGGCGAGCATCTGCTGTTCGCCGCCGGAGAGCGTGCCGCCGGCCTGCTGGCGACGCTGTTCGAGGATCGGGAAGCGTTCGAAGACGTAGTCGATGTCCGACTTGATCGCCGCCTTGTCGTTGCGCATGTAGGCGCCCATTTCCAGGTTCTCGAGCACGCTCATCTGCGGGAAGATGTGGCGGCCTTCGGGTACCTGGCAGATGCCGAGGCTGACGATCTTCTCGGCCGACAGGTTCTGGATCGGCTGGCCGCGGAAGACAATCTCGCCGTGGCGCGGCGGCGTGACGCCGCAGATCGACATCAGCGTCGTACTTTTGCCGGCACCGTTGGCGCCGATCAGCGTGACGATCTCGCCCTCGTTGATCGTCAGCGAGACGTTCTTGAGCGCCTGGATGTTGCCGTAGTAGGTCTGGATGTTGCGTACTTCAAGCATGGGCTTCCTCACCGAGATAGGCCTCGATCACCTTTGGATTTTCCTTGATCTCGCGCGGCGTGCCCTGGGCGATCTCCTTGCCGTACTCGACGACGTAGATGCGGTCCGAGATGCTCATGACGAGCTTCATGTCGTGCTCGATCAGCAGGATGGAGACTTTCTCCTCGGCCCGGATGCGTACGATCAGTTCGTCGAGTTCGTGCGTCTCGTGCGGATTCATTCCGGCCGCCGGTTCGTCGAGTAGCAGCAGGAAGGGATCGGTCGCCAGCGCGCGGGCGATCTCCAGGCGGCGCTGGGCGCCGTAGGAGAGGTTGCTGGAAAACTCGTCGGCGACGTCGGCGAGACCGACCTTCTCAAGCAGGCGGTAAGCCTTCTCGACCGTTTCCTTCTCCTCGCGCTTCGCTTTCGGCGTGCTCAGGATGGCGTCGAGGATGCTCGTGCGTGTACGGCAGTGGCAGCCGATCATCACGTTCTCCAGCACCGTCATCGCCGGGAACAGGCGGATGTTCTGGAAGGTGCGCGCCATGCCGAGCGCGGTGATGCTGTTCGGCTTCATGCCGTTCAGCTTGCGGCTCTTGCCGGTCGGCGGGTGGATCGTCACCTGGCCGTGCGTCGGCGTGTAGATGCCGGTGACGCAGTTGAAGAAGGTCGTCTTGCCGGCGCCGTTCGGGCCGATCAGGGCGACAATCTCGCCCTCAAAAATATCGAGACTGACGTTGTCGATGGCGCGCAGGCCACCGAACTCCATGCTCAGGTTGCTGACCTCGAGCAGCTTCTTGGCGTTACTTGCTGCCATCGGTTTTCCCCTTCTTCACAGCACTGAGATCGTATTTGCGGCGCATGTTGCTGATCAGGCCCTGCGGACGGAAGATCATCATCAGCACCATGACGGCGCCGAAGACCAGCATGCGGTATTCGGCGAAGGTGCGCAGGTACTCGGGCAGGAGCTTCAGGGCGAGCGAGGCGATGATCACGCCGAGGATCGAACCCATGCCGCCGAGCACGACCATTGCCAGGATCATGGCCGAGTCCATGAAGGTGAAGCTGTCCGGGTTGATGAAGCTGTTGTGCGCGGCGAAGATGACGCCGACGAGACCGGCCCAGAAGGCGCCGAGCGCGTAGGCTGAGAGTTTGGTGCGCGCCATGTCGACGCCCATCGCGACGCAGGCGATTTCATCCTCACGCAGCGCCATCCAGGCGCGGCCGATGCGCGAGTTCTTCAGGCGGGTGGTGACGAGGATCGTGATGCCGACCAGCGCGAGCACGATGTAGTAGCTGTAGACCGCCTTCTGCCGGCCGTCGAGCGCCATGCCGAAGAGTTCGGGGCGCGGGATGTTGGCGATGCCGGCGGCACCGCCGAAGACCGTGTCCCAGTTCTCCAGCACGATCTTGGTGATCGAGGCGAAGCCGAGGGTGACGATGGCCAGATAGTCGCCGCGCAGGCGCAGGATCGGGAAGCCGAGGACGATGCCGAACAGCATGCCCATCAATCCGCCGAGCGGCAGGCAGGTCCAGAAGCCGAGGTCGAAGTTCTTGGAGAGCAACGCGTAGGTGTAGGAACCGACGGCGAAGAAGGCGATGTAGCCGAGGTCGAGCAGGCCGGCGAGGCCGACCGTGATATTGAGGCCGAGACCGAGGACGACGAAGATCAGCGCGCTGACCATCACGTTCACGTGGTAGAAGTTCGTCCCGGTCGAGACCAGCCACGGGAAGGCGAGACCGATCGCCGCGGCGACGAGCAAGAGCCGTTTGCTGAGCACCGGATCATCAGCCAGTCGCTGCGCAAAGGTGACCTTCTCGACCGCCGGCTGGGCGGCGGCCTTGTCGGCTTCACGCCGAGCGGCGCGCCGCTCGGTCGAGAACTGCCAGAGCCAGGCCAGGGCGAAGGAGCACACGCCGACCCACAACATATTCGACCAGCGCCATTCGACTTCGTTGTTGATCGTATTGACCCGGACCACCATCAGCGGCAGGGTGAGAAACATGAACCAGAGACTGATTCCGATGGAGCGTTTCAGGTGAGCCATAGCCTTACACTTTCTGTTTGACTGCTTTGCCTAGCAGGCCGGCGGGACGCAGGATGAGGATCAGGACCAGCAGGCCGAAGGCGAACACGTCTTCGTAGGCGCTCGAGATGTAGCCGGCGCCGAGCGTTTCCGCGATGCCGAGGACCAGGCCGCCGAGCACGGCGCCGGGAACGTTGCCGATGCCGCCGAGCACGGCCGCGGTGAAGGCCTTCAAGCCGGCCATGAAGCCGATGGCGCTGTTGATCTGGCCGGTGCGCGAGGCGATCAGCACGCCGCCGATCGCGGCCAGCACCGAACCGATGATGAAGGTGGCCGAGATGACGCGGTCGACGTTGATGCCGACCAGCCGCGCCATCACCTGATCCTGCTGCGTCGCGCGCATCGCCTTGCCGATCCTGGTGTATTTGATGAGCACGGTCAGCGCGGTCATCGTTACTGCGGTGACGGCGAGGATGACGACGTCGACGGAACTCATGTAGCGGGAAATCGGCTCAAGGAACTCGAAGTCGGTAACCAGTTCCGGGAAGGGGAGAAAGTCCGGCGTCTGCGCCAATTGGACGTAGTTCATCAGGAAGATCGAGGCGCCGATCGCGCTGATCAGCGGCGACAGGCGCGGCGCCTTGCGCAGCGGACGGTAGGCGATCTTCTCGAGCGTATAACCGTAGGCCGCGGCATAGATGACGGCGACGATGGCGGCCAGCACGAGCACGGACATGCCGCTGTAACCGGTGAGCGTCATGATGCCGGCGACGATGAAGGCGACGAAGGCGCCGATCATGTACACCTCGCCGTGGGCGAAGTTGATGAGCTGGATGATGCCGTACACCATGGTGTAGCCGAGGGCGATCAGGGCATAGATGCTGCCCTTGACCACGCCGCCGCATAGCAACTCGAACAAATACTCAAAATCCATGGATAGACCGTTATCAATTGAGATGGATAAACCGGAGGCAATCATTGCAGGACCGTTCGATGGTCTGCAATCAGTGGCGACGAAGACGCCGCCCGGCCAGATTCAAAATTAAAAAAACCGGGAGAAGGTCTCAGACCCTCTCCCGGCGGGTGCTCGTAGCTTTCCCGGTCTTTACTTGACCTCGGCGAACGCGCCGCCCTTGACCTGGTAGATCGAGAAGCCTACGCCTTCGGCATCGCCCTTGGCGTCGAACTTGATCTTGCCGACCGAGGTGTCGACCGCGCTGGTTTTCAGCGCCTTGCCCAGCGCTTCGTAGTCGGTGCCGTTGGCGACCTTGATCGCGTTCAGCGCGGCGAGCGTGGCGGCGTAAGCCTGGTCGAAGAAGGTGCCCGGCTCCTTGCCGAACTTCGTTTTGTAGTCAGCGTGGGCCTTGGCGTTCAGCGGGAACTTGGTGACGTCCATCGGGCCCGTTGCGTAGACGCCTTCGGCGTCCTTGCCGGCGATCTTCAGGAAGCCGTCGCCCTTGAGGCCGTCCGGACCGATGAACGGAACCTTGATCTTCTTCTTGTTCATCAGCGACAGCAGCTTCGAGGCTTCCGGATGGTAGCCGCCGAAGATCAGCGCGTCGGCGCCTTCCGAGCGCAGCTTCTGGATCACCGCCGAGTAGTCCATGGCGCCCGGCTGGATGCCTTCGTACATGACGACCTTGGCCTTGCCGCCCTTTTCGATCGCTTCCTTGCAGAAGTCGGCGAAGCCCTTGCCGTAGTCGCCCTTGTCGTGAATGATCGCGATCTTCTTGGCGTTCAGCTTGTCGGTGGCGAAGGCTGCGGCGAGCACGGCCTGGTCATCGTCCGGAGCGATCGTACGGTAGAAGTTCGGGTATTCGCCAGCCTTGGTCAGCGGCGGATTGGTCGCCGAGGGGCTGATGGCGATGATCTTGGCGTCCTTGTAGATGCCCATCGCGGCCTTGGTGGCGCCGGAACAGACGTGGCCGATCACGATATTGACGCCTTCGGAAACCAGCTTGGTCGCGACGTTGGTCGCGATTTCGGGTTTGCACTGGTCGTCGACGATCATCAGCTCGACCTTCTTGCCGTTGACGCCGCCGGCGGCGTTGATGTCGGCAACGACCATCTCGGCAGCGTCCTTGCTCGGCAGGCCGTAAGGTGCCAGGTCGCCGGAGTGCGGGCCGGCGACGCCGAGCTTGATGACGTCAGCGGCGGAGGCCGGCAGCGAGAATGCCGATGCAACGAGTGCGGCGGCGGCGAGTTTGACGAATGTCGACTTATGCATTGATAAAGCCTCCTTCAGATTGGTTCAGATGGGAAGTGATTGGACCAAAAAACCGGTTGACGTTAGTGGAATTCAGCCTTTCGGTCAAGGAAAAACCGTTTGTTTTCAGGCCCCGAAGCCCGCACCAGTACTGAGCTTCCGGCGTCACAGGCACCAAGAATGTGCGCCGGAAAAGCCGATCGATGAAGCTGGCATTTCCTTTGCAATTCGGCGCGGCCTGCCTTTCCGGTGCTTTTGTCACAAACGATGCGGCCGATATCAAGCAATTGCAGTGCCAGTTCGGTGCGGTCGTCGAGGAAGTGGCCCAATCGACGCGGGAATGTCTATATTGAAAGCGAGTGGGCGGTTGTCGCAGTTCGCAGCCTTTTCTGAAGCAGGGTGTCCAATCCGGAGAGAGGAGAACAACATGCGCAAACTGTTGGTTGCAGTGGATGGTTCGCAGCACTCGGATCATGCCGTTCTGTTTGCCGTCAATTTCGTCAAGGAGCATGGGCCGGTCGAGATTCACCTGATCAATGTCGAGCCCAAACCGGTCGCCTGGCAGACACGCGGCATGGAACCGGAGTCGATACGCGCACATCTGGCGACGCTGTCGCACGAGACGATGCGCTCGGCACACGACATCCTCAAGGCCGCCGACATCTCGTGCCGCATGCACGCGCGCATCGGCGACGTGGCGGAAGAGGTGGTCACGCAGGCCGAAAAGCTGGGCTGCGATACCATCATTCTCGGTACGCGCGGTCTCGGCGCCATCGCCGGGTTTTCGCTCGGCTCGATCTCGCGCAAGGTGCTGCATCTATCGCATCTGCCGGTGATCTGCGTCAAGTAGCGAAGCGATCCGCCGGGTTTGCTGGCCGCGCCGATCCGCGCGGCCAGCGCATTTGCCAGTGGCGCATTCGAGGGCGGAGTGATTCGGGATAAACTCTCGCCTTTGCCATTTGTCCGGCGTCGCCTGCCTCGACTCGATCCCGCCCATGCGTCTTTTCCGTCTTGCCAAGATTCTCAGCGTCTCCAGCCGTTTCGGCCTCGACGAGATGATTCTCGAACACGAGCCGAGTGGCCGGCTGGCGGCGTTGTCGCGCATCTTCCATTTCTGGCGCCGCTTCGACAAGCCGCGTTCGGAACGCTTGCGTCTGGCGCTGGAAGCGCTGGGGCCGATCTTCGTCAAGTTCGGGCAGGTGTTGTCGACGCGGCGTGATCTGCTTCCGCTCGACATTGCCGACGAACTGGCCAAACTGCAGGACCGCGTGCCGCCGTTTCCGCCGGAACAAGCGTTGCAGCAGATCGAGGCAGCCTACGGCCGGCCGGCGAACGAGGTCTTCGCCGAGTTCGACCCGGTGCCGGTGGCCAGTGCCTCGGTTGCGCAGGTGCATTTCGCGCGCCTGCGTCCCGAGGACGGCGGACACGAGGTCGCGGTCAAGATCCTGCGTCCGAACATGCACGGCGTGATCGATCACGATCTGGCCTTGCTCGACACGATGGCCGGGCTGCTCGAGAAGATCTGGTCGGACGGCAAACGCCTGAAGCCGCGCGAGGTGGTCGCCGAGTTCGCCAAGTATCTGCACGACGAGCTCGACCTGATGCGTGAGGCGGCCAACTGCTCGCAGCTGCGGCGCAACTTTGCCGACTCGAAGCTGCTGTTGGTGCCGGAGGTCTTCTGGGACCACTGCACGACGACGGTGATGGTCATGGACCGCATGCGCGGTGTGCCGATCAGCCAGAAGGACGCGCTCGTCGCTTCTGGCGTCGACCTCTCGGCGCTGTCGAAGGCCGGCGTCGAGATTTTCTTCACGCAGGTTTTCCGCGACGGCTTCTTCCACGCCGACATGCACCCGGGCAACATCTTCGTCGCCATCGACGAAGCAAATCGCGGCAAGTACATCGCGCTCGACTTCGGCATCGTCGGCACGCTGACCGACGTCGACAAGAACTATCTGGCGCAGAACTTCCTCGCCTTCTTCCGCCGCGACTACAAGCGCGTGGCGATGGCGCACATCGAAGCCGGGTGGGCGCCGGCTGATACGCGCGTCGACGAGTTCGAGGCGGCGATCCGCGCCGTCTGCGAGCCGATCTTCGACCGGCCGATCAGCGAGATTTCCTTTGGTCGCGTGCTCTTGCGCCTGTTCCAGACCTCGCGCCGCTTCAATGTCGAGATCCAGCCACAGCTCTTCATGCTGCAGAAGACGCTCCTCAACATCGAAGGGCTCGGGCGGCAGCTCGATCCAAACCTCGACCTGTGGAAGACGGCCAAACCCTTCCTCGAACGCTGGATGAGCGAGCAGCTCGGCCCGCGCGCTTTCCTCAGGAACCTGCGGAACGAGGCGCCGAACTGGGCGCGCATCGTGCCGCAGTTCCCGCGTCTCGTGCATCAGGCGCTGACGCGCGAACCGGCGGCGGAACTCGCGCCCATCCTCGCCGAGCTTGCCCGCACGCAGCGCCTGCAGAACCGCTGGCTCGGCGTGATCGCCGTGTTGCTGGCGGCGCTGCTCGTCGTCCAGTACCTCTCCCTTTAGTCTTTGTCTCCCGGCGGGTCGACTCGTGCGGCCGGCCACCGTATTTCGCTTTTCAGGATTCAATGTCAGCCCTGCTCAATCCGCCGCAACGCGAAGCCATCCGCTATCTTGATGGCCCCCTGCTCGTACTCGCCGGCGCCGGTTCCGGCAAGACGCGCGTGATCACCCAGAAGATCGCCTACCTGATCCAGGAATGCGGCTTCAGCCCGTCGAACATCGCCGCCATCACCTTTACCAACAAGGCCGCGAAAGAAATGCAAGAGCGCGTCGGCCAACTACTCAAGGACAAACCAAGCGGACTCACCATTTCGACTTTCCACTCGCTCGGCGTGCGCATCCTGCGCGAGGAAGCCAAAGTGCTCGGCTACAAGCCGCGCTTCTCGATCTTCGACTCGACCGACTGCTACGGCATCATCGCCGACCTCTCGGGCAGCACCGACAAGGCGACGATCCGCCGCCTGCAGACGCTGATCTCGAACTGGAAGAACGCGCTCATTTCGCCCGACGTCGCCTTGAAGAACGTCGAGAACGAAACCGAGAAGCTCGCCGCGCTCGCCTACGCCAGCTATTCGGCGACGCTCAAGGCCTACCAGGCGGTCGATTTCGACGATCTCATTTCCTTGCCGGTCGAACTGTTCGACAAGCACCCTGAAGTGCTCGACAAATGGCAGAACCGCCTGCGCTACCTGCTCGTCGACGAGTACCAGGACACCAACGCCTGCCAGTACCGCCTGCTCAAGCAGCTCGCCGGGCCGCGCGCGGCGTTCACGGCGGTCGGCGACGACGACCAGGCGATCTACGGCTGGCGCGGCGCCGACATCGAGAACCTGCGCGGGTTGCCGCGCGACTATCCGAATCTCAAGCTGATCAAGCTCGAACAGAACTACCGCTCGACGGTGCGCATCCTCAAGGCGGCGAACGCCGTCATCGCGCACAACGAGAAGCTGTTCGACAAGAAGCTGTGGTCCGACCTCGGCCACGGCGACCCGATCACGGTGACCGTGTGCAAGGACAGCGAGAAGGAGGCCGAGCTCGTCGTCATGAAGCTGCAGGCGCACAAGTTCGAGCACCGCACCCGATTCTCCGACTACGCGATCCTCTACCGCGGCAACTTCCAGGCGCGCACGCTCGAACAGTTCCTGCGCGACCAGCGTGTGCCCTACCTGCTCTCGGGCGGGCAGTCGTTCTTCGACAAGGCCGAGATCAAGGACATCACCTCGTACCTGCGCCTCCTGGCGAACAACGACGACGACCCGGCCTTCATCCGCGCGGTGACGACGCCCAAGCGCGGCGTCGGCGGCGCGACGCTGGAGGCGCTCGGCACCTACGCCGGCGAGCGCCACATCTCGCTCTTTGCCGCCGCCTTCGAGGAAGGCTTCGCGCACCGCGTGCAGCCGCGCCAGCTCGGGCCGCTGCTCGAATTCTGCGAGTTCATCAATCGCATCGAGTATCGGGCGGCGAAGGAGCCGGTCGAGCAGGTGATGAACGACCTGCTCGCCGCCATCGGCTACGAAGCGTGGCTCAACGACGAGGACGACAAGCGCGCCGCGCTCACGCGCTGGAGCAACGTGCTGGAACTCGTCAAATGGCTGGCGCGTAAGGGCGAGGAAGACGGCAAGAACCTGATCGAGCTGACGCAGATGATCGCGCTGATCAACCTGCTCGACAAACAGGAAGGCGATGAGCGGCCCGATGCGGTACAGCTCTCGACGCTGCATGCCGCGAAGGGGCTGGAGTTCAAGCACGTCTTCCTGATCGGCGTCGAGGAGGGCGTGCTGCCGCACCGCGAGTCGATGGAGCCGGCGAAGATCGAGGAAGAGCGTCGCCTGATGTACGTCGGCATCACGCGTGCGCAGCGCTCGCTGCACATCAGCTACTCCGAGAAGCGCAAGCAGGGGCGCGAACTGATTCCTTGCGAGCCGTCGCGCTTCATCGCCGAGATGGGCAAGGACGATATCCGCTTTTCCGGCGGCAAGAGCGATGCACCGCCGGACAAGGCCAGCAGCTCAGCCCGTCTCCAGGCAATGAAGGCGATGCTCGCCGGCAAGCCGGGTTGAGCGTGGGCCTTCAGCGCAACTCGCGAATGTCGGCGACCGGCGCCGTGCCGAACGCGTCGCTCAGCAGGTAATCGACGACCTTTTCAGCGGCGACCGCAGCCGGCGTCAGCGTGCCTTCGTTCTTCATCTTGATGAAGCGCTCGCGCAGCGGAAATTGCTCGGCCGGCAGGGCGCGGACTTCGGTTTGCATGTCGGTATCGACGACGCCGGGCGCAATCGCACAGATCCTGACGTCGGGATCGTCGTCGAGCGCGACGGCCTTGGCGTGCTGGTCGAGCGCGGCCTTCGTCGCGCAATAGATGCTCCAGCCCTGATACGCATGACGCGCCGCACCGCTCGAAACGTGGAGGATACGCAACGGCCGTCCGGCCATCTGCGCGGCGATGGCGCTGGAGAGGGTCAGCGGCGCGGCGACGTTCAGGCTGACCGTGCGCGCGATCGCCGTCGCGTCCTGCTGTGCCAGCGGACCGACGGGTTGCAGCATGCCGGCGTTGTTAATGAGCAGAAGCGACGGTGCGTCGGCGATGAACGAAGTCACTGCCTCGCCGGCCAGTGCCGACAGCAAGGCAACCGAGTCGGCCAGATCGAGCGCGATTTCGTTGAACAGGTCGGGATAGCGCGTCGCGAGATCGGTGTTGCCCGAACGTGCGAGGCCCAGTACGGCGATGCCGCGCGCCAGCAGTTGTTCGGCAATGGCGGCGCCGAGGCCGCGTGTATGTCCGGTGACGATGGCTTTCATGGCTGGAAATCCTTACGAAGGTGAAATCAGTCGAGCAACGGGATGTTCTTGATCTGGCGCACGATCCACGTGCGGAAGGCAGCGATCGGCGGCGCGGCGAGCTTCTCGCGGCGGCAGACGAAGAAGTAAGAAAACGGCGACTCGACGTAGGTCGAGAACGGGCGCACCAGCCGGCCCGATTGCAACTCGTCGTAGACGATCGACTGGCGCGCGAGACAGAGTCCCTGGCCGGCGGCCGCCGCCTGCAGCATCAGCGCCGAGTCGTTGAACAGGATGCCGTGTTCGGGTTCGTCAGCGACGATGCCGGCCGCCGGGAACCACGACGACCACGGCTCGCGCTCTGAGTGCATGAGCGGCACGCCGTCGATGCCGGAGGCGTCGCACAGCGCGTACTTCTTCGCGAATTCCGGCGAGCAGACCGGGAACAGCCAGTCGCGCATCAGGCGCTCGCTGTACAGACCGGGGTGTGGGCCGGTGTCGAAGCGGATGCCGATATCAACTTCGCCGCCTTTCACGTCGGCGGCGCGATGCGACGACTGCACCTCGACGTCGACGTCCGGGCAGGTCGCGATGAAGTCACCGAGCCGGGGCAAGAGCCAGCGCGCGGCGAACGAGGGAATCGTGCTGATGCGCAGGCGATGGCGATTGTGCGTCGTGACGTCGAGCGTCGCCTCCTCGATTTCCTTGAACGCCGACTCGATGCGTTGCACGTAGGCGCGCGCCTGCTCGGTCAGCATCAGGCCGCGTCCGCTTTTCTCGAACAGCGTGACTCCAAGTTCGCTCTGCAGCGAGCGAATCTGATGGCTGACCGCGCTATGCGTCAGATTCAGTTCTTCGGCCGCGCGTGATACCCCGCCGCTGCGCGCGACGGCGACGAAAACACGCAGGGCATTGAGTGAAGGGAGACGCTTTGACATGTGAAATAAACTAACACATCGGTGGAATAAAAAGCGATTGTTTTCGTGTGGGTGCGCGACCAGAATAGGCTCATCGAGTAAGCAGTTCCATGCAACTCGTACTGATCAAAGGAGACCTCTCATGCTAAACCAATCGACGTATCTGCAACTTGATCTGACGACGGGCGAGCCTGTGTCTCTGACCGGAACGGTCGGCTGCGAAGTGCGCTGCATGGACGGCGAAATCTGGATCACCGAGGAAAACGGCGGCGAGGATATTTCGCTGAAACCTGGCGACAGCTTCCGCCTGACGCATCCGGGCAAGACGATCATCGAATCGGTTGGTGGTGTCGGCGCAGCGCATTGCCGCCTGTACCCGGCCGAACTGAGCCATTCGCTCCTGGCGCGCACGGCGCAAAAGATTCGCCACTGGCTGTTTGGCCGGATGGGCGGCGGTCTGGTCGTCGGCGGCCGCGGCAGCTTCGGCGTCGGCATCGACCATTTCGCCTGATCGTTCGCCACAGATAGAACGGCAAAGCGGCACCGGGGAAGTCCTCCCGGTGCCGCTTGGCTTTGCGTGACCGCTTTCGGGTTAGTCGGCGCGACCGATCGGCGAATGCAGCGCAAGTTCGTTGAGCACGGTCGCGATACCGTCCAGATGCAGCGCCGGCGCGATGCGATTGGCGATCGCCTTCAGCTCCGGGTGGCCGTTGCCCATGGCGACGCCGAGGCCGACGCCCTGCAGCATCTCCATGTCGTTCAGCCCGTCGCCGAAGGCGATCGCGTGATCGGCGAGGAAACCGGTGCGCGCGAGAACCCACTGGCAGCCGGTCCACTTGTTGATCGCCTTGGGCATGACGTCGAGCGCCGTCCGGTGCCAGCGCACGGTGTCGAACTGCGGATAACGCTCGCGGATGGCCGGACGCAGCGTTGCGTCGAGGCTCTCGTCGAAGAACAGCCAGGCCTGGCCGATGTCTTCGGCGACGTTGCGCACGTGCTCGGGGTCGGCGACGATGCCGACGCTCCGGAGCGGCGTCGTCGTGCTTGGCACGTCGGCGCTGACGTAGCCAATGCCGCCGTGGTTGGCGCCGAAATGGTGGCCCAGCGCCGTGATCCAGTCGAACAGGTCGGTCAGCGCGCTGGCGTCGAGCGCCGCCTTGAATACTTCTCTCTCACCTTCGAAGATGCGCGCGCCGTTCAGCGTGATCGCGTAGCTCGGCCGGACGAGGTCGATGAACGGCTTGGCGTGCTCGTAGCTGCGCCCGGTGGCGATGACGACGGTGTGCCCGGCCGGGTGCAGCGCCTGGATCGCGTCGAGCGCGGACTGGGGAATTTCACGCGTGTCGTGGTCGAGCAGCGTGTTGTCGATGTCGAAGAAATAGATGTTGGACATGGTTGGGCGGGATGGGCGCACAAGACAACACGGCCCGGCCTGCAGGCGGATTGCAGGCCGGGCCGTGTTCGCAGACTTACTTGGATTTTTCGATCAGGTATTCGACGGCCGCCTTGAGTTCGTCGTCGGTGAGATCCGCAGCGCCGCCGCGGGCCGGCATCGCATTCTTGCCGGTGGCCGCCGACTTGAGCAGCGCCTCGGCGCCGGTCGCGATGCGCGCGGCCCACGCGGCCTTGTCGCCGGTCTTCGGTGCACCGGCGACCCCGGCTTCGTGGCAGGCCTTGCAGATGGTGTTGTAGACCGTTTCGCCGCTGCGCGGCTTGCCGTCCGATGGCGGTGCCGCCTTCTGCATTTCCACGCGTGCGACCGGCTGAATGCGCAGCTCGGCCTCGTCGCCGCTGGCGTCGGTCGGCGCCTTGCCGATCATCGACAGCGGCCAGACAACGAGGATCAGAACGGCGGCAACGGCGACGGTGATCCACATGATCGCGCGCGAAGAGTGGGGTTTGTTGTTATCCATGGCAAGCCTCGTAAGTCAGCGGTAATTGGGTTCCGTTGGGTTGGTCGGTATCGTACAGCGTTTCTGCGCCGGTTCAGTCCGTGCGGTGGACCTGATGCGTTTCGGTCTTCTTCAGCCGTCGGTAATTTCCGCCGTGGAAGATCAGCGGTGCGACGTTTGCGTCCTGTTCGAACTGCTCGACGTAGCCGACGAAGATCAGGTGGTCGCCGCCCGCGTAGTGCGCGTGTTGCGTGCACTCGAACCAGGCGCAACAGCCTTCGATCAGCGGCACGTCGGCGAGCCCCGGGCGGGTGGCGACGTCGGCAAAGCGATTGCCGCTGCGCGAGGCGAAGCGGTTGGAAAGCAGCTCCTGCTCGGCCGAAAGCACGTTGACGGCGTAGTGACTCGCGCTGCGGAAGGCTTCGAGACTCGGCGACGACAACGACAGGCTCCAGAGAATCAGCGGCGGGTCAAGCGACACCGAGTTGAACGAGCTGATGGTCATGCCGAGCGGCTCGCCGTCGCGCCCCCTGGCCGTGATGACGGTGATGCCGGTGGCAAAGCTGCCGAGCGCACGGCGAAAGTCGCGGCAGTTCATGTCCGGATTGCGCGGGTTCGGCTGCTTGGGCGCGTTGCCCGCGTCGCAGGTCGCGCACGGCAGATCGCCCGTCGCAGTTGGCGTTTCAGGGCAGTTTGCGGCAGCGTTGGCGTGAGTCATCGGCAGCTCGGGGCAGTTTTGAGAGGCATGCTAAGATCGGTGCGCTTGCGAGAAGTTCAGGCGCCCGGCGGGTCTGTTCTGTTCGTATCGTCGCGCTCTGCCGCGCATTCGGCTTCAGTTGGTCAGTCAGCTGAAGGCATGCTCGCGCACACGGCGCCGATTATCGCCCGCAGTCGATGGACTGTCGAGAAGCCCTGAGTCAGAAAATGTCCAAGCATCCAGATTCCCTTTGCATCCCGGCGGACGATTCCTTTTCCCGTCGTCTGACTGACTGGCAGCGCCGGCACGGGCGCCACGATCTGCCGTGGCAGAACACGCGCGATGCGTATCGCATCTGGCTGTCAGAGATCATGTTGCAGCAGACGCAGGTGAGCACCGTCATTCCCTATTACGAGCGCTTTCTCGAGCGCTTCCCGAGCATCGCCGAACTGGCGACCGCTCCGCTCGAGACGGTGCTCGGACTCTGGTCCGGCCTTGGCTACTACGCGCGGGCGCGCAATCTGCACCGCTGCGCGCAGGTGCTCGTCGCCGAACATGGCGGCGCATTTCCAAAAGAGCCGGAACATATCGCCGAGTTGCCGGGCATTGGCCGCTCGACGGCGGCGGCGATCGCCGTCTTCGCCTTCGGCAGGCGCGCGGCGATTCTCGACGGCAACGTCAAGCGCGTGCTGGCGCGCTGTTTTTCTATAGACGGTTTTCCCGGTTCGGCCGCGAGCGAGAAGGTGTTCTGGCAACTCGCTGAGGCGCTGCTCCCGTTGACCGGCATCGAGGCCTATACGCAGGGGCTCATGGATCTTGGTGCGACGTTGTGCACACGCGCTAACTACGCGTGTGCGATCTGCCCCATGAGCGACATATGTGTTGCACGCCGGGAGGGCCGGCAAGGCGAACTGCCGGCGGCTCGCCCGCGCAAGGTTTTGCCGGAGCGCGAAACGAGCCTGTTGCTCTTGACCGACGGGGAGCACGTCCTGCTCGAACGACGGCCGCCCAGCGGTATCTGGGGCGGTCTGCTGAGCTTGCCGGAAGGCGATGCGGCCACGGCCGACGAACTTGTCCGGCGTCACGGACTCCGTTTGCTCGCCGCTCAGCCGATGGCGACACTCAGGCACACCTTTACGCACTTTCGCCTGAACATCCAGACCGTTTGCTGCCGCGTCGAGCGTGTGTCCGGCGTGGCCGGCGAGCCGGGCTGGGAATGGCTGGATCTGGCGAGTATCGAATCGGCTGCGCTGCCGACGCCGATCCGCCGTCTGCTTGCATCGCTCGACTAATCGTCAGGGCGCATCGGCCGCGCCGCGCGCGCCGCCGAGCGGAACGACCTCGATGCCGTACTTGCGGGCCACCTGTTGGTAGAGCTCGCTCGCCGAAATCACCTTGGCGTTGCGCAAGTCCTTGGCCTGCGCCAGCTGCAGGTAGCGGATGCCGCGCTGCGCCATGTCCTCGTTCCAGCCCTTGCGGTCGAGCAGGGTGAAGATGGCCTTGCTGGCGTTGATCAGGAACTGCAGGTTGGGCACGCGCTCGGCGGCTTCGATCAGCATCTGTACCGATGCCACCAGGTCGCCGCCGCGCGCGGCGAGCACGCCGCGGTTGTTGAGTTCGACGATTTCGCGGCCGACCTTGGCCAGCATCGACTGGCCGGCTTCCTCGTTGCCGGTCTTGGCGAAGACGCCCTGGATCTGGGCGATCACGCCGCGATCCTCGTGGTTCTCGGCGGCGACCTTGCTCAGAATCTCCTTGGCGCGGTCTTCCTCGCCGGAAGTCAGGCAGGCGTGCGCCAGATCGACGGCGATTTTCTGCGATAAGGCCCGGGCCTTGGGGTCGTCACCGATGTCGGCGTGCAGCGCGAGTGCCTTCTCGAGAGCTGCCTTTGCCTTGGCCGGTTCGCCTTCCTGGTTGCAGCACAGGCTGTCCATGACCGAGGCGGCGAGTTCGCCGTGCTTGTTGCCGCGCCATTCGCGCCGAAGCTCCTGGGTGATCATGCGCGCGCCGTCGGTATGGCCGCGGTCGAGCATGACGCGCGTCAGGTTGGTGTAGTCGTCGATGACGCGCAGCGACGATCCCCGGTGGCGTTCGAGCACCTTGCTGTAGGCGCGTTCGGCGACGTCGAGGTCGTCGTTGCGCACGGCGATCTCGGCGACCATGCGCTGGCGCACGGAATTGTTGGGCGAGATGGCCGAGGCCTTCTGCAGTGTTTCCTGCGCCTCGGCGAGCTTGCCCATCTCCTCGCGCACGTTGGCGACGAAGTCGTAGGCCACCAGGTATTCCGGGAAATCGTCGATGATCGAGGCGCCGATCATTTCCGCCTCGGCCAGCGCATCCATTCCGCGCAGCGCAATCGCCAGCCCCATGCGCGCCCAGGGCACCATGGCGTTGTCGAGCACCTGCTGATAGACCGCCTTGGCCTCCTCGTAGCGGCCGAGCGCGTTGAGGATTTCGCCCTTGAAGCGCAGGGTGTCGTAGAGGAACTGGTCGTCCTTGCCGATCAGCGCCTCGCACGCGGCGAGCGCGTCGTTGAATGCGCCGTTGTCGAGGTGGCGGAAAACGCGTTCGAAGTACTTCTTCTTGTAGAGTGCCTTGGCCAGGCGGCTCTGCAGCTGATCGGCGGTGAATGGCTTGATCAGGTAATCGTCGGGCGCGAGCTCGGCGACCGAGACGACGTTGTGGTAGCCGCGTTCGGCGGTGACGACCATATAGACGGTCGACAGCGAGATCAGGCGTTGCTGCCGGAGTTCCTCGAGCAACTGCTGGCCGTCGCGCCCGTCGTCAAGATGGTAGTCGGCGAAGATGATGTCGAAGGAATAGGCCTTGACCTGGCGCATTACCTCGGTCGAGTTCGACGCGTTATGCACGGCGCTGATGCCGAGCGTCGACAGGATCATGCGCAGGGTGTTGCGCGCACTGGCGTGGCGGTCGACGAGCAGCACTCGCATGCGCGGCAGCTCCTTGCCGATGCGGCGCATGATCTCGGACGTATCGTTGGTGTCGGACGTGGCCATGACGGGAACCTTACGCGACAGTTCGGCAGCGATCAAGCAAGAACAATGTGATATTTCCGGTTGTTCGACACGGCGCTCGGCCGGGTGTCTGCAGTGACCTGCCGATGCGCCCGAAACCTGTTATTTTTCAGCGGATTGGCGTAGAATCCGCATCCCTTCAGAACCTCCGGATTTCACGGACTCCCCATGCAGTTTCCTGACCGCTTCGACGTGATCGTGGTCGGTGGCGGCCATGCCGGCACCGAAGCAGCGCTCGCCAGTGCGCGCATGGGCGTCAAGACGCTGCTGCTCACGCACAGCCTCGACACGCTCGGCGCGATGAGTTGCAACCCCTCGATCGGCGGCATCGGCAAGGGCCATCTGGTCAAGGAAGTCGATGCGCTCGACGGCGCGATGGCGGCGGCGACCGACGAGGCCGGCATCCAGTTTCGCATCCTCAATTCGAGCAAAGGGCCGGCCGTGCGCGCGACGCGGGCACAAGCCGATCGCGTCTTGTACAAGCAGGCGATCCGTGGTCGCCTAGAGAATCAGCCAAACCTGACCCTCTTCGCGCAGGCCTGTGACGACCTGATCATGGAAGGCGATCGCGTCGTCGGCGCCGTGACCCAGCTCGGTGTGCGCTTTGCTGCGCGCGCCGTCGTGCTCACCGCCGGCACCTTCCTTAACGGAAAGATTCACGTCGGCCTGTCGAACACGACGGGCGGGCGCATGAGCGAGCCGCCCTCCGTTTCACTCGCGGCGCGGCTGCGCGAGTTGCAACTGCCGGTTGGCCGCCTGAAGACGGGCACGCCGCCGCGGCTCGACGGCAAGACGATCGACTTCTCGGTGATGGCCGAGCAGCACTCCGACGATCCGCTGCCGGTGTTCTCCTTGCTCGGCAAGGCGAGCCAGCATCCGCGCCAGTTGCCGTGCTGGGTGACCAGCACCAACGAACGCACGCACGAGATCATCCGCGGCGGACTCGACCGCTCGCCGATGTACACCGGCGTCATCGAAGGCGTCGGGCCGCGCTACTGCCCGTCGATCGAGGACAAGATCCACCGCTTCGCGTCGAAGAACAGCCACAACATCTTTCTCGAACCCGAGGGGCTGACGACGCACGAGATCTACCCGAACGGCATTTCGACGAGCCTCCCCTTCGACGTGCAGCTGGCGCTCGTGCGTTCGATGAAGGGGCTGGAGAACTGCCACATCCTGCGTCCCGGCTACGCCATCGAGTACGACTACTTCGACCCGACCGGACTGCACGCGTCGCTGGAGACCAAGGCGATCAGGGGTCTGTTCTTCGCCGGGCAGATCAACGGCACCACCGGCTACGAGGAAGCCGCCGCACAAGGCCTGCTCGCCGGCGCCAACGCGGCGTTGCAGGTGCAGGGCAAGGACGCGTGGTCGCCGCGGCGCGACGAGGCCTACCTCGGTGTACTCGTCGACGACCTGATCACGCGCGGCGTCTCCGAGCCGTACCGCATGTTCACCAGCCGCGCCGAGTATCGGCTGTCGCTGCGCGAGGATAACGCCGACATGCGCCTGACCGAACAGGGCCGCCGTCTCGGCCTCGTCGGCGATGCCCGCTGGGCGGCTTTCTGCGCAAAACAGGAAGCGATTGCCCGCGAGCAGGAGCGCCTGCGTTCGACCTGGGTGCAGCCGGCGAGAGTCTCGGTGGAAGAGGCGACGCGTGTGCTCGGCAAAGCGATCGAACGCGAGTATTCGCTCTACGACCTGCTGCGCCGTCCGGATGTGAGCTATCAAAGCCTGATGACCTTGATCGTCGGCGATGAGCCGGTCGCAGTCGGTACGCTTGACGCACTCGTCGTCGAGCAGGTCGAAATCCAGGCCAAGTATCAGGGCTATATCGACCGGCAAGCCGAGGAAGTCGCCAAGACGCTCTCCAGCGAGGAGGCACGTTTGCCGGACGATATCGATTACCGCGCCATCGGCGGCCTGTCGAACGAGATTCAGCAAAAGCTGATCCGCCATCGGCCGGAAACGATCGGCCAGGCGTCGCGCATCCAGGGCATGACGCCGGCGGCGATCTCGATTCTCCTCGTTCATCTCAAACGCGGTGCGCTGGCAGCAGCGCGCCCGGAAGCATGACTCAGCCGGAACAGCTCGCGCAGGGGCTGGCGCAGATGGGCATCGATTTGCCCGCCGCCGCGCAGGCGAAGCTCCTTGCCTACGCGGCGCTGCTCTACAAGTGGAACAAGACGTTCAGTCTGACCGCGCTACGCGAGGAAGAAAAGGCAGTCAGCCATCACCTGCTCGATTCGCTGGCGATTCTCCCGTTCGTTCCGGCCGGCAATCTGCTCGACGTCGGAAGTGGCGGCGGCATGCCGGGAATCCCGCTGGCCATCGCGCGTTCCGAGTTGCAGGTGACGCTGCTCGACAGCAATTCCAAGAAGACCGCATTTCTGCGCCAGGCAGCGATCGAGCTCGCCTTGCCCAATCTGGCCGTTCACTGCGGACGGGTCGAACAGTATGATCCGCCGATGCGGTTTGCCGCGATCACCTCGCGGGCTTTTGCCGAGCTGGCTGATTTCGTCGGTCTTTCCCGACACCTGCTGGCTGAAGGCGGACGCTGGCTGGCCATGAAGGGTGTTCGGCCGCAGGACGAGATCGCGCGTTTGCCAAACGACGTCGGCGTCGAAAGCGTTCATCGGCTGATCGTTCCAGGGGTCGAAGGCGAGCGTCATCTGGCCATCGTGCAATGCATCGAGGCGAACAAGGCAGGGGAGAGTTGAGTTGGCAAAAATACTGGCGGTGACCAACCAGAAGGGCGGTGTCGGCAAAACGACGACGGCGGTGAACCTGTCGGCTTGCCTGGCGACGCTCGGGCAGCGCGTGTTGATGATCGACCTCGATCCGCAGGGCAATGCGACGACGGGTTGTGGCGTAATCAAGCGCGAGGCGCTGCCGACGGTCTACCAGATCCTGATCGGGCGTTCGACGCTCGTGGATGCGCGCATCCGGACCGAATTCGGCTTCGATATCCTGCCCGCCAACCGCGAGCTCGCCGGCGCCGAGGTCGAACTGATCGAGATGGGCGGCCGCGAGTTCCGTCTGCGCGACGCGCTGGCGCCGGTTGTCGACGACTACGATTTCATCCTGATGGACTGCCCGCCGGCGCTCAACATGCTGACCGTCAACGGATTGGCCGCGGCCGACGCCGTGATGATCCCGATGCAATGCGAGTACTACGCGCTGGAAGGGCTGACCGATCTCGTCGCCACCTTGAAGAAGGTTCGCGCCAATCTCAACGCCCGACTGGAAATCGAAGGTTTGCTGCGTACGCTCTTTGATCCGCGCTCGACGCTGACGCAGCAGGTGTCCGCCGAACTCGACGAGCACTTCGGGCGCAAGGTCTATCGCACCATCATCCCGCGCAACGTTCGCCTGGCCGAGGCACCGTCGTACGGCAAGCCGGTGATCGCTTTCGATCGTTCGTCGAAGGGCGCGCTGGCTTACATGGCGTTGGCGCAGGAGATGCTGGATCGACGTGACGGCGTGGCCGGCAAGGCCGTCGAGCAAGGAGCCATGGCATGAAACTGAAAGGACTCGGGCGCGGACTCGATGCGCTGCTGGCGGGAAACGAGACGCAGAACCGCGAGCAGCAGCGTTCGCTGCTGGTCGCCAATCTGCAGCCGGGAAAATACCAGCCGCGCACGCAGATGGATGGCGCCTCGCTGGAGGAACTCGCCGCGTCGATTCGTGCGCAAGGCCTGATGCAGCCGATTCTCGTCCGGCCGATCGGCGGTTCACTGGGGGAAGATCGCTTCGAGATCGTTGCCGGCGAACGGCGCTGGCGGGCAGCGCAGATGGCGGGTCTCGGCGAAGTGCCGGCGTTGATTCGCGAGATTCCCGACGAATCCGCGCTGGCGATGGCGCTGATCGAGAACATCCAGCGCGAGAACCTCAATCCGCTCGAAGAGGCGCAGGGCCTGCAGCGTCTGATCGACGAATTCTCGATGACGCATCAGGAAGCGGCCGATGCGGTCGGCCGCTCGCGTCCGGCGGCTTCGAATCTGCTGCGGCTGTTGCAGCTTGTCGCGCCGGTTCAGGATCTGCTGATGCGCGGCGACATCGACATGGGGCACGCGCGTGCCCTCCTGCCCTTGTCGGGCGCCTTGCAGATCCAGCTTGCCCAGCGCGTCGTACAGAAGGGTCTGTCGGTACGGGATACGGAGCGGCTGGTCCAGCACGCGCTCAAACCGCCAAAGCCGGTCCAGGCGAACAAGCCGGATCGTGACGTTTTACGCCTGCAAGAGGAACTTTCTGACACGCTCGGTGCCAACGTCGAGATTCGTACGACCAAGAAGGGCGCGGGGAGCATCAAGATTGACTTCGGTAATCTCGATCAACTTGAGGGAATTCTGCAAGTAATGCGCAAATGAGCGCACTTTTTGCCCACGAAAGAGCGCTATTGAGTCTCTTGGTCGTTTTTTCGTGTTGTTTGCGGTCGTCAGAGCGACGTATCCGGGTGTTTAAGGCCCATAAAGTGATATACTAGCGAAATTAAATAGAATATTGATCCAGGGTTTTAAGTCTTGTAGTAGACTTTTCGTTTGTTCCGAATTGCGATTCGATCTTGCTCATGTTTAGAGTTATATTTTTGCAGGTCGGGGCGACGATAATTGCCGCAGTGGGAGCGGGGGGGTTTGCAGGTGCGCGGGGCGTGATTTCGGCTTTGTTGGGAGGCGTTGTCTGTGCGCTTCCAAACTTTCTGTTTGCTCTGCGTTTGAGGTTTGTGGCCAAGCGGCCCGGTGCCTCGTATCCGGTGAATTTCCTGCTTGGCGAGTTGCTCAAGATGGCGGCGATCGTCGCCTTGCTGTTGTTGGTTGCGAAGGGGTACGCCGGTCTGCATTGGCCTTCCATGCTGCTCGGCTTGGTGCTTGCCACGCAAGCATTGTTTTTTGCTTTCTGGAACAAAGAAAAGAACTGAACATGTCGACAGGTCACGAAGCAGCCACAAGCGCGCCGAACGCGGGGGAATACGTACTGCACCACCTCGCCAACCTGAACTCTTCCGGACACCCGCAGACGCAGATGGTCGACTTCTCGATCATCAATTACGACACGGTTTTCTTTTCGGTATTGCTCGGCGCCCTCGGCCTGTTCGGCATGTGGCTGATCGTCCGCAAGGCAACCGCCGGGGTGCCGGGGCGAGGCCAGGCCGCGCTTGAGATCCTCGTCGAGATGGTCGGCAATCAGGCGAAGGCGATCGTCCATAATGAACAGTCGCGGCGCTTCGTCGCGCCACTGGCGCTTACCGTCTTCGTCTGGGTCTTTCTGCTCAACTCGATGGACTTCCTGCCCGTCGATTTGCTGCCGACGCTCTGGCAGAAACTGAGCGGCAACCCGCACGCCTATCTGCGCGTGGTTCCGACCGCCGACCTGAACGGCACGCTGGGTTTGTCGGTGGGTGTGCTGCTCCTTTGCTTCTACTACAACATCAAGATCAAGGGGCTGGGCGGCTGGGTTCACGAGTTGTTTACCGCGCCGTTCGGCAATCATCCCCTGCTGTGGTTGCCGAATTTCCTGATGCAACTGATCGAGTTCATCGCAAAGACGGTTTCGCACGGCATGCGGTTGTTCGGCAACATGTACGCGGGCGAGTTGCTCTTCCTGTTGATCGCGTTGATGGGTATGGCCGCCCCGTCGCTGTCCCTGTTCGGCGGCTCCATGCTCTGGATCGGGCACTTGATCACGGGAACGTTGTGGGCGTTGTTCCACATTTTTATCGTAGTGTTGCAGGCGTTCATCTTCATGATGCTGACGCTGGTGTATCTCGGGCAGGCGCACGAAAGTCACTAGGCGGCGGCTGAGGTTTTCTTTTTTAACAACTTTGCTGGTAAATCAATCTGAAGGAGTAGTCATGGAACAAGTATTCGGGAACGTTGCCCTTGCCTGCGGTCTGATCATCGCTCTCGGCGCTATCGGGGCTTGTATCGGTATCAGCCTGATGGGTGGCAAGTACCTTGAGGCGTCCGCACGCCAGCCGGAACTGATGAATGAACTGCAGGTGAAGATGTTCATTCTGGCTGGTCTGATCGACGCCGCGTTCATCATCGGAACCGGTATTGCCGTGTGGTTTGCCATCTCGACGTTCCTCAAGTAACTCCTTGACGAACATCCGGTCAATTCCACGGAAAGGTATATGACGTGTATCTGAATGCTACGTTACTGGCACAGGTCACTGTGTTCATCATTCTCGCGTTGTTCACGATGAAATTCGTGTGGCCGCCCATCGTCAAGGCGCTTGACGAGCGTGCGGCCAAGATTTCCGAGGGCTTGGCCGCGGCGGAACGCGGTCGGCAAAGTCTGGATCTGGCGGCCAAGCACTCGGCCGAAACGATGCGCGAAGGCAAGGAAAAGGTCGCCGACTTGATCGCCCAGGCTGAACGCCGCGCCGAGCAGATTATCGAAGAGGCCAAGGCCCAGGCGCGTGTTGAAGCCGAGAAGGTCGTCGCTTCTGCGCATGTCGAAATCGAGCAGGACTCTGCCCGTATCCGTGAAGCATTGCGTGAGCGCGTGGCGGAGCTGGCCGTTGCCGGTGCCGAGAAGATTCTGCGCCGCGAGGTCGATGCCAAGGCTCACGCCGCCATCCTGGCGACCATCAAACAGGATCTGTAACGCTCATGGCTGAATCAGTCACCATTGCGCGTCCTTACGCTCAAGCGGTATTCCGGCTTGGCAAGGATGGCCAGTCGCTGGCGGCCTGGTCGGAGCGTCTGCAACGGCTGTCCGCCGTCGCGCAGGATCCGGAAATGGCGAAAGTCATCGGTAACCCGAAGCTTTCTGCCAGCCAGGTTGCCGATTTGTTCGTTTCACTTGCCAGCGAAACGCGGGACAAGGAGTTGTCGTCGTTCATCGGCTTGCTGGCCGAAAACGAGCGCTTCGACATCCTTCCCCAGATCAGCGAAATCTTCGAAGAGCTCAAGAGTGCAGACGAAGGTGTCAAGGAGGCGGTGATTACCAGCGCTTTTCCCTTGGATGACGCACAACTGGCTCGACTGGTCGCACAACTCGAGTCGCATTTCAGTGCTCACCTGCAGCCCCGGGTTGAGGTCGATGCTTCGCTGATTGGCGGTGTCAAAGTTGCGGTGGGCGACCAGATACTCGACGCCTCTGTTCGCGGCAAGCTTGACGCGATGGCTACGGCGCTAAAGAACTAGGAGAAATAAATGCAGTTGAATCCCTCCGAGATCAGCGAACTGATCAAGAACAAGATTCAGAATCTGGACGTTGGCGCCGAAACCCGTACGCAGGGCACGGTTGTCACGGTGACCGACGGCATCTGCCGTATTCACGGTCTGGCCGATGTCATGCAGGGCGAAATGCTCGAGTTCCCGGGTGGTTCGTACGGCATGGCGCTCAACCTTGAGCGCGACTCGGTTGGCGCTGTCGTCCTCGGCGAATGCGAGCACATCACTGAAGGCGATACGGTCAAGACGACCGGCCGTATTCTCGAAGTGCCGGTTGGTCCGGAACTGCTCGGGCGTGTGGTTAACTCGCTCGGTCAGCCGATCGACGGCAAGGGCCCGATCAACGCGAAGCTCACCGACAAGATCGAAAAGGTTGCGCCTGGCGTCATCTGGCGTAAATCGGTGTCACAGCCGGTGCAGACCGGCCTCAAGTCGATCGACTCGATGGTGCCGATCGGCCGCGGCCAGCGCGAGCTGATCATCGGCGACCGCCAGACGGGCAAGACCGCCGTCGCTGTCGATACGATCATCAACCAGAAGGGCAAAGATCTCTTCTGTATCTACGTGGCTGTCGGCCAGAAGGCCTCGACCGTTGCCAACGTCGTGCGCAAGCTCGAAGAGCATGGCGCCATGGAATACACGATCGTTGTCGCGGCGACCGCCGCCGAATCGGCCGCGCTGCAGTTCATTGCGCCGTACGCCGGGTGCACGATGGGCGAGTACTTCCGCGATCGCGGTCAGGACGCGCTGATCATTTACGATGACTTGACCAAGCAGGCCTGGGCCTACCGCCAGGTTTCCCTGCTGCTGCGCCGTCCGCCAGGACGCGAAGCCTATCCGGGTGACGTCTTCTATCTTCACTCCCGTTTGCTCGAGCGTGCCGCGCGTGTCAACGAAGAGTACGTCGAGAAGTTTACCAATGGCGAAATCAAGGGCAAGACGGGTTCGCTGACGGCGCTGCCGGTGATCGAAACGCAGGCCGGCGACGTCTCCGCCTTCGTGCCGACGAACGTCATCTCGATTACCGACGGTCAGATCTTCCTTGATACCGACCTTTTCAATTCGGGTATCCGTCCCGCGATCGACGCCGGTATCTCGGTGTCGCGTGTGGGTGGCGCGGCGCAGACGAAGATCATCAAGAAGCTCGGCGGTGGCGTGCGTCTCGCGCTGGCGCAATACCGTGAGTTGGCGGCGTTTGCGCAGTTCGCCTCCGACCTCGACGAAGCGACCCGCAAGCAGCTGGATCGCGGCCGTCTGGTGACCGAACTGATGAAGCAGCCGCAGTACTCGCCGATGACGGTGGCGGAGATGGGCATCACCCTGCTGGCGGTCAACACGGGCCAGTTTGACGGGATCGAGGTCAAGAAGGCGCTCGACGTGGAACGCCAGATGCAGGTTTTCGTCAAGCAGAAATACGCCAGCCTCATCGAAAAGATCGAGACCACCAAGGAACTTGATGCCGAAGCCGAACAGGCGCTTACCAAGGCGATTGAGGAGTTCAAGGCCACGCTGGCCTGATCGTCAGGGAGAAGATTGCCATGGCAAGCGGCAAAGAGATTCGTAACAAGATCAAGAGCGTCGAAAGCACGCGCAAGATCACCAAGGCGATGGAAATGGTCGCCGCGTCCAAAATGCGCAAGGCGCAGGACCGGATGCGCGCGGCCAGACCGTACGGCGAGAAGATCCGGCGCGTTGCCGGCAATCTCTCGCACGCGCTGACCGACTACAGCCATCCGTTCCTGGAAAAGCGCGAGAACGTCAAAGCGGTTGGCTTGATCGCGGTGACGTCTGACAAGGGCTTGTGCGGTGGTTTGAACACCAACGTTCTGCGTCTGGCTTTGAGCAAGATGAAGGAGTGGGACGCCGAGGGCAAGAAGCTGAAGGTGACGGCCGTCGGCAACAAGGGCTTCGGTTTCATGACGCGTGCCGGCGCCGACATCGTCTCGCACCTCGTCGGCCTGGGCGATACGCCGCACCTTGAAAAACTGATCGGCCCGGCGAAGGTCCAGCTCGATGCCTACGTCAATGGCGAAATCGACGTTCTGTATCTTGCCTATACGCGCTTCATCAACACCATGAAGCAGGAGGCGGTGATCGAGCAGATTCTGCCGTTGTCGGGCGAACTGGTCGGCAGCAACTCGAAGAGTCGTTGGGACTACATCTACGAGCCGGATACCAAGACCGTGATCGACGATCTGCTCGTCCGGTACGTCGAGGCCGTCCTGTACCAGGCGGTTGCCGAAAACATGGCGTCTGAACAAAGCGCCCGGATGGTGGCCATGAAGTCCGCCTCCGACAACGCCAAGAACGTCATCGGCGAGCTGCGTCTGGCCTACAACAAGGCGCGCCAGGCGGCGATCACCAAAGAGCTTTCGGAAATCGTCAGCGGCGCAGCGGCTGTCTGACCACGCGAACCAAGTTAATCGATTGAGGATACGACGATGAGTCAAGGAAACATTGTTCAGTGTATCGGCGCCGTGGTGGATATCCAGTTCCCGCGCGACGCGATGCCCAAGGTCTACGACGCGCTCTTGCTCGACAAGGCCGAAGAGCACGCCGGCTGTGAAGCCGACCTGATGTTCGAAGTTCAGCAGCAACTCGGCGACGGCATCGTGCGCACGATCGCCATGGGATCGTCTGACGGCCTGCGCCGCGGCATGAAGGTTAACGGCACGAATGCGCCGATCTCGGTGCCGGTGGGCGACGCCACGGTCGGTCGCATCATGAACGTGCTCGGGCGTCCGATCGACGAAGCCGGCCCGATCGCCACTGAAGAACGCCGTTCGATCCACCAGCCGGCACCGAAGTTCGACGAGCTGTCGCCATCGGTCGATCTGCTCGAAACCGGCATCAAGGTGATCGATCTCGTCTGTCCGTTCGCCAAGGGCGGCAAGGTTGGCCTGTTCGGTGGTGCCGGCGTCGGCAAGACCGTTAACATGATGGAACTGATCAACAACATCGCCAAGCAGCACTCGGGTCTCTCGGTGTTCGCCGGCGTTGGTGAGCGCACCCGCGAGGGCAACGACTTTTACCACGAAATGAAGGAGTCGAACGTTCTCGACAAGGTGGCGATGGTCTTCGGCCAGATGAACGAGCCGCCGGGCAACCGTCTGCGCGTCGCGCTGACCGGCCTGACGATGGCTGAGCGCTTCCGTGACGATGGCCGCGACATCCTGTTCTTTGTCGATAATATCTACCGCTACACGCTGGCCGGTACGGAAGTGTCCGCGCTGCTCGGCCGGATGCCGTCGGCCGTGGGCTACCAGCCGACACTGGCCGAGGAAATGGGCCGTCTGCAAGAGCGGATCACCTCGACGAACGTCGGTTCGATCACGTCGATCCAGGCCGTGTACGTGCCGGCGGACGACTTGACCGACCCGTCACCGGCGACGACCTTCCTCCACCTTGATTCGACCGTCGTGCTTTCGCGTGACATCGCTGCACTCGGTATCTACCCGGCTGTCGATCCGCTCGACTCGACCTCGCGCCAGCTCGACCCGCAGGTCGTCGGCGAAGAGCATTACAAGGTCGCGCGTGCCGTCCAGATGACGCTGCAGAAATACAAGGAATTGCGCGACATCATCGCCATTCTCGGTATGGACGAACTCTCGCCGGAAGACAAACTGGCCGTCTATCGCGCGCGCAAGATCCAGCGCTTCCTGTCGCAGCCGTTCCACGTCGCCGAGGTGTTCACCAACTCGCCGGGCAAGTACGTCACGCTGAAGGATACGATCAAGGGCTTCAAGATGATCGTCGAAGGCGAGTGCGACAACATCCCCGAGCAGGCGTTCTACATGGTCGGCAGCATCGATGAAGTCTTCGAGAAAGCCAAAACCCTCTAAAGCGCGAAACTACGCACATCGTGGCCTGTCGGTAAGTCAGGCGCGGTGTGTGCAAGGGAAATAAACGATGCCACTCAGAGTTCACGTAGACGTTGTCAGTGCCGAAGAGCTGATCTTTTCCGGTGAGACCGATTTCGCCGTGTTTCCGGGCGAGGCCGGCGAATTGGGTATCTTCCCGCGCCATGCGCCGCTCTTGACGCGAGTCAGGCCGGGGACTGTCCGGCTGAAGATTCCTGATCGCGAAGAGTACGAATTGGTCTATGTGTCCGGCGGCGTGCTGGAAGTTCAGCCGACGTTGATCACCTTGCTTGCCGACACCGCGATTCGCGCGCACGACTTGGACGAGGCAAAGGCGATCGAGGCCAGACGCCGTGCCGAGGAGTCGCTGAAGGATCGCGATGCCGACGTCAATTACGCCACCGCCGAGGCGGAGTTGGCGCAGGCGGTCGCGCAGTTGAAGGCGATCAAGCGGGTACGCAAGCACCAGCATTGATTTCCGGCGTGCACGTAATCAAGAAAAAGGGCGGATGCTTCATCCGCCCTTTTTCAATTCGTCAGATCAACCCTTAATGCTCTGCGCCCGGCCGTTCGAGCCTGGCGATCCGGCTTTCGAGTTGGGCAAGTGCGGTGCCGGCTGTCGCGACCGAGGCGGCGAACTCGCTCATTTCGGCACGTTGAACGAGCGTGGTTTGTTCCGCAGTCAAGAACTCGACGACATTGCTCGCCATCTTCGACACCTGTGCGGTCTGCCAGCGGGCGAGCTGCTTGCTGCCTTCGACCAGGCGTCGTGCGGCGATGTCGCCGACCAGTTGAGCCAGATCGTGCTCGGCATCCCAGCGCAGATTCTTGAAAATGAAATTGAGGCTCTCGGCCAGTTCGGCCGATCCGTTGATCTGCATCAGGCCGACCAGCGATGCCGGGTTGAGCAGCAGGCGCGCCGGCGTGTCTGCCGGCAGGGTGATCGCTACCGCCGGTTGCACCCGCGCTGACGAAGTGGCGGCGGATTGCGCCACGAGTAAACCATCGCCGTTGATCTGGACCGGTACTTCAAGGCGCCCAAGTTCGAACCGGAGCGACTGGCCGGCGAACGCGCGCAGTCGCTGCGCCGCCCAATCTTCGCCCTTCAGGACGTGATTGATGGCTTTGAGCGCGATCGGGAGCCACATCGCGGGTTCGTCAGAACTTGAAGCCGCGATGCAGTGCGACGACGCCGAGCGTCAGGTTGAAGTACTCGACCTTTTCCAGGCCCGCGTTCTCCATCATGCCTTTCAGCGTTTCCTGATCGGGATGGACGCGGATTGACTCGGCGAGATAGCGGTAGCTGTCGGCGTCCTTGGTGATGATTTCGCCGATGCGCGGGATTACCTTGAACGAAT
>NZ_JAGOIT010000179.1 GCF_017995515.1 Propionivibrio sp.
CGGCCATTATGCCCAGCTCCCAGTTATGAACAGTTGCGGTGCGGGCCGCGTCATCGCGCGAGCGCAGCGTTGGTGCGCGATGCCTGCGGCCTGCACATAACTACAGGGTCTTGAGGAACTCGATCAGCGAGTCAGGCGCCTTGTAGCGCCGGATCGGGGCGTCTGGCTCCTGCAGTCTCCCCAGTGCCTGCTCCTTCATCGCCAGATCAGCCTCGACGTATTGGTGAGTTGTCGTCGGGCTCTCGTGTCCCAGCCACAGCGCGATGACGCTGATGTCTACGCCGGCCTGCAGGAGGTGCATGGCCGTCGTGTGGCGGATGATGTGCGGGGAGATACGGCGCGTGGCGAGCTGCGGCTGTGCGGTGATCGCGGCCTTGACGGCGAGAGCGAGGCGCTGTGTGACGTTCCCGCGCGTCATCGCCTGACCATCGCGGTTGGGCAACAGCGCCGATGTCGATTGCAACTGCGGATTGAGCCGTAGCCACGCCCTGATCTGCCGCACCGTCGATCGCCACAGCGGCACCGAGCGTTGCTTGCGCCCCTTGCCGTGCAGGTGCACACAGGCGGCACCATCGAGCACCACGTCGGCCAACGTCACGCCGATGATCTCGGAGACCCGGGCGCCGGTGTTGTAGAGCATCCTGAGCAGCAGATGGTCGCGCTGGCTCGTCCAGGAGTCGTCCGGCTCGCTGATGATCGCCAGCATTTCCTCACGCGACAGGAAGCCCAGCATCGGCCGCTCGAAGCGCTTCATCGGCACGCCCAGCGACTTCTCGACGGCATGCAGGGCGCTCACGTCGCGCCGACCGGCAAATTTCAGGAACGCCCGCAACGCCGCGAGTCGAGCGTTGCGGCTCCTCACCGTATTGCCCCGCTCGCGCTCGAGGTGATCGAGGAAGGCCAGGATCAGCGTCGGCGTGATCTGCTCGAGCCGGATCGCCGTGGGTTGCTTGTGTAGCCGCGCCTGCGCGAAGTCGAGGAACAGCACGAAGGCGTCGCGATACGCGGCAACGGTGCGCGGGCTCATCGCGCGCTGCTGCTGCAGGTGCTCGGCGAAGAACGCCTGCACCAGGGCCGCGAAGCTGGGCGCCTGGACTGATTCGGGCTTAACCATCGTCGTCCTCCTCGGCTTCGTACGGATCGACGAAGTGCTCGAAACGCTTGCCCACCACTTGCAGGAGTTCGGGCGTGCCCGTGAGGTACCAGTACGTGTTCGAGACCTTGGCGTGGCCCATGTAGGTCGACAGCGCAAGCATGTGCTCGTGCACGTTCTCGCCCTGCTCATGCCAGCGCAGCAGGCGACGCACCGCAAAGCTGTGGCGCAGATCGTGGATACGGGCCGCACCGTGGCCGCCACGAGCGACCCAGCCCAGTTCCCGGCGCAGCTGATCGAAGATCCGGTGGGCCTGCCGATCACTGAGCGCACAGCCGAGCCGGCGGCCACGGGTGGCGATGAAGAACGGCCCCTCAGGATCGGCAGGCACGTACTTCGTGCGCTCAAGGCGGTAGGTGCGCAGGGCAGTCACGGCACTCGGGTGCAGCGGCACCAGGCGCGACTTGCCGAACTTGCTGCAGCGGACGGTCAGCACGCCGACACTGAGGTCGACGTCCGCGTCGAGCAACGCCAGGGCTTCGGAGATGCGCAGTCCCGTACAGGCGATCAGTCCGAACAAGGTCCGCATGACGGTACTGCGCAGCGGCGGCCCGAGCCGCCCGGCGGCGTCGAGCAACGCCTCGATCTCCTCGTCACGGAAGATGTGCGGGGTGACCCGGCCCGGGACCGGCCCGAAGGTCGCCTCGTCGGGGACCTCGGTAGCCGGCTCGAACTGCTGCAGCCAGCGCGTAAACGGCCTGAACAGACGTAAGGCGCGAGCCGCCGTACCTCGATCCCCTCGGCCACCCTTGACCTGCCGCGCCCAGGCAGCCATCACCTCGACGGTAAGCGGTCCGTGGTGACCGACTGCCTCGACATAGCGTGCGAACCGGACGAGCGCCTGACCCATATGCTGAAGTTCGAACCCGAGGCGACGGCGCTCGGCCAGATACGTCTCGATCCGCTCGGGAAGAGATATGTGGGCGCTCATGCTGGGCTCCCCGGCCAGGGCAAGGCGACCTCGACCAAGCCAGCGCGATCGGTCTTCGCGTAGATGAGCGAAGTGTTCAGCGAGCGGTGCCGCAGCACATCGGCGACTTCCTTGATCGAGCCCCCGCTGTTGACCAGCCGACAGGCCAAGGTGTGGCGCAGGGCGTGCGCCCGGCCATGCGGGATACCGGCGCGGCTGAAGGCGTCGCGGATCACCCGATGGATGGCATCCACGCTGACCGGGGCATCGTGTGGAGCCAAGGAGCGCACGAAGACGGATCGGTTGCTGGTGAGCGGTCGCTCGTGGCGCAGGTACGCCTCCAGCGCCTTGCCCGTGGGGACTGGCAGTGGCAGCACATCCTGGCGGCGAGACTTCGTCCGCCTCAGCGTGAGCGTGCCGTTCTGCCAATCGATGTCGTCCAGTTGTAGCCGGTTGATCTCGATACAGCGAAGGCCCAGATCGAGGGCCAGACGGACGATCGCATAGCCGCGCTTGGGCGCGCGCAGCGCCGGGGTGAATGAATTGAGGACACGGCCGACCTCACGCGACTGCAGCGCGCGTGGCAGCGACGCATGCGTCCAGTTGGCGGGCGAAGCGATCACGCCCAGCAGCGCTTGTACCGAATCGCCGCACGTCGCGCGCCAGCGCAGATAGCCACGCAAGGCGGCGTTGATGGTCACCGCGTTGCTGATCGTGTTGCGCAACTCCAACTGCTCGGTGACGAAGCGGCGGACGTCCTGCGGCTGCAGTTCTTGCAGATTCAGAGGATGGCCCGCGAATTTGTGCACGAGCAGCCGCTCGATGATCCGCAGTCGGTCCGAACGGGTGCCGCTGGCCAGCCCACGGGTATCGAGCATATATGCGTCGTAGCGGCTCAGCTCTTCGGCGATCGGACCCGACGGTGTCGGCAAGTCCGCGATCACGCCGCGCTGGCGAAGGATGGCCAGCAGGGGCATCAAAGCCGCATGTGCCTCGCGTGGATGCCGCATCACCGGCCCTCTGCAACCACAGTGCGGCAGGTGATCCTGAAGAAACTGATCGATGCGGCTCTCGTCGAGCCTGTCGACCGGCAAACGGCACAGCGACATCCAGTGAGCGAAGTGCGCGACGGCGTTCAGACATCGCCGGCTCGTGCTGGATGCGTAGCGACCGCGCTCCAGCCGTTCGACGTAGGCCGGCACATACGCAGCCAGCGGACCGTCGAGCAACCAGCCTTGCAGCACCGCATGCAGGGAAGGGATCTTGG
>NZ_JAGOIT010000097.1 GCF_017995515.1 Propionivibrio sp.
CTAGATCCGTTTCATTACCACTGTAGCATTCGTACCGCCGAAGCCAAACGAGTTCGAAATCGCCACGTCGATCTTCATTTTCCGCGCTTCATTCGCACAATAATCGAGGTCGCACAACTCGTCCTGATTAAAGATATTGATGGTCGGCGGTGAAACCTGGTTATAAATCGCCAAGGCCGAGAAGACTGCCTCAATACCGCCGGCAGCGCCAAGCAGATGCCCGGTCATTGACTTGGTGGAATTTACAACCAGTTTCTTCGCACGTTCGCCAAAAGCGCGTTTGACTGCGATGGTTTCCGCCTTGTCACCGAGTGGGGTCGACGTCCCGTGGGCATTGAGATAATCCACTTCATCGACATTGATATTCGCATTCTTCAACGCGTTGAGCATGCATCGCGCTGCGCCTTCTCCGTCTTCGCAGGGAGCGGTCATGTGATTCGCGTCCGCGCTCATGCCAAAACCGGCGAGTTCCGCATAAATACGCGCGCCGCGGGCTTTGGCGTGCTCATACTCTTCAAGCACCATGACCCCCGCGCCTTCACCCAGAACAAAGCCATCACGATCCTTATCCCACGGGCGGCTAGCCGTCTTCGGATCATCGTTACGTGTCGAAAGTGCGCGCGCCGCGCAGAATCCGCCAAGCCCGAGCGGTGAAACGGTGCATTCGGCGCCACCCGCGATCATGATGTCCGCATCGCCATATTCGATCAAACGCCCGGCATCACCGATGCTGTGCGTACCTGTCGAACATGCGCTGACCAATGCAATATTGGGTCCCTTGTAGCCATACATGATCGAAAGATTGCCCGAGATCATGTTGATAATCGAACCGGGCACGAAAAACGGAGAAATCTTTCGAACTCCCGCGGCGACGAATTCGTCCCGCGTCGTTTCGATAAGCGGCAAACCGCCGATACCGGAACCGATCGAAACACCAATTCGATCGGCGTTGGCAGGATTCGCCTCGAGGCCCGCATCTTTGATAGCTTGAATACCTGCCGCCATTCCGTAATGGATAAACGTATCCATACGGCGAGCATCTTTCGACGGTATGTATTGGCTAACATCGAAATTCCGGACTTCGCCGGCAATTTGTACAGGAAATGCGGACGCATCGAAACGAGTAATCCGGTCGATACCGGATCGCCCGGCAAGAATATTTCCCCAAGCTTCGTCAATGGAATTGCCGACGGGCGAAATAATTCCAAGGCCGGTGATGACGACTCTGCGACGTGCCATTTCTTCTCCGGAAGAACAGAAAACTACTTGATGAACTTCAAACCAAAGGGAACAAGACGCCGACACTCAGCCATGCCGGCAGACTTGTTCCTCGGAAGAATTACTTCTTATGGTTTACGACGTAATCAATGGCCTGCTGCACATTGGTGATCTTTTCCGCCTCGTCGTCCGGAATCTCGCACTCGAATTCCTCTTCGAGCGCCATCACAAGTTCCACCGTATCCAACGAATCCGCGCCGAGGTCGTCAACGAACGAGGATTCGTTCTTGATGTCAGCTTCATTGACGCCCAGTTGCTCAGCAACGATTTTTCTGACGCGTTGTTCGATATTTTCCATCAGGATGCTCCTTTAAAGGTTCACGTGTGAAACAAAACCGCTCTATTTTACCAAATCGACCGACGCTTACCAAACCAGCAAAGAACGAGCCTCTGCCGCTCGGCACCCGTCAATCCATATACATTCCACCGTTGACGTGGATGGTCGTTCCCGTGACATAGGCCGCAGCGGGCGATGCCAAGAAGCCAACTGCCGCAGCCACTTCTTCCGGCAAGCCAAGGCGCCCAAGCGGGATATTCGACGCCAACGCATCACGCTGCTTGTCATCAAGAACCTTGGTCATGTCGGTATCGATCAACCCGGGCGCAACGCAATTCACCGTGACATTGCGACTCCCAAGCTCGCGGGCGAGCGATTTGGTCATCCCCGTGACACCAGACTTCGCGGCGCAATAGTTCGCCTGGCCGGGGTTGCCCGAGTGGCCGACAACGGAGGTCACATTCACAATACGCCCTTGGCGCGCCTTCATCATGCCGCGCATGACGGCTTTGGAGAGACGAAACACCGCCTTCAGGTTGGTATCAAGCACGGCATCCCATTCATCGTCCTTCATGCGAATGGAGAGGTTATCCCGAGTGATACCCGCATTGTTGACAAGGATCGAGATGACGCCAAAGTCCTTCTCGATGTCCGAAACAAGACCATCAACCTGGGATTGTTCGCGAACCTCAAGCACCCGGCCCGCCCCTTTGATACTGGCGACCTTCAGGTACTCGATAATGCCGTCCGCGCCGCTCTGAGTCGTCGCAGTACCAATTACAGTTGCCCCCAGCCTGCCCAACTCGAGTGCAATGGCGCGCCCGATGCCTCTAGACGCTCCCGTCACAAGCGCTATTTTCTGATCAAGCATTGCCTTTACTCCAGCGATGCGAGTGCCGCCTCGATCGAGGCCAGATCGGCGAAAGCGACCCCGTTCAAGGAATCGGAACAGCGCTTGGTCAAACCAGACAGCACTTTTCCGGGGCCGCATTCAGCCACAGTCGTGACATCCAGCGAAGCGATCTTCTGCACAGTCTCAACCCAGCGCACAGGAGAGAATGCCTGACGGATCAACGCGTCCTTGATCTTCGCCGGATCGCTTTCGATTGCGACATCAACATTGTTGATCACAGGAATCGTCGGAACGGAGAACTCCAACTCGGCAAGACGCGCGCCCAGCTTTTCTGCCGCCGGACGAATCAGCGACGAATGGAACGGCGCAGATACGGGAAGCAGCACGGCACGCTTCGCCCCTCTCACCTTGCAACCTTCGCACGCACGCTCGACGGCCGCCTTGTTACCGGCAATGACCGTCTGACCGGGTCCATTGAAGTTAACCGGCTCCACCACCTCACCATTTCCAACTTCGGCAGCCGCCTCAATGCACGCCTCTCGAATCTTCTCGTCATCGAGATTCAGAATCGCGGCCATTGCCCCCGTTCCAACGGGTACCGCTTCCTGCATGGCAGAAGCGCGCAACCGAACAAGAGGCACAGCGTCCTTGAAAGCAATAACACCTGCTGCGACTAGCGCCGAGTACTCACCCAAGCTGTGACCAGCGACAACGGCCGGAAGTTTGCCGCCCTTCTCAAGCCACAAGCGATACGTGGCGATACCCGCCGTCAACATCAGCGGCTGCGTATTGACCGTCTGTGCCAACAACTCAACGGGACCTTCGGCGACCAGTTGCCAAAGATCCTGCCCAAGAGTCGCAGAGGCCTCATCGAACGTACTGCGGACTACGGAAGAATCGCCATAGGCATTCATCATGCCGACCGACTGGGATCCCTGACCAGGGAAGACGAAAGCGAAAGCCATATCTTTTTATCCTCTATTTAGAACTCGAGCAGTACAGCGCCCCAGGTGAAGCCGCCTCCGACGCCTTCGAGCATGATTTTCTGACCGCGCTGGATACGCCCATCGCGCACCGCTGCGTCCAGAGCTAGCGGAATGGATGCCGCTGAGGTATTGCCATGCTGATCAACCGTGACAACGACCTTGTCAGCCGGCAAACCGAGCTTTTTCGATGTCGATTCGATGATCCGGATGTTGGCCTGGTGCGGAATCAACCAGTCAAGCTCGGACGACGCAATAGCAGCCGCCGTGCAGCACTCTTTGGCCACATCGGCCAAAACACGGACGGCAAATTTGAATACCGCCTGACCATCCATCCGAAGGAACGGGTCTCCGGTTACTTTGCCGCCACATACGCTTCCGGGCACCGAAAGAATCCCGTGATGCGAGCCATCGGCATGTGCCGCCGTAGCCAGTATCCCGGGCTTATCCGAGGCTTCCAGGACGACCGCGCCCGCGCCGTCGCCAAACAATACGCACGTAGCCCGATCGTCCCAGTCAAGGATGCGCGAAAACACCTCGGCACCGACAATCAAGGCTTTCTTGTGGCTACCCGAGCGAATGAATTTTTCTGCGACAGTCAGCGCGTAGACGAATCCACTGCAAACGGCCTGAATATCAAAGGCCATTGCGCCGACATTTCCGAGCCTCTCCTGCAAGAGACAGGCTGTGCTCGGGAAGATGAAATCCGGCGTCGAAGTAGCAACGATGATCAGGTCAATTTCTTCCGCACCCGCATTTGCTGCGGCCAACGCATTGCGACTGGCTTCATAGGCGAGCGAACTGGAGGTAACCCCCACACCGGCTAGATGCCGGGACTTGATTCCCGTTCGACTGACAATCCAGTCGTCACTTGTATCGATTCCGCGAGCGATGAGATCGACATTACTTACAGGCTGACCTGGCAGATAACTTCCAACGCCTGCGATACGGGCAAACATGCTATTTCGCCTCCTGAATCGGTTGTTGCTGAGCCACACGCTCGGAAATGCGAGTCAAGACACCGCCCCTCACGATATCAGCGGCCCGCTCAAGTGCATTACGGAAAGAGAAGGCATCGGCCGAGCCGTGGCTCTTGACGACAATCCCCTTCAATCCAAGCAAACTGGCGCCATTGTATCTGCGATGATCGACTCGTCGCTTGAAGTGCCGTAGTACGGGAATCGCCAGTATCGCAATCAGTTTGGTCAGAATGTTGCGCCCAAACTCCTGGCGCAAAAACGTAGCCAGCATCTGGGCCAAACCCTCGGAAGCCTTGAGTGCCACGTTGCCGACGAAACCATCGCAAACGATGACTTCTGCCTCGCCTTTGTACAGGCCGTCGCCTTCGACGTTGCCGACGAAATTCAGCCCCGAATCCTTCAATAATTCAGCAGCGCGCTTGACGACATCGTTGCCCTTGATGTCTTCCTCGCCAATATTGAGGATTCCGACGGAAGGACGATCCTTGTGCTCGATCGCACCGACGAGCGACGCACCCATGATCCCGAACTGGAGCAGATGCTCCGGCGAACAATCGACATTGGCGCCCAAGTCGAGAACATGCACATGCCCATTGACCGTCGGTAACACGCCACAAATCGCAGGACGATCGATACCCGGGAGCATCTTGAGCACAAAACGCGAGATCGCCATCAACGCGCCGGTATTGCCGGCAGACACGCACGCATCCGCCTCGCCGCTCTTCACGAGATCAATGGCGACGCGCATTGACGAGTCCTTTTTGTTGCGAATCGCCAAAGCAGGCGATTCGTCCATCTCGACAATCTCGCTTGCATGACGGAACGAGACACGTGGATTCGACACGCCTTCGAGAAGGGGACACAATCTACTCTCAATCCCGACCAGGAGAACATGCACATCGTCATGCATTTTCACGAAGTCGAGCGCAGCTTGCACGGTCACGTCGGGACCATGATCCCCGCCCATGCAATCGATAGCGACAGTAACAGTCATTATTGAAGACAAAAGAAAAGGCAGACACTTCCCCGAAACGGGGAAAGTGTCTGCCTGATCCCAAATTCTTACTCGCCTGATCCCTTTGTAACCTTCTTGCCCTTATAGAAGCCGGTTGGGCTCACATGATGGCGCAAATGCACTTCACCCGTAGTCGGCTCAACAGCAAGCGGCGGATTGGTCAGAAAATCATGGGAACGGTGCATACCACGCTTGGACGGGGACTTTTTGTTCTGTTGGACGGCCATAGTTAACTCCAGATATCAAATTCACTGAGCCTTGCGTTTCAGCCCTTGAAGCACCGAGAACGGTGAAACCTTTCCAGCACCAAGGTCCGCATCAGGCAAAGCACAACTTTCGTGACGAGGCGCAGAGGGCAAACCGAGAATTATCTCGTCTTCGATCAAGGCAACCACATCAAGTTCTTTTTGCGCAACAAGGAAATCTTTCGAATCGTCTTCGATATCCTCTTGCATCAAATCATTCTCGTCATCAACAAACTCCAGCAAGCTGCGAATCTCGAGCGGATAAGCGATAGCGTTCAGACACCGCTGACAACGCAGCGAAAGATCACCACCTACCCACAACTTGATCTGCGGCTTGTTGCGTGGATCCAGCAAGCCTTCCACACGATATTGCAAGCTACCGCCCGAATCGACCAGCAAATCCAGCACCCGACCCAAGCTTTCTACCGGCAATTCCCCTTGAAGCAAACTCGCATCGCGGGCAAACACCTTGCTGTCAATAACAATCCGTTGAGACATAAGCGGCGCATGATATTATTTTTGGCTTTCAAAGTCAAAGCCGCTGACGCGAACTCGACATTCACTGGGCGACCTTCCAGCTCTCAGCTGAAACAGTGGCTCAGATGCGCCTCCTGACCATTCATGACCACACCATTTTCAAGAATCGTTCTCGCGTCAACATCTCCTTTTCGCAGGGAACTCCTGTCGCGCTTTGGGCTGCCTTTTGAAACAGCGAACCCGAAAACCGACGAGACCGCGCTGCCGGATGAATCGCCGGAAGACACCGCGCTGCGCCTCTCTGAAGCAAAGGCGCGTGCTGTCGTCGAGAACTATCCGGACGCACTCATAATCGGCAGCGACCAGGTCGCGAGCCTTGACGGGCGCACCTACGGCAAACCCGGGACACATGAAAATGCCGTCCTCCAACTGCGCGCCATGAGGGGGCAAACGGTCAACTTCTTTACCGGGCTCTGCCTCTTGAACGCACGAACCGGGAAAGCCCATGTTCGCGGCATACCAACCTTCGTCACCTTTCGCGACCTGACCGACGGCGACATCGAGAGCTATCTGCGCCGTGAAAAGCCGTACAACTGTGCCGGCAGCGCCAAATCCGAGGGATTGGGAATCGCAATCGTCGAGAAGATGTGCGGCGACGACCCCAACGCCCTGATCGGCCTGCCGCTGATCGCTCTCTGCGATCTGTTGCGTCTCGAAAACATCAACGTGCTGCAGACGATGGTCGGTGTTAGCGAATGAGCAAAGGGAAGCTGCTCCTGATCCCCGTAACTTTGGGAAAGTCGAAGAACTCGTCGGTTCTGCCCGATGGCGTAATAGATTGCGCAAGGCAGCTCACGTACTTCATCGCTGAGAATGCCAAATCGGCGCGAGCGTTTCTCAAATCGCTTCCATCGTCCATCCCGTTGCAACAACTCCATATCTGCGAACTGAACGAGCACACCGGACCGGAAGAGCTCTCCGGATTCCTGACTCCGCTTCTGTCAGGAACTGATGTCGGCCTGATTTCGGAAGCTGGCTGCCCGGCCGTGGCCGACCCCGGTGCAAACCTGGTGGCACTCGCGCATGAGCTTGGGATTACCGTTGTGCCACTGGTTGGACCGTCGTCCATCCTTCTCGCGCTGATGGCGTCCGGGCTATCGGGGCAGAACTTCTCCTTTCACGGTTACTTGCCGGCCAAGACTGATCAGCGGGAAAAGAAGATCCGGGAGCTCGAGAAAAATTCCCGCCTCGAGAAGAGAACGCAGATTTTCATCGAAACTCCTTATCGTAATCGGCAGATGCTCGAGAGCCTCACGAAATCGTGTTTGGCGACGACGAGAATCTGCATCGCTACCGATCTGACGTTGGAGAGCGAGCACATTGTCACGAACACTTGCGGCGAGTGGAAAAACCTGCCAGTGCCGGAAATCGATCGACGCCCAACGGTGTTTTTGCTCCAGGCTTGAGCCGCGCGCTCCAGGCCAGATATCCTCAGCCAAGAACACTCAACGGCGGCTCTTCCATTTGCGCAATCTGCTCGCGTAATTCGAGGATGCGGTCCTGCCAATAGCGCTGGGTATTGAACCATGGAAACGCGGCCGGGAAAGCGGGATCTTCCCAGCGTTTTGCCAGCCATCCGGCGTAATGCACAAGGCGCAGCGTGCGCAGAGCTTCGACAAGATACAGTTCGCGCCGATCAAAGGCGAAGAACTCCTCGTAACCGGAAAGAACCGTCGATAGCTGCCGCTCCTGATCCCGACGTTCGCCCGAGAGCAGCATCCAGAGATCCTGCACGGCCGGCCCCGTGCGTGCATCGTCAAAGTCAACAAAGCAGGGGCCGTCCTGCCAGAGTACGTTACCGACGTGGCAATCACCGTGCAGGCGCAGTGCCGTCACTTGTCCGGCACGCTCAAAGCAATCCTCAACCGCGTCGAGCGCCTGGTCGACAACACCGAAGTAGACGTCTTCCAGATCCGCAGGCAAAAAGCCGTTATCGAGCAGGAAATCCCGTGGTTCGTCGCCGAAGGTCGCGACATTGATTTCAGGACGCACCGCAAAGGGTTTGAGCGCACCGACCGCATGGATCCGGCCGATGAAACGCCCCATCCACTCAAGGACCTGCCCGCGATCGAACTCGGGCGCACGTCCGGCACGGCGCGAAAAGAGGGCGAAACGCAGATCTCCATGAAAATGCAGCGTCCCCCCGCCAATCCGCAAAGGCGCAACTACAGGCAACTCACGTTCGGCCAGTTCGGCGGAGAACTCATGCTCTTCCAGAATCGCGGCATCGGACCACCGGCCGGCTCGATAGAACTTCGCGATCAGTGGCGCGCCCTCTTCCATCGATACCTGATAGACGCGGTTTTCGTAGCTATTCAGGGCCAGCAGACGTCCATCCGGTCTGAGCCTCAGGCTCTCCAAAGCATCCAGAATTGAATCGGGGGTCAGCGTCGAAAATGGTGTCGCGCTCGAATCGGTGATCATCACACACAAACTCCTGTCGCATAAATCGCTCTCTTGTTCGAGCCGTGCACGATACACCGCGAGACAACCCAAATCCGCGCACGAGTTTCATCAGCCGCAGCGACCAGCTAAGATTCGCCCTTTAGCGCCAGAAGGAAGCCAAAAACACGATGTCGAGTACGCTTATTGAAGTCAGCGAGGAAGCCGGCGTCCGTTACCTGCATTTCAGCGCCGACTGGGTTCAGGGCGCGATGCGCATTCAACGTCCCAATTCGCTTGAGTTGGCCTACACGCGAGAGATGATGGCCGGACTGTTGCTACGCGAACCGCCCTGGCCGAAGAACGCCCTGCTGATCGGGCTCGGCGCGGGATCGCTGGTCAAGTACATCTATCACAAGTTGCCGGCCACACGCATGACCGTGGTGGAGATCGATCCGCAAGTAGAGATCATCGCGCGCCTCCATTTCAAGCTACCGGACGATCCGATGAGGCTGAATGTCGTCATTGGTGACGGCGCCCAATACATGCTCGAAGATGGCAAGAAGTTCGACTGCATCCTGGTCGATGGATTCGACAAGAGCGGACGCGCCGGTGTGCTCGACACGCTGCCGTTCTATCAGGCTTGCCGCAACCGCTTATCGGATACCGGCTTGCTGGTCACCAACCTGCTCGGTCACAGTCGCGGCTTTCAGGCCAGACAGGCCCGTATCGCCAAAGCGTTCGATGGACGCTCGCTTGTTTTTCCTTCGTGCGATAGCGGCAACACCATCGCGTTTGCCACGACCGGCGACGAAATCGATGTCGCGCTCGGAGAACTGATCGCCCGCGCACAACGACTGCACAAGGAGACCGGGCTCAACCTCAAACCGACGATCCCGAGGCTTCAGGTGGCAGGCAAGTTGACCGAAGGACATCTGCGCATCTAGGGCTGCCGGGTCAGGCGGCGGACAAGCCCAGCACATGGGCGGCCATCGCCTGCACCACGCTTTCGGCCTCGCCAACCGGGCCGGACATTTCGAATGCGACACGCGGAAAACGAGCGCGCAACTCGTCAATGATCGCCGGGAGATCGTTCTTGAGGTGCCCGCCTTGCGCGATGAACATCGGGACGACGATGATGCGATCGAACCCTTCCGAGATCATTATGGCCGCACATTCCTGCAAGGTCGGAGGGAGAAACTCGAGGAAAGCGAGTTCGACTCTAAGATCGAGCGAACTGGTGAGGATCGCTGAGCGAACGCGCCGCAGCGGAGAAGGCCACTCGGGATCGCGCGAACCGTGAGCAAAAAGGATCAAGGCGGTCTTGGGCATGTTGGTTCCCGGCTAGTCAGTCATGTCAGGCGGACAAGGATAAAGGAAAAGGCCTGCGCCGGGAGTACCAGACAGGCCTTCTGTTCAGTTGCTTCCCGATCGCAGGCGACGAAGCGCCCACAACCGGCACAGCGATCAGTACTTCAATAGCGCGAATCCGGGAACACCTGCGGCCTGCAGGCGACCCGAGCCGCCGAGCGCGGGCAAGTCGATGACCGCAGCCGCCTCGACGATACGTGCACCGAGGCGATGCATCAGTTTGGCTGCGGCAAGAATCGTCCCGCCAGTAGCGATGAGATCGTCGATCACCAACACGTGATCACCAGCCGCCGCCGCATCGGTATGGACCTCGACCGTTGCCTCGCCGTACTCGAGCGAATAGGACTCGCACATGGTGTCAAACGGCAACTTGCCGGCCTTGCGCACCGGAATGAAGCCGCAACCCAGCCGATAAGCTAACGCGGCGCCGATGATGAAACCGCGCGCGTCGATTCCGGCGATGGCATCGATATGAGCGTCACCGTAACGTTCGGAAAAAGCATCGATCAGCGCACGAAACGCCGCTCCATCACGCAACAGCGGCGTGATGTCGCGAAACTGGACACCAGGCTCCGGCCAGTCGGCAATCGTACGGATATGGCTCTCAAAGAAGCGGGTATCCACGATGCGATCTCACAGAAAGGCGAACTTCAGGACGAACAGGACGGCAATCGCCACGACCATGGGTGACAGTTCTTTTGCACGACCCGCGAGGAGCTTGGCCGAGGCATAGGTGATGAAGCCGAACGCGATGCCGTGCGCGATCGAGAAGGTAAACGGCATGCTGATCGCGGTCACCACCGCTGGTGCCGACTCGGTCAGATCATCCCACTCGATCTCGGCGAGACCGCGGACCATCAACACCGCGACGTAGCAAAGCGCTGGCGCCGTTGCGAATGCCGGGACCGTTCCCGCGAGAGGCGCAATGACCAAAGCTGCGAGGAACAGCAGCGCCACGACGACGGCCGTCAGACCGGTGCGCCCGCCAACCGAGGTGCCGGCCGCGGATTCGATGTAGGCCGTCGTAGACGAGGTGCCGAGCATCGCACCGGCGGCGATCGCGCCCGAATCAGCAAGCAATGCGCGCTTCAGGCGCGGCAGTTTGCCATCCGCGTCGAGCAAGCCGGCACGATGGCAAACGCCGATCAACGTTCCCGAGGCATCGAAGAGTTCGACCATGAAGAAGGTCAACACCACGGTCAGCAGACCGGCATTGAGCGCACCGGCAATATCCATCTGCAGGAAGGTCGGTGCAATCGACGGCGGCATGGCGACAACCCCGCGGAAGGGTGTCAAGCCCAGAGCAACCGAAGCGACAGTCACAAGAAGGATGCTGATGATGATCGCACCGGGTACCTTCCTCTGTTCCAACGCAACGATCAGGATGAAACCGACGACGGCGAGCAACGCATCCGGCTTGTGCAAATCGCCGAGCGTCAGAAGGGTTGCGGGGTGGCCGGCAATGATGCCTGCATTGTGTAGCCCGATGATGGCGAGAAACAGCCCGATACCCGCCGAAATGGCAAACTTGAGCGACCGCGGAATCGAATTGACGATCGCCTCGCGGATACGAAACAGGCTGACGAAGATGAACAGCAAGCCCGAAATGAACACGGCACCGAGCGCAGCCTGCCAGGTAAAGCCCATACCTTTGACCACGGCAAACGCGAAATAGGCGTTGAGTCCCATGCCGGGCGCCAGTGCAATCGGGTAGTTGGCGTAGAGGCCCATGATCGCGGAACCGATCGCCGCCGCGACACAGGTGGCAACAAAAACGGATTCCTTGGGCATACCGGCAGCCGATAGGATGTCCGGATTGACAAAGATGATGTAGGCCATGGTCAGGAATGTTGTAATCCCTGCCATCACCTCGGTGCGCACATTGGTACCGTGCGC
>NZ_JAGOIT010000033.1 GCF_017995515.1 Propionivibrio sp.
GGGGCATCGAACCATGAACAGACGCCCCGTGTGGACATCGCGCCCTTCGACAGGCTCGGGGCGAGCGGCTGGATAACTGTCAGTCGTTTTCACGATGGTCAATATTGATCCGGCGCGATAATGCTAGAAGTCCGTTCGCCCTGAGCCTGTCGAAGGGGGGCGGGCTTCGACAGGCTCAGCCCGAACGGAAGTTGAGACTTCTTCGTGCCAGACCAATAGTCACCCAACATCAATCGTCGGCGAGCAGCGTCGGCTCGGTGATCTTGATGTCGTCGGCGAGCGCCAGCGTCGGCGGGCAATCGTTGGCGACGAGGTCGTCGTGATAGGCGACGACGGCTTGCTCCGGCGTCAGTTCGCGGGCGATGACGCGGCGCATCAGCGCAACGAGCGTCAGCGGCCGTTCGGCATAGTTGATCTTGCGCCCGAACAGCGCGACGCGCGCACCGGCGGCTTCGGCGCGGTAGAGCAGTTCGAAGGTGTCGCGCGTCGTGCCCTTGCCGCCGCCGAGGACGCCGACGATCAGGCGGCCCGGGTCGTACCGGGCAAGCTCCTCGGTCGCACGCCGGCCGTTGTAGGCGATCTTCAGGAAAATCGGCTGTTCTTCGGCGACAACGCCGGCAAGCGAACGCACGATGCTGTCGCCGATGAAGGGACCGATCCGGTTGGACGGAATGCCGATATCGAACATCGGGTTGAATACTTCCAGCAGGTGGCGCAGTCCGTAGCGCGCTGCCTCCTCCCGGAACGCCGAATAGGCTTCGAGCGTGCGCAGGTCGTAATCGACGTTGTTGGAGAAGGTCATCGAATAGAGGCCGAGATCGGCAATCCCCTTCAGCTTGCCGAGGCGCGCGCTGGAAAACGGGCGCGAGGGCTCCATGCCATAGGCGCCACCACGCGGATACCAGATGTCGGAGGTGTCGTTGTAACGCACGGCCGGGGTGACCGGCGAGTTCTCGAACAGTCGCTCGTCCTGCAGAATCTGCGCCGTCGAGACGCTGGTCAGCATGATGTCGATGAGGCCGGAATTCGTCATGTCGCGCATCGTTTGCAGGAACACCGGGCGGGTCGCCAGATGGTCGAGCAGACGGCCAGACGTATCGCGCGCCGGACCGGGGCAGGCGATGCCGAAGGCCATGTCAGGGTCTTTGGCGTCGGCCATGATGAAGTCGGCCGGGGTGTAGTTTCCGGCACGGATGCGTGCAAGTTTCTGGTCAAGGCTTTTCATCCTGAAAACCTCACCGCAAAGGCGCGAAGGCGCAAAGGAAACAACAGGTGGGTCGTACTTGACCATTCACCCTGTGGGTGGCGATGGAAGAGAGGTGCTGTTCGCGTAGCGCTTTGATTTTCTTTGCGAACCTTTGCGATCTCTGCGCCTTGGCGGTGAAGAACTGAGTTTTTCAGGTTCATTGCGGATTCTCTTCAGGTCGGGGTGTGTCTCGGTGGTCTTGAGACGCCAGCATCGCATTGCGTTACCATTCCGACAAACGAAATATGTTCACCATAGCCATTCCAAAGGGGAAAGATGGAGCTTCGCGATCTGGCCGCTTTTGCCACCCTCGGCGAGTTGCTGCACTTCGGCCAGGCTGCCGAACGCATGCACGTGACGCAATCCGCGTTGAGCAAGCAGATTCAGCGCCTGGAAGCCGAGTTCGGCGGCGCGCTGTTCGAACGCGGCCAGGCCGGAACGCGGCTGACGGCGCTTGGTCGTACCCTGCATGCGGAGGCGCAGACGATTGTCGAGGGCGTGCATCGTTTCTCGCACCGCGCCCGACAAGCCGCGCAAGGCGTCCTCGGTACCCTGCGCATCGGTTTTGGTGTGACCTCGCGGGTGATCGCGCCGGAGGCGATCTCCAGGTTTCGTGCCGTCCGGCCGGACGTCCAGATCGAGCTCATCGAGGTGTCGGCGCGACACCAGATCCAGGCGATGAAGGAAGGCACCATGGACGTCGGCTTCTGCCGTCTGCCGGTGCCCGAGGGTTGGCCGACCCTGCCGTGCATCCAGGCCAATCTGGTCGCCGTTCTACCCTCGGATTACGACGAACGGATCAGCCTCGAAGAACTCGTGCGTCGCCCGATGGTGACGATCGTGCGCACGCGTTCGCCGGCCTTCCACGATCACGTCATGTCGTACCTCACGCGCAAAGGGTTGCGCATTCAGGCGCTGCAGACGACCACCGACTTCTATACCGCGGTCGCCCTGGCCGAGGCCGGCGTCGCCTGGGCGATCGTTCCGTCATCGACGCCCTGCGAACCCACGCGTGCGCGCGTCAAGGTTCTCGGCGACGAGGATGCGCGTTGGCAGATCGGGCTGGTCCGGCCGCCGGGCGAACCGGGCGGCCTGGTCGACGCCTTCTGGTCGGTGGTCAGTGAGATCCGTGAGGAACAGGGGCTGCTGATCTCGTAGCGCGTACGCGTCGGCCCGACGAATCGGGGCAGCGAGGCTTGTCTTCGCCGGCAAGGCGCGGGACGATTGCCCCCTTGGGCTGCCGCGTTGGTGCATGAACCTGAAAACCCGGTTCTTCACCGCAAAGGCGCAGAGATCGCAAAGGTTCGCAAAGAAAATCAAAGCGCTACGCGAACAGCACCTGTCTTCCATCTTGACCCACAGCGCGGTAGGGTGCGCAAATCCCATTTGCGCCCCGAAGGAAGTACCCTTGGGGTGCGCCCCGAAGGAAGTACCCTTGGGGTGCGCCCCGAAGGAAGTACCCTTGGGGTGCGCACGCGGGAATGGCGCTGGAACGGTGCGCAACGCCGGGCGTTGCACACCCTGCGGCAGCGGTCGTTCCCTTTGCGATCTTTGCGCCTTCGCGCCTTCGCGCCTTTGCGCCTTTGCGGTGAGGTTTTCAGGATGAAGGCAGCCACGCACCCCTACTTGAGCACGTTGATGGCCCAGCAAAAGATCACCATGAAGAGCATCGCCGCGGACCTTGGTGTTTCGCGTTCAACCGTTTCGTTCGTGCTCGGCGGGGAGGCGGAGAAGCATCGGATCAACCCGGAGACGGCACAGCGGATCGTCAAGTACGCGGAAGATATCGGATTTCGCCCGAACTATTTCGCCCAGGCGCTGAATCGCGGCAAGACCGGCTCGATCGGTCTGGTTTTTCCCGATGTCCATGAAATCTACATGTCAGAGATGCTGCGCGGCATCGACGAGGTCTTCGCCCGGCACGACGCGACCATGATGCTTTCATCGAGCCGGATGTGTCGGCGGCTCGAGATGCGGAATATCGACTCGCTGCTCTATCGCGGCGTCGATGGACTGATCATCATCCCCTGCGCCGACTTCAATTCGAAACCGACCGGGGTCGCTTCCCTGGCCAGGGTCATCGCCAAGAGCAAGCTGCCGGCGGTGTGCGTCGACCGGGTACCGGACGACTGGACCGGCAGCTCGGTCGTCCAGGATGACCGGAGCGGCGCGCGGGAGGCGGTCGACCTGTTGGTACGGCGCGGTGCGAAACGGGTCGCCTGCATTTCCTTCAACCTTGCCGCGTCGAGTATCGCCAGCCGCATCGCCGGTTACCACGATGCCTTGCGCGAACATGGCAGGGTGGCGGACCCCCGCCTGCTCGTCCTGCTTGATCAGATCGACGCGCAGGCGAACGATCTTTCCGATGCCATTCGGGCCCTGCTTGCGTTGGGCGAAGACGAGCGACCCGATGCCTGGTTCGTCACCACGAGCGGCCTTTCCTACCGCGCGCGGGATCTGACGGTCAGCCTGTCGGGCGACGCCGCGGCGCCGTTGATCGCTCGTTTCGGTGCCGACCCGCCTTTCTTCACGAGCGGCATGATTTCGGTCCATCAGCCGCACCGTGAAATCGGCCGCCAGTCGGCGGAGCTGTTGTTCAAGCTGATGGCGGACCCCGGCGCCGAGCCGGCGCAGATCGTCGTCCCGACGACGGTCAGCTGATTTTGCGTTGCAGAGGCAATAAACTTGACAGCCGTACCGGCCGGTAATAGTGTGCCGGAAGTCGTTAGCTCACCTAGGTTAGCTTGTAATAGATGATCCTTGGAGGAAACCAGATGAAGCGCAGTCAGATCAACCAGATTCTTCAGTCGGCGCAGGCCTTCTTCACCGAGCACCAGTTCCACCTGCCGCCCTGGGCGTCGTGGACCGAAGCCGATTGGCAAGGTCAGGGCGAGGCTTGTCGGGAGGTCGTTGATTGCCAGTTGGGCTGGGACATCACCGATTTCGGCTCGGGCGACTTCGCCCAGCGTGGGTTGACGCTGTTCACGGTGCGCAATGGCAAGGCCGGCGGCAGCTACGGCAAGACCTACGCCGAGAAGATCATGGTCGTCGACGATGGCCAGGAGACGCCGCTGCACTTCCACTTCCAGAAGGCCGAAGACATCATCAACCGGGGCGGCGGCAAGCTGCTGCTACAACTCTGGAACTCCGAGGGTCAGGGAGAAAAGGCCGACACGCCGGTCAGCGTCAGCATCGACGGAGTTCGCCGCACCCTGGCGGCCGGCGGTGTCGTCAGTCTGGCGCCCGGCGAAAGCATCTGCCTGACGCGCGGGCTGTATCACCGCTTCTGGGGCGAGGGCAAGGTGCTGGTCGGCGAAGTCAGCCAGGTCAATGACGACTTCTCGGACAACCGCTTTTACGAAGCGGTCGGCCGCTTTCCGAGCATTGACGAGGATGAAGCACCCTGGCGTCTGCTGGTCTCCGACTATGCGGAGAAGATTCGCTGATGGGCACGAAGGCAACGAATCGGTCGCGCTTCACCATTTCGGGCGTCGGCTGCTGCCTGCTCGACTACATCTACGGGCAGGTCGACTTCGGCGCTGATGCCTTCGCGAGGTACCGTTCGCAGGTTGACGGCGATGGCGGCCTGTCGCCCGGCAAGCTGACCTTCGGCGAGGAGTTCGCGCAGTTTGCCGGTCGCGATGCGGACCTGGCGGTCAGGGAAATCACCGCCGGCAAACCGGTCGACGCGGTCAATGTGGGCGGTCCGGCCGTCGTCGCGCTGATTCACGCCGCGCAGATTCTCGACCCCGAGCGCTTCGCGGTGCGCTTTGTCGGCGCCGTCGGCGCGGACGACGAAGGCGTCGTGCTGCGACAGCAGTTGGCGCGCACGCCCTTGAGCCCCGATGGACTGGTGACGACGAGCGGACGCACGCCGCGCACGGAGGTGCTTTCCGATCCGGGCTACGACCACGGGCGCGGGGAGCGCGCATTCCTCAACACCATCGGTGCGGCCGGCCAATTGACCGAGGCCGATCTGTCGGACGACTTCTACGACGCCGACCTGATCGTTTTTGGCGGCACCGCGCTGGTGCCGCAGATCCACGACTCGCTCGATCGACTACTGGCGCGGGCCAAGGAGAAGAAGGCGTTCACCGTCGTCAATACCGTCTACGATTTCCGCAACCAGCGACGCGACCCCGATGCCCGCTGGCCGCTCGGCTCAAGCGACGCGAGCTACCGCCTGATCGATCTCCTGATCGCCGATCTGGAGGAGGCCGAGCGTCTTTCCGGCTGCGCATCACTCGACGCGGCGATGGATTTCTTCCTCGAAAAGGGCGTCGGCGCGGTCATCGTCACCAACGGCTCGCGCGATGTCGCGCTGAAGATCGGTTCCGCACGCTTCGAACCCTGCACCCGGCAGGCAATCCCGGTTTCGCAGGCGATCGTCGCCGAGCTGGCCGCGCATCCCGAACGCAAGGGCGACACGACCGGCTGCGGCGACAACTTTGCCGGCGGCGTGATCGCCGATGTGGCCCGCCAGCTTGACGCGGGCAACGCACGCATCGACCTCAGCGAAGCGATCGCTTGGGGCAGCGTCAGCGGCGGCCTGGCCTGCTTCCAGTTCGGCGGCGTGCTGTATGAAGAATTCCCCGGCCAGAAGCGGGCGATGATGGCCACCTATCTGGAGTCTGCGGCGTAATGGCAAATGCAACAAAAACGTTCGTTCAGTTCGGCGCCGGCAACATCGGGCGCTCGTTCATCGGCCGGCTGTTCGCCGAAGCGGGTTACCGGGTCGTCTTTATCGACGTCGATTCGCGGCTCGTCTCCCTGCTCAACGAGCGGCGCTCGTACCCGGTCGTCGTCAAGCAGAACGACCGGCCCGATCAAATCCGCCTGATCGGTGGCGTGAGCGCCATCGACGGGCGCGATCGCGCGGCGGTGATCGACGTCCTCACGCAGGCCGACGGCATGGCAACGTCGGTTGGTCAGCGCGGCTTGCAGGCCGTGCTGCCGCTGCTGGCCGCAGCGCTGGAACTGCGCGCGGCGAACAATGCGCCACCGCTGGATGTGATCATCGCCGAGAATCTGCGTTCCGCTGCCGCGTGGTTTCGCCAGAATCTCCGTCCGCTGCTGCCCGAGGGTTTCGATCTCGACAGTCGCCTGGGCCTCGTCGAGACCAGCATCGGCAAGATGGTCCCGATCATGCCGCAGGACGCGCTGAATGAAGACCCGCTGCAGCTCTTCGCCGAACCCTACGACACCCTGATCGTCGACCGCCTCGGCTTTCGCCGCGAAGTCCCCGCGCTGGCCGGCCTCAAGCCGGTGAACAACATCGCCGCCTGGGTCGACCGCAAGCTCTTCCTGCACAACATGAGCCACGCCGCCCTCGCCTACCTCGGTTATCAGGCGAACCCGGCGCTCACCTGCTGCTGGCAGGCGATGGAACTGCCGGCGGTCGTCGATGCCGTCCGTGCCGCCCTGCTGCAGAGCGCCGCCGCGCTCAACCGGGCTTATCCGGAGGATCTGCCGCAGGACGAACTCGCGACGCATGCCGAAGACCTGCTCAGCCGCTATCGCAACCGCGCGCTCGGCGACACGCTGCATCGCGTCGGCCGCGATCTCGGCCGCAAGCTGGCGCGCGAGGATCGCCTGATCGGCGCCTGTCTCCTTGCCGCAAAGCATGGGCTTCCGTTTGACGGTCTCGTGCCGCCGATCCGCGCCGCGTTGAAGTTCGCGGCGCCCGACGAACAGGGCCGGGTCGGCGAGGCCGATCAACGCATCCTGCAAGCCGTCGCCGAACGCGGACCACGCGCCGTGCTCTGCGAAATCGCCGGACTCGACGCCGGACAATCGATCGACCAACGGGTCCTGCAGGCCTGTTTTCCCTGAGTGATCCGGATGAGGCGCTGGACAAGCCGCCGCCCTGCTGCGCTCGCCGGCCAACGCCAAGCGCCTGCTCGCCGCCGTCGCCCAGCTCAAGGCTGGCCAGGGCCGCGAACGGGAACTGATGCCATGAAGCTCGTCTTCGCCGATGCCGCGTGGGCGGACTATTGCCACTGGCAAACGCACGACGCCGCGCTCTTCGCGCGCATCAACGACCTCATCGGCGCGATCCAGCGTGAACCCCGCTCCGGTATCGGCAAACCCGAAGCCCTGCGCCATACCCTCGAAGGTTTCTGCTCCCGACGGATCAGCAGCGAACAGCGCATCGTCTATCGCGTCGAGGACGACGTGCTGATGATCGCGCAGTTGCGCGTTGTCGCTTAGCCGCTCGCAGTCACTGTGGAAAAGGCATTCCAGGACTGCTACGCCGATCGCTTCAGCCACTGCTACGGCTGCGGCCGGCTCAATCCCGACGGGCTGCAGCTCAAGAGCTACTGGGACGACGACGAGACCATCGCCCGCTTCACGCCGCGCCCGGAGCAAAGCGGCGGCGTACCGAATCACGTCTATGGCGGTTTGATCGCTTCCCTGCTCGATTGCCACGGCACCGCGTCGGCCGCCGCCTTCGCCTGCCGCGCCGCACACTGCGAGATGGATTCCGTCACGCCCGACCGCTTCGTCACCGCCTCCCTGAAAGTCGACTACCTCCGCCCGACGCCGATGGGCGTCGAACTCACGATCAAGGGCAAGCTCCGCCGCATCGACGGGCGTAAGGTCTGGCTCGACCTCGTGCTCAGCGCGCAGGGCGAACTCTGCGCGCGAGGGGAGATGCTGGCGATTCGGTACGTCGAATGAGCTGAGGCCAGTTGCCGCCGCATCGGGTGATTGGCAAGCACACGACGGCTATGAAGTGGCTGGCGGCGGCAGCATGGCCGGAGATGTTCCAGCGAGTCCCTTGGCAAATGCCGATCCTGCGGCGGGCAAGACGCTTTTGCGTAAGCGTTTGATCGGCATGCCTCCGTCCAGGGATTGATCAGTCTTGGGCTCCAGCCTCGCCCCCTTCCCCGCTTCCCTCCTTTGGGAGACGGCGGTCTTCTCCTGAATCGCCAGAACACCGAGTCTCATGCCAGTAAAATAGCGGGAAAAAAGCGCCTTTGGCCTCGTGCCTTACCATCAGGAATCTCGTAGTTCATGTTCGAACAAGCCTTCAAGAATATCGACGACGCCCTCTGGAAAGAGAGCGGTTGTACCACCGAACTCGATTACACCGAGCAGACCTCCTGCCTGCTCTTCCTCAAGTATCTGGACGGGCTGGAGCAGGACAAGGCCGACGAAGCCGCGCTCGAAGGCCGCGCCTACCGCTACATCCTCGACCCCGCCTACCGCTGGAGCACCTGGGCCGCGCCCAGGGATGCGGCGGGCCAGCTCGATCACAATGCGGCGCTCACTGGCGACGACCTCGTCGACTTCGTGGATCGCAAGCTCTTCCCCTATCTGCACGGCTTCAAGCAGCGCGCGAGCGGGCCGGACACCATCGAGTACAAGATCGGCGAGATCTTCGGCGAGATCAAGAACAAGATCCGCAGCGGCTACACCCTGCGCGACATCATCGACCACATCGACGAACTGCGCTTCCGCTCGCAGGTCGAAAAGCACGAACTCTCCGCGCTCTACGAAGAAAAGATCAAGCGCATGGGCAACGCCGGGCGCAATGGCGGCGAGTACTACACCCCGCGCCCGCTGATCCGCGCCATGATCCAGGTGATCCAGCCCAGGATTGGCGAACGCATCTACGACGGCGCTTGCGGCTCGGCGGGTTTCCTGTGCGAAGCGCACGACTACCTCATAAACCCCGTTCGCCCTGAGCCTGTGGTTCGACAAGCTCACCATGATCGGCCCCCCCAAGGCGTTCGCCCTGAGCCTGTGGTTCGACAAGCTCACCATGATCGCCCCCCCCAAGGCGTTCGCCCTGAGCCTGTCGAAGGGCAGGGTCTGTCGACAAAAGACCTCGAAACCCTGCAGACGCGCACCTTCTACGGCAAGGAGAAGAAGAGCCTCGCCTACGTGATCGCGATCATGAACCTGATCCTGCACGGAATCGAAGCGCCCAACATCCAGCACACCAACACGCTCGCCGAAAACCTGGCCGACGTGCAGGAGAAAGACCGCTTCGACGTCATCCTCGCCAACCCGCCCTTCGGCGGCAAAGAGCGGCCCGAGGTGCAGCAGAACTTCCCGATCCGCACGGGCGAGACCGCCTTCCTCTTCCTGCAGCACTTCATCAAGATGCTGCGCGCCGGCGGCCGCGCCGCCATCGTCATCAAGAACACCTTCCTCAGCAACTCCGACAACGCCTCGGTCAGCCTGCGCAAGCTCCTGCTGGAGAGCTGCAACCTGCACACGATTCTGGACTGCCCCGGCGGCACCTTTCAGGGCGCGGGCGTCAAGACCGTCGTGCTCTTTTTCGAGAAAGGCGCGCCCACCCGCAAGACCTGGTACTACCAACTCGACCCCGGCCGCAACATGGGCAAGACCAACCCGCTTAACGACGCCGACTTGCAGGAATTCATCGACCTGCAAAAGACCTCTGCCGACTCGGACAAGAGCTGGAGCGTCGATGCCGCCAGTATCGCCACCGCCAGCTACGATCTTGCAGTGAAGAACCCCAACGGTGGCGAAGTCGTCGTGCATCGCAGTCCGCAGGACATCCTCGACGAGATCGCCGCGCTGGATGCCGAGAGCGCCGAGGTGCTGGTGAACATCAGGGCGATGCTATGAATCACCTCATCGCCCGCGTAGCTCCGTTCGCCCTGAGCCTGTCGAAGGGCTATCGGCAAGGAGGCAATTGATGGCCTTCTGGGTCTACATCCTTCGCTGCGCCGACGCAAGCTACTACACCGGCCACACCGACAACCTCGAACAACGCATCGCCCAGCACCACGCAGGCGCGTTTCCGACTTGCTACACCTTCAAGCGTCGACCGATCACCTTAGTCTTCACGCAAGACTGCGCTACGCGCGAGGAAGCGCTTGCCGCCGAGCAACACATCAAAGGCTGGAGCCGCAAAAAGAAGGAAGCCATGATGCAAGGCAACTGGGCCGAAGTCTCGCGCCTCGCCCAATCAAGAACACCGCAACCCCCAACTCCCGTTCGCCCTGAGCCTGTCGAAGGGCTGTGGGCCGCATCCGTCCATGGTTCGATCATTCGACAGGCTCACGACTCACCACAGTCAAACACGCTCCCCACTCCCGTTTGCCCTGAGCTTGTCGAAGGGCAGGGGCACGCATCCGCTCATGGTTCGACAAGCTCACCACGAACGGATGGGGAGGTGGCGCGATGAAGGCGGGGTGGCAGACTAGGACATTCCGCGAGGTTCTAGAAATCCGAAATGGTCGCAACCAGCGAGAAGTTGAATCTGCTCATGGCGAGTTTCCAATTTATGGAAGCGCTGGAAATGTCATGGGAATGGCAACCGACTACATTTGTGAAGCCGGAACAACCATCATCGGGCGGAAGGGAAACATAAATAGTCCGATCTATTCTGAAACTCGGTTTTGGAATGTTGACACGGCCTTTGGGCTCACCGCAAAGGCTTGCTTGGATTCACGGTTTTTATACTATTTTTGTTTGTTGTACGACTTCGGTGCTCTCAATCGTGGAACAACGATTCCAAGTCTCGTTAAGTCTGAGTTGCTGAACATTTCAATACCGCTTCCGCCACTCCCCGAACAACAACGCATCGTCGCCATCCTCGATGAAGCCTTTGCCGGCATCGCCACGGCCCGCGCCAATGCCGAGCAAAACCGCCAAAACGCCCGCACCCTCTTCGAAAGCCACCTCCAGTCCGTCTTCAGCCTGCGGGGTGATGGGTGGGTGGAGAAGACTTTGGACGAAGCTGTTGATAACCGGTGCTCGTTGTCGTACGGCATCGTCCAGCCCGGAGAAGATCAGCCTGATGGCTTGCCTATCGTCAGACCTACCGATCTGGGAATCAAAACGATTGAGCTGGACGGGCTCAAGCGGATAGACCCGAGCTTGGCAGATTCGTATCGGCGAACAACGCTACGAGGTGGTGATCTCCTGTTGTGCGTACGGGGCAGCACGGGAGTGATTTCAATTGCATCAGATGCACTAGCGGGAGGAAACGTAACTCGCGGTATCGTGCCGATCCATTTTGACGACACATTGGTAAATCAGAATTTTGGTTACTACCTGATGCGATCCGAGCCAGTCCAGCAGCAGATTCGAGAAAAGACATACGGAGCTGCACTCATGCAGATCAACATCCGTGACCTGCGGAATTTGATTCTGCCGATTCCGCCCCGTGCCGCACAGGCGGAACTCGCGGATAGATTTGAATCCATGCTTGAAGAAACCCGACGCCTCGAAGCCCTCTACCAGCGCAAGCTCGAAGCGCTGGACGAGTTGAAGCAATCCCTGCTGCATCAAGCTTTCAGCGGGGCGCTATGACGAGCTTACCAGCCAATCCCGTCGTTCCCGCGCATGCGGGAACCCAGTGCAGTGGCGACGGCTGGATTCCCGCATGCGCGGGAATGACGACTCCGGGGGCGTAAATGATGAAGCACCCCGCCGTTTACATGCTCGCCAGCCAACGTAACGGGACCTTGTAAATCGGGGTAACTTCCGATCTGGTGCAGCGTATCTGGCAACATCGGGAGGGTTTGGCGGATGGTTTTACGAAACAATATGGCTTGAAAATCTTGGTGTGGTACGAGCAGCACGAAACAATGGAAAGCGCGATCAGCCGCGAGAAGGCGATGAAAAAATGGCTGCGCAAGTGGAAGTTGGCGACGATTGAAAAATCGAACCCGGATTGGGTAGATTTGTGGCCGGCAATTACGGGGGCGGCACCCCATCCCGTCCTTCCCACGCATGCGGGAAACCAGCCTGCCACCTCTGCACTGGATTCTCGTTTTCACAGGAATGGCGAAATAAGTGCTGTGGATTCCCGCCTTCGCGGGAATGACGATTGAGGGAATTGACGATGAAAACCCTGCCCGCTGAATTTGAAAGCCTGACGATCCGCCGCGTGTATGACGAGGCGACCGAAACCTGGTCTTTCTCGGTCATTGACATCATTCAGGTGCTCACCCAGCAGCCGGACTATCAGGGGGCCAGAAAGTATTGGAAGGTCTTGAAGGGGCGCTTGGCTAAAGAAGGCAGCCAACTGGTATCAAGCTGTTACCAGTTGAAATTGGCGGCCGCCGATGGCAAACAACGTTTGACCGATGTGGCCACCGCCCAGACCCTGTTGCGACTGGTGCAGTCGGTGCCCAGCCCCAAAGCGGAGCCAATCAAGCTGTGGCTGGCGAAGGTGGGTTACGAGCGCATACAGGAAATCGCCGATCCGGCCCTGTCGCTGAACCGAGCGCGCGAGACCTGGCAGAAACACGGGCGCAGCGAGAAGTGGATCGCCCAGCGCATGACCGGGCAGGAAACGCGCAACAAGCTGACGGATTACTGGGCGAATCACGACATCAAGCAGGGCGAGGAATTCGCCATCCTCACCAACCTGATCCATCAGGAATGGGCGGGCGTGAGCGTGAAGGCGCACAAGACGATGAAGGGTCTGCAAGACCATAATCTGCGCGATCACATGAGCGAGGCGGAGTTGATCTTTACCGCACTGGCCGAGCTTTCCACCCGCCAGATCGCCGAAGCCGATGAGGCGACCGGCATGACCGAGAACAGCAAGGCCGCCAAGAAAGGCGGGGCGATTGCCAAGCAGGCCCGCACGGCGCTGGAAGCAAAAACCGGCAAATCGGTGGTGACGGGCGAAAACTTCCTGCCGCCGGGCAAGGCGGCCAAGGCACTGAAGAAGGATGGGAAGAAATGAAACGTCGGAGAAACAAGTTTCTTGATCGGGTTTTGATTCTTGACGGTCTTGCTGGGCGGGGGTAAGGCGCTGTTTCTTTACCAATCAACAGGTTATGTTGCAGGCTGGCCTTGATTTTTTCTTGATCCAGTTTTGATTCGATGGTTTTTCATGCGATGAGATGCGCTTTGCGTCTCATTTTTTGCAAAAAGTGAGACGCAAAGTGGTTTGTGACTCACAAGTGAGACACGACATGAACGAAGCCGAAACCCGAGCCGAACACATCGACCCCGCGCTGGCCGCTGTGGGCTGGGGCGTGGTGGAGGGCAGCCGCATCCGCCGCGAGTACCCGATCACACTGGGCCGCATCGAGGGCGCCGGCAAGCGCGGCAAGGCGCTGACGGCGGACTATGTGCTGGAGTACCGCAACACCAAGCTGGCGGTAGTGGAGGCCAAGGCTTGGGACAAGGCGTTGGCCGAGGGCGTGGGCCAGGCCAAGGATTACGCGCAGAAACTCTCGATCCGCTACACCTACGCCACCAACGGCCAGGGCATCTACGGCATCGACATGCAGTCCGGCGCGGAAGGCAAGTTACCGGCTTTCCCCTCGCCCGAGGCGCTGTGGCAAGCGACTTTTTCCACCGAGAATGCCTGGCGCGACCGCTTCGCCGCCGTGCCCTTCGAGGACAAGGGTGGTTACTGGCAGGGCCGCTACTATCAGGACATCGCCATCGAGCGCGTGCTGGCAGCGCTGGCCGAAGGGCGCGAGCGCATCCTGCTGACGCTGGCGACCGGCACAGGCAAGACCTTCATCGCCTTTCAACTGGCTTGGAAGCTGTTTCACAGCCGCTGGAACATCGGCGACTGGCGCTTCGACAAGCTCAGCGTGAACGGTGGCGGCGAACCCACTCGCCGGCCGCGCATCCTGTTTCTGGCGGATCGCAACATTCTGGCGAATCAGGCGTTCAATTCGTTTTCAGCCTTTGCCGAAGATGCGCTGGTGCGCATCGCGCCGGACGACATCAAGAAGAAGGGCAAGGTACCGAAGAACGGCAGCATCTTCTTCACGATCTTCCAGACCTTCATGAGCGGGCCCGCGACCGTTCGCCCTGAGCCTGTCGAAGGGCAGGAAACGGGTGGGCTTCGACAGGCTCAGCCCGAACGAAGTCTTTACTTCGGTGAATACCCGCCCGACTTCTTCGATTTCATCATCATCGACGAGTGCCACCGGGGTGGCGCGAACGACGAGAGCAACTGGCGCGGCATTCTTGAGTACTTTTCGCCGGCCGTGCAGTTGGGCCTGACCGCCACGCCAAAGCGGAAAGACAACGCCGACACCTATGCCTACTTTGGCGAGCCGGTGTTCATCTACTCGCTCAAGGACGGCATCAACGATGGCTTCCTGACGCCCTTCCGCCTGAAGCAAATCGCCACCACGCTGGATGACTATGTGTTCACCTCGGACGATACCGTGGTGGAAGGCGAGATCGAGGCCGGCAAGCGCTACGAAGAGAAGGATTTCAACAAGATCATCGAGATCAAGGAGCGCGAGAAGAAGCGCGTCGAGATCTTCATGAACGAGATCGACCAGCGCGAGAAGACCATCGTCTTCTGCGCCACGCAGACCCATGCGCTGGCGGTGCGCGATCTGATCAACCAGACCAAGCAGAGCACCGACCCGAATTACTGCCAGCGCGTAACCGCCGAGGATGGCGGGCTCGGCGAGCAGTGGCTGCGGGATTTTCAGGACAACGAGAAGACCATCCCGACCATCCTGACGACGTCGCAGAAGCTCTCGACCGGCGTGGATGCGCGCAATGTGCGCAACATCGTGCTGATGCGTCCGGTGAACTCGATGATCGAGTTCAAGCAGATCATCGGGCGCGGCACCCGGCTTTACGACGGCAAGGATTACTTCACGATCTACGATTTCGTGAAGGCACACCACCACTTCAGCGATCCGGAGTGGGACGGCGAGCCGCTGGAGCCGGAGGTTTGCAAGCGCTGTGAGCATTCACCCTGCATGTGCATCAAGGAGCCGCCGCCGCCCTGCTATGTGTGCGGCAATCAGCCCTGCACCTGCCCCAAGGCGCCTTGCCACGAATGCGGTCAGCGCCCCTGCGTGTGCCAGAAGAAAAAGAAGGCCAAGGTGAAGCTGGCGGATGGCAAGGAGCGCCAGATCCAGCACATGATGGCGACGAGCTTCTGGCACCCGGACGGCACGCCGATGTCTGCCGCGCAGTTTGTGAGCGCTCTGTACGGCCACTTGCCGGAGTTCTTCAAGGACGAAGATGAGTTGCGGGCGATCTGGGGTTTGCCCGATACCCGCAAGAAACTGCTTGCCGGCCTAGCCGAAAAAGGCTTCGGCCACGACCAGCTTGCCGAGATGCAGAAGATCATCGACGCGGAGGACTGCGACCTTTTCGACGTGTTGGCGCACATCGCCTACGCCGAAGCGCCGCTCACCCGTGAGGAACGCGCCGAGCGCGCCAAGGCCGTGATCGGCACCGCGTACAGCAGCAAGCAGCAGGCTTTCCTGAGCTTTGTGCTGGCGCACTATGTGAGCGAGGGGATCGAGGAACTGGACGAAACCAAGCTCGGGCCACTGTTGAAGCTGAAGTACAACAATGCAATTGCCGATGCGTTTGCTGACCTTGGCTCGCCTGATACCGTGCGAAAAGCCTTCGTGGGGTTCCAGCGGTATCTCTACCAGGATTAGTAGTCAGTCAAGTTGAAAAAAATGAATAGCCACGTCATTCCGGCGAAAGCCGGAATCCAGAGGTGCGCCACTGGCTCTGCACTCCCTTTGGTCGGATTCCGGGTCAAGCCCGGAATGACGGATCCTGTTGGGTCGCTTTGATTCATCGTGACTGCCGACTAGGAAAACCTTGGATCAGACGGCGTTGTGCTCGATCTGCCTGTGAGCAGATATCGATCAGACAACAAGAAAGCCAACCGGTCCCGGTTGGCCTTGTCTTTTGAAAATCCAAGACCTGTCTGAGTTCGATATGGAGCGGGCGAAGGGATGCTCACCCATGCCGTTTCGCCGGCGCTCCCGTCCGAGGTTATTCCGCTGCCTTGGGCGGTAAACTCGCCACCAGCGCCCGGATCTCCCGCAGCTTGGCCTTGACCCGCTCGGCGTTGGCCGGGCCCATGCGCATCAGGATCTTCTGGCCGGACGAGCGCGCTTCGAGCGTGGGGTCGGCGTAGGCGTAGAGCACCTTGGGCTGGACGAGGCCGATCGGTTCGGCGGGGCGGGGCGCGGCGAGCAGGTTGTCGATGGCTTCGACGAGGCGGTCGTTGAAGTAGCTGCCGGGTTTGGCGATCTCGGCGTAGGCTTTCTGGAACAGCGGGTAGTACTGGCGGTAGACGGTGATCAGCTTCTTCGCATTGAGACGATCGATGCGCGCCATGTACTCGGCGTAGCGCTCGGCGTTGTGCGGGCTGATCGAGCGCTGGCCGTCGATTTCCTGGACGACAAATGCACCGCTCACGCGCTTCAGCGGGACGACGTTGGCGGGAAGCGTTGCCGCCGGCAGGTGGTCGACGGTGGCGACGACCTTGCGGATGAGCGCTTCGGTGAGGATCACATCCATCCACGACTTGTCGAGGATCTTGCCGAGGGCGGTGACGACCGACGGCTCGCTCTCGTCGAGCTTGGGCAGCGGTGCGGGCGTCGGTTCCGGGGTGACCGGGTTGGCGATGGCGGGCTCGGGCTTCGCTTCGGGGGCAGGTTCAGCCGGCGCGGGCGCCGGTTCGGCCTCGGCGGCCTGCTTGGGCTTGCCGACCGGGATGACTTCGTTCGGAGCGCTCATCGACGCTTCGTCCGGCGCCGGTTCGGGAAAGAGCCAGAGAAATCCGGCAATGAAAACGGCCAGTACGACGATCGCAACGATCCACACGTTCTTGTTCTTCATGTCTCGCCCTCACTTTTTTGCTGAGTTTGAAGGATAGACCAGAACGCAAGTTGTGTATCGTCCGCGGCCGGGGTCGAGCGCACGTTGAGCGGCGTTCACTGCTCGGGCAATTTCGTTGCCAGATCGGCGTCAAATTCGCCTATTCGAAATGGCAAAGCGCGTGCGCGCAGCAGCACCAACCGGCGCAAAATGGCGGTTCTGTTTCTGACTTCCATTTCTGATCAATAGAGGGGACCCCTCATGCATAACCTCAAGGACGGCGCGCTCCTGCGCCAGCAGTGCTACATCGACGGCAGGTGGGTCGGCTCCGACAGTGGCGCCACCATCGCCGTCAGCAATCCGGCAACCGCCGAAGCCATCGGCAGCATCCCGAAGATGGGGGCGGCCGAGACGCGGCGGGCAATCGCCGCAGCCAATGCCGCGCTGCCCGGCTGGCGCTCGAAGACGGCCGCCGAGCGCGGCAGGCTCCTGCGTCGCTGGTCCGGGCTGATGCTCGAGAAGCAGGACGATCTGGCGCTGATCATGACCTCCGAGCAGGGCAAGCCGCTCGCCGAGGCGCGCGGCGAGATCGCCTACGCGGCGAGCTATCTCGAATGGTTCGCCGAGGAGGGCCGGCGCGCCTACGGTGAGATCATTCCGCCGAACGGCCCGGATCGCCGCCTGCTGGTGACGCGCGAGCCGGTCGGCGTCTGCGCGGCGATCACGCCGTGGAATTTTCCGGCGGCGATGATCACGCGCAAGGCCGGCGCCGCGCTCGCTGCCGGCTGCACGATGATTGCCAAGCCGGCGACGCAGACGCCCTTCTCGGCCCTGGCGCTGGCCGAACTCGCCGAACGTGCGGGCATCCCGCCCGGCGTCTTCAACGTCGTCACCGGCGCCGCGCGCGACATCGGCGGCGAGATCTGCGCCAATCCGATCGTGCGCAAGCTGTCCTTCACCGGCTCCACCGGGATCGGCTCGCAGCTCATCGCGCAGTGCGCGCCGACGGTGAAGAAGCTGTCGATGGAGCTCGGCGGCAACGCGCCCTTCATCGTCTTCGACGATGCCGACCTCGACGCGGCGGTCGCCGGCGCCATCGTCTCCAAATACCGCAACGCCGGCCAGACCTGCGTCTGTGCCAATCGCCTGCTCGTGCAGGACGGCGTCTACGACGCCTTCGCCGAAAAACTCGCCGTAGCGGTTTCGGCGCTCAAGGTCGGCAACGGCGTCGAGGAAGGCGTCAGCCAGGGGCCGCTGATCGACCAGGCGGCTGTCGCCAAGGTCGAGGAGCTGCTCGCCGACGCGACGGCCAGGGGCGCGCGCATCGTCTGCGGCGGCAAGCCGCACGCGCTCGGGCGCACCTTCTTCGAACCGACCATCGTCGCCGACGTCACGCCGGACATGCGCATGGCGCGCGAGGAGATCTTCGGGCCGGTCGCGCCGCTCTTCCGCTTCAGGGACGACGCCGAGGCGATCCGCATGGCCAACGACACCGAGTTCGGCCTCGCCTCGTACTTCTACGCGCGCGACGTCGGGCGCATCTTCCGTGTCGCGGAGGCGCTCGAATACGGCATGGTCGGCGTCAATACCGGGCTGATCTCGACCGAGATCGCGCCGTTCGGCGGCGTCAAATCGTCCGGATTGGGGCGCGAGGGTTCGCGCCACGGCCTCGACGATTATCTCGAAATGAAGTACGTCTGCCTGGCCGGAATCTAGTCCGGCCAGAATGCGCGCGCGTCACCGGCGACCGGCGTCGCGCGTTCGGGCACGAAGGCGTGCATGGCGACGGTGTCGCGGCCGCGTGCCTTGGCGTCGTACATCGCCGCGTCGGCGCGTTTCAGGATGTCGCCGCGATTGCTCTCATGGTCGAGGAAGAGCGCGGTGCCGATGCTCACCGTGCAGCGGTGGGTGATCACCGTCTCGCTGGTTGCCTCGCTCTTCACCGTCAGCCGATATGGTTCGGCGAGCGCCAGTCGAATCTTTTCGCCGACATGGCCGGCCTGTGCGGTCGCTTCGCCGGGATCGGCGCCGAGCTCGGCAAGCATGACGACGAACTCATCACCGCCGAAACGGGCGACGGTGTCCATCTCGCGCACGTTGGTCTTCAGCCGCCGGGCGACTTCGCCGAGCAGGAGGTCGCCGACCGCGTGCCCGTGCTGGTCGTTCAGCGGCTTGAAGTTGTCGAGGTCGAGGAACATCAGCGCACCGTACAGCCCGTTACGCTTGCTCGCCGCCATCGCCTGCTGCAGGCGGTCGTTGAACAGGCGGCGGTTGGGCAGACCGGTCAGCTGGTCGTAGAAGGCGAGGTACTTGAGCCGATCCTCGGCAACCTTGCGCTCGGTGATGTCGAGCAGTACGCCGATCTGCCCGGCGACACGGCCATCGACGTCGTTGAAGGTCGCCTTGTGGAAGATGACGTCGTGGCGCGAGCCGTCGGCGTAGGCGACCGACGCCTCGTAGGTCTGCACACCCGGATTGCCGAGCAACTCACGGTCGGCCGCGTCGTAACGCGCGGCGAGGTCGGGTGGCGCGATGTCGTACACGGTCTTGCCGATCAGGTTCTCGCGGCTGATCCCGAGATACTGTTCGAAGGCCCTGTTGCAGCCGATATAGGCGCCGCTCGCGTCCTTGTAGAAGAGCGGCGAGGGCACGGCCTCCATCAGCACCTGCTGGAAGTTCAGCGTCGTCTGCAGCGCCTGTTCGCGCTCGCCGAGCATGGCCAGCAGGCGGTTGAAGCCGGCGATGAGGTCGCCGATCTCGCCGTGGCTCGCGTTGGGCAGCGGCTGAGGCGGCTGCTTGGTGTCGGAGAGTGCGGTCAGGGTGCGGATGGCGGCGAGCATCGGCGCCAGCTCGCGGCGCAGCATCCACCAGGTCAGCCCGCCGGCGAGCAGCGTGAGCACCACTGCGGCTTGCAGCATGTAGCCTTGCATGCCGGTGATCAGCGCGAAGGCTTCTTCCTCGGGTAGCGCGGCGACGATGAACCAGTCGGCGGCCGGGACGCGGCGTGCCGAAGCGAGCAGCATGCGGCCGTCGCTGTCGGTCATCACGCCGGTCTCGTCGTAGCCGTCGACGAAACGGTCGATCAATGCGTTGCTGCCGGGCCTCGGCAGGCCTTCCATCAGGCGCGTGCGCCCCGTCGCCGTGACGATGTGCCGCGTCCTGGCGTCCTCAAGCAGATAGAAGCCGCTCTCGCCGTAGCGCCGTTCGGTGATCTGGTCGAGGAAGTTGGGCCGGGCGAGGTCGACGACGCCGGCCAGCGCACCGATTACCGCCCCCTGCTCGTCGCGGATCGGCGCCGCCATGCTGAAGACGGGCGTCTGCAGCGACAGGTCGATGCGCGGCGAGCTGATCGACGACTTGCCCTCGTTGAGCGCCTCGGTCACCGGTTCGAGAAAGTTATAGTTGATGCCGACGCGCCGCGCCGAGGCCGGCACCTCGGTTTGCGCGATGCCGTCGGCGCCGATGACGATCAGGCCGCCGGAAAACTGGTTGAGGAGAACCGGGTGATCTTCGAGGAAACGCCGCGCCGCAATCTTGTCGGCGAGCAATCCGGCGCTCATCAGGCTGGCTGTGCGGCCAAGCGTGGTGAGCAGCCGTTCGAGTTCGCGGTCGGCCTCGGCGGCCATGAAAGATACGGTGGTAAATTGTTGCTTGTTCAGCAGTCGGTGAATGTCGTCGCGCAGCCGGTGGCTGACGAAGAACTCGAGCGACCAGATGCTGGCGAGAAAGATGAGCAGCGTAAACAGCGTCACGCGCGTTTTCAGCGAGCGTCGGCGCAGAGGTCTCATGCCCATGGTGAGCGGCGCTGTCGGGAGGCGTTCATCGTTCGGATGGGGCTGACGGTTGTGATGACGAGGGCGTGGCCGGCAAGAAGACAGTCGGCCGATTCTGCGGCGATGCCATCCAAAATGCAATGACGGAATGCTCGCCGGCATTGGCTTCCCGATGCTGCATCCGGCTTGTGCTCGCGGCGTATCGGCGCTGCATTGGCGGTTGAAATCCGCCGACGCGCGCGCCATGATGCAGCGATTGCTGCCGGGTTCAGATCGCGTATTGCGCAAACGGCGCGTTGGGGGAGGTTCATGGACAGATCACGCAGCAGCGAAAGCGGTCGGAGCGCCGGAGGCGGCGGGGGGCGCTGGTCCGGCAGCCTGCAATTTGCGGTGCTCGTGGCCGTCGTGCTGGCTTTCCTGATTCCGAGCCTGGCGTTCTTCGCCGTCCAGAGCCTGTCGCTGGAGCAGCGGGCACGCGTAGCGCTGGAATCCGATTTGCGGCGGCACGCCCAGGTGTTGTCGGCCGCGTTGCGGACCCCGCTCTGGGAGCTCGCCCACGGCAATGCCGAAGCCATCGTTCGGGCAACCGTGAACGACGAGCGCTTCGTTTCGATCAGCGTCGTTGAGGAAACCAACCGGCAGACCTTCGTCGCCGTTGATGGGCCGGCCGACCGCGATGCACTGATCGTCGCGCGCGAGGAGTTCGTCGAGTACAACGGCAGGCGCATCGGGCGCGTTCTTCTGCACATGTCGCTCACGCCCTACCTGGCCGAGGACCAGCGCCGCCTGCGCGAAAGCGTGCTGCAGCTGGCGCTGGTGTTCTCGGTGTCCTCTTCGGTGATCGTCCTGATCCTGCGCCGGCGCGTGATCCGGCCGTTGGCGCGTCTGGCCCGATCGACCCGGCGCATCGCCGAGCAGGATCTGACGACGCCGATTCCGTTCGACGACCGCGACGAGCTCGGGCGAGTGGCGACGGCGATGGAAGGCATGCGCCAGCGGCTGCTCGTCGCCTTCGACGATCTCAGGCACAACAACGCGGTGCTCGAAAGCCTGAACGAACTCGCTTCCGACTGGATCTGGGAGCAGGACGCCGATTTGCGCTTCACCTACTTCTCGCCGGGCATGGAGCGCATCATCGGCATCGACTCGCGCGCGCTGCTCGGCAAGCGGCGCTGGGAGTCGGCGAGCACGCTCGGCGCCGACGAATGGGACGCGCACCGCGCGCAACTGGCGGCGCACCAGCCCTTTCGCGATTTCGAGTACGGCCACGTCGCACCGAACGGTGAGCGGCTCTTCATCAGTGCGTCGGGGCAGCCCGTGTTCGCCGCCGACGGCCGCTTCTGCGGTTATCGCGGCACCGGCAAGAGCATCACCGAGCGCAAGCGCTGGGAGGAGGCTCTGGTCAATAGCGAGGCGCGCTTCGAGTCCTTGTTCGAGCTGTCGCCGATCGCGCTGTCGGTCACGTCCGAGTCCAGGGGCGTATGCGCGACGCGCTGGAACGAGGCCTGGTTCCGCAATTTCGGCTACGCGCAGGAGGTGGCGCAGGGGCGCGGCGGCGACGAATTCGGGCTGTGGGCGAACCCGGACGACCGTGCCCGCTACGGACACGGTGTGGTCGAGTCGACGCCGGATAACCGCATGGAAGTCCAGATGCGGCGCGCCGACGGCACGATCCGGCAGGTCTCGGTCTTCGGCCGCTTCATCGTCGCCGGCGGCGAACGCCAGTTGCTCACGGTCTACGACGACGTGACCGAGTCGCGGCGCGCCGAGCAGGCGATCCGGGCGTTGAACGCCAGCCTGGAGAGCCGCATCGGGCAGCGCACCGCCGAGCTCGCGGCGGCGAAGCTGGCGGCCGAGGAAGCCAGTCTGGCGAAGAGCACCTTCCTCGCCAACATGAGCCACGAGATCCGTACGCCGATGAATGCCATCATCGGGCTGACGCATCTCCTGCGCCGCGAGGTCGGCGACGAGCGCCCGCTCGTCCGCCTCGGCAAGATCGAGAATGCGGCACATCACCTGCTCGGCATCATCAACGACGTGCTCGATCTCTCGAAGATCGAGGCCGGCAAGCTCGGCATCGAGCGCCGCGATTTCTCGGTCGAGCGCATGCTGCTCGGCGTTGCCGACATGGTGCGTGACAAGGTGGCGGCGAAGGACATCGAGCTGATCGTCGACACCGACCATCTGCCGCAGACGCTGCACGGCGACGGCAACCGCATTGGTCAGATCCTGCTCAACTACGTCAGCAACGCCGTCAAGTTCACCGAGCGCGGACGGATTCTCATCCGCTGCCGGATGGCCGAAGTTGGCAGTGACACGGTCACCGCGGACGGCACCCTGCGCATCCGCTTCGAAGTCAGCGATACCGGGATCGGCATGAGCGAAGATGAACAGGGTCGGCTGTTCCAGATCTTTGAACAGGCTGACGTTTCGACCACGCGCAAGTACGGCGGAACCGGCCTCGGCCTGGCGATCAGCAAGCGTCTGGCCGAGATGATGGGCGGGCGGGTCGGCTGCGCAAGCGCGCCGGGCGAAGGCAGCTGCTTCTGGCTCGAACTGCCCCTGCAGCACCGCGACGAAACGCCGTGGCCGAGTCTGCCGCAGGATGTCGAACACAACCTCCGGGTGCTCGTCGTCGATGACCTTGAGGAAGCTCGCGAGCCGACGCGCGAAATGCTCTTGAGCCTCGGCCTCGACGCCGATACGGTGGACTCCGGAGAAGCCGCGGTGAGCGCGGTACTCCGCGCGGCGCAGAGCGGGCACCCCTACCGGCTCGTCCTGCTCGACTGGCGGATGCCCGGAATGGACGGCTTTGCCACCGCGCGCCGCCTGGGTGAACTCGCGGTCGGGCCGCGGCCGGCGCTGGTGCTGGTATCGGCCGTGGCGCCTGAACTGACGCGCGAGGCGCTCTCGGGTGCCGGTTTCGCTGCCTTCCTCGCCAAGCCCGTGACGCCGTCGGCGCTCTACGACGCGCTGCTCGACGTCTTGCGCCCGGAGACGGGCGTGTCCGACCGCGCACGCGTGACTGACGACGAAGCGGCGCTCTCCGAATACCGCCAGGCGGCGCTGCTCCTCGTCGAGGACAACCCGGTCAATCAGGAAGTGGCCAAGGATCTGCTGAGCGCGGCCGGCCTGTCGGTCGACACCGCGGCCGATGGTCTCGAAGCGCTCGAGATGTCGGCGCAGCGGAGTTACGACCTGATCCTGATGGACATCCAGATGCCGCGACTCGACGGGCTGGAGGCGACGCGCCGGATTCGCCTGCTCCCGAACTACGCCTCGGTGCCGATCCTGGCGATGACCGCGAACGCGTTTTCGGCGGACCGTGAGCGTTACCTGGCGGCCGGGATGAACGATCACATTCCGAAACCGGTGAATCCCGGGGAGCTCTACGCGGCCTTGCTCCGCTGGCTTCGCCTTTGCGGCGTCGAGCGCCTGCCGCGCGCGGCGCAGGAGGCGCGTGCCGTCATTGCTGACGTCGGCGCGGAAGGCGGCGATAGCGGCGCCGGCGCTGATACGGTAATCGACTGGCCGGCGCTCGAAGCGCGCTTTGCTGACCGCCTGGATTTTGCCGCGAAGCTCCTGCGTTCGGCGCTCGATTACTATGCCGACACGCCGGCTGAACTTGAGCGCTGCATTGCCGTCCGGGACCTGGCGGGTATCGGGCGCGTCGCGCACGGACTGAAAAGCACCGGCGGCAACCTGATGGCCCGGCGTTTGCGCGATACGGCGCGGCAGACCGATCTGGAAGTCCAGCATCACAACGCCGACGAAGCCGTGCGCCTCGCCGGCGAGTTGCACGGGCTGCTCGCCGCCCTGCTCGCGGAAAGCCGGCACTGGCTGGCAGCGTGGAGTGAAGGCGAAGGCACCAGGAAGCGTAGTGAGGAACAACAACCATGAGTTATCGCGTCATTGCCGTAGACGATCAACCGGACAATCTCCTGATCCTCGAGGACTACCTCGGGCGGGACTACAGCGTGACGACCTTCGCCCGCGGCCAGCAGTTGATCGACTACTTCGCGGCCGGCGGTCTGGCCGACCTGATCCTGCTCGACGTCGTCATGCCGATGCCCGACGGCTACACGCTGTGCCGCTGGCTGAAGACCGGCCCGCTGACGCGCGACATCCCGGTGATGTTCCTCACCAGCCTCGAGAGCTCGACCGACGAAGCCTTCGCCCTCTCGCTCGGCGCCGAGGACTTCATCCACAAGCCGCTGTCGCAAGCCGTCGTGCTGGCGCGCGTGCGCAATCACCTGCTCCTCGCGCAGGCGAGGAAGTCACTGCAGGATCAGAACCGGACGCTCGAACAGATGGTCGAGGAGCGCACGCGCAAGATCCAGGAACAGGCAGACGAGTTGGCGCGCCGCTCGGGGCAGATCATCGCCGCGCAGAGCGCGACCATCTCGGCGTTCTGTTCGCTCGTCGAGGCGCGCGACAACGAAACGGGCAACCACATCCTGCGCACCCAGCACTACATGCTGGCCCTGTGCGAAGTCATGCGCCTGAGCCCCAATCACGCGCTAGAACTCTCCGATGAAAACATCACGCAGATCTTCAAGTCGGCGCCGTTGCACGACATCGGCAAGGTCGCCATCCCCGACCACATTCTCCTGAAGCCCGGCAAGCTCGACCCGGCCGAGTGGGAGATCATGAAGATGCACGCGGAGTACGGGGCCAAGGCGATCGCCGCCGCGCAGGGCGAAGTCGGCAATGCCGATACGTCCTTCCTCGAATACGCGCGCCTCATTGCGTTGACGCACCATGAGCGCTGGGACGGCAGCGGCTATCCGCGCGGCATCGCCGGCGACGCCATCCCGCTGGCCGGACGCATGATGGCCGTGGCCGATGTGTACGATGCGCTGATTTCGCGGCGCATCTACAAGCCGGCGCTCAGTCACGAGGAGGCGATCGCGATCATCGTGCGCGAGCGCGGCCGGCATTTCGACCCGGAAATCATCGGTCGCTTGCAGACGATCGATACGCGCTTCGCCGACATCGCGCGCCGGTTTGCCGACGACTGTTCCGCAGAGAACGTTTAGCGCGGCGTCGCCAGTTCAGCGCCCAGGTCGTCCCACCAGAATTTGTCGCTCGGCGCTTCCGGCGACAGCTCCGGATTCGGCAGACGGAAGACCGTGCGCCCGGGCAGCTGCAGGCCGCCGAGGACCAGCTTCTTCCACGCCTGATAGCGCCGTTCGAATTCGCCGCTCACGCGCAGGCGCTGCAGGCCATCCTCGATGCGTTCGGCCATGCGCTCGCCTTCGGGCGTGCGCGGCACGAAGAAGTAGCGTGGCATCGGGTAGTGCAGCACAAAGCGCTTTTCGATCAGCATTCCCGGAACGTTTTCCCGGTTGGCGCGCCATTCCGCCTCGATTTCGATCGCGCCGCGCGCGAAGAGGTCGAAACGCCGACCGCCGAGCATCGAAAAGAGCGGCGTGTACGCGTCAGCGAGCACCAGCTTGAAGCCGGCGCCCTGCAGGATACGCACGTCGCTCCAGCTCGCGCTCTGGCCGATGGTGAACTGTCTGAGCTCGTCGAGCGTCTTCACCTGTTCCAGCCGCACCTGCGTTTCGGGCATCACGAGGAACAGTCGGAAGCCGAGCAGTCCCTTGTCGAGCGGAATGCGGATCGGGCGCAGGCGTTTTTCCAGATCCAGATTGGTCGCGCGCGAGACAATGTTCACGCGTCCGTTGCCCGATTCGACCTCGGCTATGCCGCGCTGGAAGGTCATCGGGCTGTCGAACGGTCTGGCCGTGTAGTCGCCGTACTTATCGCGATTCGACGCCAGCGCCGCGTCGAGCAGCTGCCAGTAATAGAGATGGCGCTCGTCGCCGGCCGCTTCGGGCGGCGGGTAGATGAAGTCCATCGACGCGGCGCGCGCCGTCGGGACGAAGACGCCAGACAGGGCAAGCGCGAAAACGGCAAGGCGGGCATGGGCAGGCAGGCGCAGGACAAACATGGTCACCCCCAGCGGTGGTTCGGGTTGCGTGACTTCAGTATTGGAACGCGCTCGACCGATAGTCAAGGCCGAGCGCTCTCGTCCGGCCGGGCCGGGTGCGTTCAGCTCTCGGCTTCGATCTGCTCGGAGAGAAGCAGCCACTGGTCCTCGCAATCGGCCAGCGTGTCGTTGATGGTTTGCAGTTTGAGGCCGAGTTCGCCGATCTCCTGCGGCGAGAGCGGCGGCGTTTGCGTAGAGAGGCGCGCTTCGAGCTCATGCTTCTGCGTTTGCAGCTCGAACATCCGCTGTTCGAGTTTGCCAAGGTCGCGCTTGAGATTCTTCAGGTTGGCGGTGATCTTCTTGTTCGCGACGGGCGGCGGGGCGGCGATCTCTTTTGCTTCCTTGCTTTCCCTGAGCGATGCCTTCAGTGCCTCGCGCGCGCGCTTGGCCTCGTCGAGCAGGTAGCGCTGATAGTCGTCGAGGTCGCCGTCGAACGGCGCGACGCCGCCGCGCGAGACGAGCCAGAACTCGTCGCACACCGAACGCAGCAGCGAGCGGTCGTGGCTGACCAGCATCACCGTGCCCTCGAACTCGTTCAAGGCGACGGCGAGCGCCTCGCGCGTGGCGAGGTCGAGGTGGTTGGTCGGCTCGTCGAGCAGCAGCAGGTTCGGGCGCTGCCAGACGATCATGCACAGCACCAGGCGCGCCTTCTCGCCACCGCTCATGGTGCCGACCGGCTGCTTGACCATGTCGCCGGTGAAGTTGAACGAGCCGAGGAAGTTGCGCAGATCCTGTTCGCGACCCGACTCGCCTTCCGGCAAGCCGGCGCGCGCCATGCGCACCATGTGTTCGAGCGGGTTGCTCTCGGGGCTCAGCACGTCGAGCTCCTGCTGCGCGAAGTAGCCGACGTTGAGGCCCTTGCCTTCGGTCAGCGTGCCGCCGAGCGGCGCCAGCGTGCGTGCGATCGTCTTCACCAGCGTCGACTTGCCCTGGCCGTTGGCGCCGAGGATGCCGATGCGCTGGCCGGCGGTGACCGCCTTGCTCACGTTGCGCACGATCACGGCGGGCGGCGTGCCGGCCGGCGCGTCTTCCGGCGGCGGGTAGCCGAACACCGCGTCCTGCATCGCCAGCATCGGGTTGGGCAGATTGGCCGGTTCCTTGAATTCGAAGGTGAAGTCGGCCGCGGCGAGCACCGGCGCCAGCTTCTCCATGCGCTCGAGCGCCTTGACCCGGCTCTGCGCCTGCTTGGCCTTGGTCGCCTTGGCCTTGAAGCGGGTGATGAACTTCGTGAGATGCGCGATCTTGTCCTGCTGCTTCTCGTAGGCGTTCTGCTGCAGTTCGAGCTGCAGCGCGCGCGTGTCCTCGAAGGTGCTGTAGTTGCCGCCGTAGCGCGTCAGGCTGCCGTTCTCGATGTGCAGCGTGACGTTGGTGACCTCGTCGAGAAACTCGCGGTCATGGCTGATCACGATCATCGTGCCTTCGTAGCGCTTCAACCAGCTTTCGAGCCAGACCAGCGCGTCGAGGTCGAGGTGGTTGGTCGGTTCGTCGAGCAGCAGGAGGTCGGACGGGCACATCAGCGCGCGCGCCAGCTGCAGGCGCATGCGCCAGCCGCCGGAGAAGCTGTTGACCGGGTTGTTGAGCTCGGTCGTCTTGAAGCCGAGGCCGAGGATCAGCGCCTGCGCGCGCGCTTCGGCGTCGTGCGAGCCGGCGTCGTGCAGCGCCATGTAGGCGTTGGCCATGCGCTCGCCGTCGTCAGCCGCTTCGGCAGCCTTGACCTCGGCCTCCGCTGCCATCAGCCGCGTGTCGCCCTCGATGACGAATCCGGTCGCGCTCATCTCGGTTTCCGGCATTTCCTGCGCGACCTGCGCCAGCCGCCACGCGGCCGGCCGGTAGAAGTCGCCGCCGTCTTCGTGCAGCGTGCCGTTGAACAACGCGAACAGCGTCGACTTGCCGGCGCCGTTGCGCCCGACCAGACCGACCTTCTCGCCCGGGTTGATGGTGACGGAAGCGCCGTCCAGCAGCACCTTGGCGCTGCGGCGCAGGGTGACGCTCTTGAGGGTGATCATGGGAGGCCTTGCGAAAGCAGCCGAGCGAGGTATTGGCCGCGCTCGGCGATGGGTGTTATCTGAAAACGACGGTCTTGTTGCCGTGCACCAGCACGCGGTCTTCGAGGTGGTAGCGCAGGCCGCGCGCGAGGACGGCTTTCTCGATGTCCTTGCCGTAGCGCACCATGTCGTTGACCGAGTCCGAGTGGTCGATGCGGATGACGTCCTGCTCGATGATCGGGCCCTGGTCGAGCTCGCTCGTCACGTAGTGGCAGGTCGCGCCGATCAGCTTGACGCCGCGCTGGTAGGCCTGGTGGTACGGCTTGGCGCCGACGAAGCTGGGCAGGAAGGAGTGGTGGATGTTGATGATCCGGCCCGGGTAGTCGCGGCACATCTCGGGCGGGATGATCTGCATGTAGCGCGCGAGCACCATCGTGTCGCCGCGCACCTCGTCGAACAGGCGGCGGATCTCGGCGTAGGCGGCTTCCTTGTTGTCCGGATTGACGGGCACGTGATGGAAGGGGATGCCGTGCCACTCGACGAAGCCCTTGAAGGTATCGTGATTCGAGATGATGCACGGGATCTCGATGTCCAGCTCCTTCGACTGCCAGCGCGCCAGGAGGTCGTACAGGCAGTGCTCCTGCTTGCTGACCATGATGACGACGCGCTTCTTCACCGCAGAGTCGCTGATCTTCCAGTCCATCTGCATCTCTTCGCCGATGGGGCGGAAGCGTTCGCGGAATTCGGCGAGGTGGAAAGGCAGCGAGTCGGCCTTGACTTCGAGGCGCATGAAGTAGCGCGAGCCCTCGGGCGAATCGTCCGAGTGATAGCTCGATTCGAGAATCCAGCCGTTATGTTCGGCGATGAAAGCAGCGACGCGGGCGACGATGCCGACGCGGTCGGGGCAGGAGGCGGAAAGCGTGTAGAAGCGTTGGGAATGCATGATGTCCTGTTGTTCTTAAAACCTCAATTCTTCACCGCGAAGGCGCAAAGGGCGCGAAGGTTCGCGAAGAAAATCAAAGGGCTACGCGAACGGCGCGTATCTTACGTAGTCACCCATAGGGTGAATGATCAAATACGGTAACCCGTTGTTTCCTTTGCGATCTTTGCGCCTTCGCGCCTTTGCGGTGAGGTTTTTAGGGTTATTGTTTCTCGACGCGGGTGAAGGCCTGGTCGATCTCGCCGCGCAGTTCGTCGTAGTTGAGGGTGACCGGGAATTGCGGGAATTCGCGGATCACGTTCTCGGGCGGATGGAAGAGGATGCCGGCGTGCGCCTCGCCGAGCATGGCCGTGTCGTTGTACGAATCGCCGGCGGCGACGACGGTGAAGTTCATCTCGCGGAAGCGCTTGACCGCCTCGCGCTTCTGCTCGGGCATGCGCAGGCGATAATTGACGACGACGCCCGCCGGATCGACCTCGAGGCTGTGGCAGAAGAGCGTCGGCCAGGCCAGCTGGCGCATCAGCGGGTGCGCGAACTCGTAGAAGGTGTCGGAGAGGATGATCACCTCGAAGTCCTCGCGCAGCTTATCGAGGAATTCCTTCGCACCGGGGAAGGGGCTCAGCTCGCCGATCACCTTCTGGATGTCCGGGAGACCGAGGCCGTGTTCCGCGAGGATGCCGAGGCGGTACTTCATCAGCGTGTCGTAGTTCGGCTCGTCGCGCGTCGTGCGCCGCAACTCCGGAATGCCGGTGCGCTCCGAGAACGCGATCCAGATTTCGGGGACGAGGACGCCCTCAAGGTCGAGGCAGACGATTCTCACGGAAAACTCCCTGTGCTTTGGTGTGGATGAGGCGTGGATGGGTGCAAATCAAGCCCGCCATTCTACCAAACTGACTGCGGCCGGACGTGACGCATTTCCGCCGCGCGAGCTGTCCCGACTGGCGCGGCCGGGGGTAAGCGACTAGTCTACCGGCCTCGGAGGAATGCAATGAAAGTCATGGGTTGTTTGCCGATTCGGCCGCTGTCGCTTTTTTTCCTGTTGTCGGGTTTCTCGCTGAACGTGCTCGCCGCCGAGCCGCCGGCGGCCGTGCCGCAGCCGACGACGCTCGACGAAGCCGCCGCACAGCGCAAGGCTGCGGACCGGATGCGCGAAGCGGCCGAGGCGCGTTTTGCCGAGGAAGAGGCGGCCTGCTACAAGAAGTTTCTGGTCAACGACTGCCTTGTCGATGCCAAACAAGAGCGCACGCAATCGATGATCGAAGCGCGCAAGCTGGAAGCGCCGGCGCGCGACTTCGAACGCGAGGCGCACCGCGCCGAGGTTGAAGGCAAGGCGGCGCAGCGCGCGGCCGACATGCCGCAACGCGAACTCGAGCAGAAGGAACAGGGCGAGGCCTACCGCGCCGAAGAGGCCGCCAAGGCCGCCGAGCGCGAGAAGAAGCTGGCGGACAAGGAAGCGCAGGCGGCCAAGGGCCGGCAGAAGGCCGCCGAAGACCAGGCCAAACGCCAGGCGAAACTTGAGAAGCGCAACAAGAAGATTGCCGAGAGCGCCGCCAGGCGCGCGCAGGAAGAAGCCAGGGCGGCTGCGAAAGCCGCCGAATAGGGGGCTTCTTTACCGGTCCGGGAAGCGGATGTCGCCGGCCTTTTCCGGGAAGCGCCCCGCCTTGTCGCCGTAGTAAGCGCGCAACGTTGCGAGATCCTTTCCTTCGTCGCCGCTCAGCGTGATCCAGCGTTCGATGCCGACCTGCTTGTGGCCGTAGTCGATGAAGCCGAGCCCGACCGGCACCTTGGCGGCAAGCGCCAGCCGATAGAAGCCGGATTTCCAGTGGTCGGTCTTCGAGCGCGTGCCTTCCGGCGTGAAGCACATGTGGAAGCGCTCGCGCGTGGCGAATGCCTGTTCCAGCTGGCCGATCATGCCGCTGCGCTCGCGCCGGTTGATCGGCACGCCGCCGTGCCAGAGGAAGAAGGATTTCAGCGGCCAGCGGAACATCGTGTCCTTGCCGGCCCAGTTGATGAAGACCTGGTGCTTGGCGCGCCACAACGCGCCGATCACGAAGTCCCAGTTCGACGTATGCGGATAGACGAGGACGACCGACTTCGGCCCCGGCGGCGGGGTGAAGACGGTCTGCCAGCCGATCAGGCGGAGCACGAAGGCGGCGAGTTTTCCCTGCATGATCAGTCGATGCCCTGGCTGGACAGGTACTCCTCGTAGTTGCCGAGGTAGTTGACGATCGAGCCGTCCATGCGGATTTCGAGGATGCGCGTCGCCAGCGAGGAGACGAACTCGCGGTCGTGCGAGACGAAGACCAGCGTGCCCTTGAATTTCTCCAGCGCGGAGTTCAGCGACTCGATCGACTCCATGTCGAGGTGGTTGGTCGGTTCGTCCATGACCAGCACGTTCGGCTTCATCAGCATCAGCTTGCCGAAGATCATGCGCCCCTGCTCGCCGCCGGAGATGACGCGCACCGCCTTCTTCACTTCGTCGCCGGAAAAGAGCAGACGACCGAGCGTGCCGCGGATCAGCGTTTCCAGGTCCTCGCCCTCGGCGGCGTTGGCGCGCGCGTATTCGGAGACCCAGTCGGTCAGGTTCGTATCGCTCTTGAAGTCCTCGGCGTGGTCCTGCGCGTAGTAGCCCAGGCGCGCTTTTTCCGTCCACTTGATGCTGCCGAACTGCGGCGTCAGTTCGCCCATCAGCAGCTTGAGCAGGGTCGACTTGCCGACGCCGTTCTCGCCGATCACCGCCAGGCGGTCGCCGGCGTTGAGCGTCAGGTCGAGGTTGTTGAAGAGCTTCTTGTCGCTGCCCGGATAGGCGAAGCTGAGGTTCTCGATCTCGACGGCCTGGCGGTGCAGCTTTTCCTTTTCGTCGTACTCGAAGCGGATCCACGGGTACTGGCGCGACGACGGCTTCACGTCTTCCGGCTTCAGCTTGTCGATCAACTTCATGCGGCTGGTCGCCTGCTTGGCCTTCGACTTGTTGGCCGAGAAGCGGCGCACGAAGTCCTGCAGTTCGGCGATGCGTTCCTTGGCGCGGTCGTTGGCGTTCTTCTGCTGCTGGCGCGCCATCGACGACGCTTCCATGAAGTCGTCGTAGTTGCCCGGATAGACGGTGATCTTGCCGTAGTCGAGGTCCGCCATGTGCGTGCACACCTGGTTCAGGAAGTGGCGGTCGTGGCTGATGATGATCATCGTGCTGTTGCGGTCGTTCAAGACGTTTTCCAGCCAGCGGATGGTCGCGATGTCGAGGTTGTTGGTCGGTTCGTCGAGCAGCAGGATGTCCGGATCGGCGAACAGCGCCTGCGTCAGCAGCACGCGCAGCTTCCAGCCGGGCGCGACCTCGCTCATCGGGCCGTAGTGCTGTTCGGACGGGATGCCGACGCCGAGCAGGAGCTCGCCGGCGCGCGCTTCGGCCGTGTAGCCGCCGAATTCGGCGAAGTGGTGTTCGAGCTCGGCGGCGTGCAGGTAGTCTTCCTCGGTCGCCTCCGGGTTCATGTAGATGGCGTCCTTCTCCTGCATGCACGCCCACATCTCCTGGTGGCCCATCATCACGACGTCGATGACGCGCTGGTCCTCGTAGGCGAACTGGTCCTGGCGCAGGAAGGCCATGCGCTCGTGCGCGTCCTTCGAGATGTTGCCGGCGGACGGTTCGAGTTCGCCGGCGATGATCTTCATGAAGGTCGATTTGCCGGAGCCGTTGGCGCCGATCAGGCCGTAGCGGAAGCCCTCGCCGAACTTGACGGAGACGTTCTCGAAAAGGGGCTTGGCCCCGAACTGCATGGTGATGTTGGAAGCGACGAGCACGCGGAAAACCTCGGAAAGTCTTTGATTTGAAAAGGGCGCTATTGTAACCGAGGGCGCATGCGCGGGGTCGTTCGTGCCGTTTTGCGCTCGTGGCCATCAGTCGGCCGGTGTGTTCCGTTTCTGGCTGGCCTTGTCGGCGTACATGCGCTGATCGGCGAGTTCGCGCAGGGCGGTGCTGCTCAACACCTCGGCCGGGTAGAAGGCCGCACCGAGCGCGGCGGTGACGCCAAGCGCGACGCCGTTCAAAGACGACCGAGACCTGCTGGTCGCCGTGGCGTGGTCGGGCTTTGCTGGGGATGGCGCTCGGCGTCGTGGTTTGTCCGGGCTCGGTCACGGGTCGGGGCAAATGGCCGAAACCAGCATCGTGGACCAGGTTGTGGAACAGTTGCCCGCGGCTGGCGTGGAGTCAGGTCCAATAGTCTGACTCTATGGGCAATATAAAGACAATCAATTGGATAAATTGCAGCGTAACTTTTAAGATTCATCCCGTCGCATCACTTCTCAACCAGAAACACAACACGAAGGAGTTACTCATGCAATCACTGATCAACACCGAAATCCTCCCGTTCAAGGCCACCGCTTACCACAACGGCAAGTTCGTCCCGGTCTCCGATGCCGATCTGCGCGGCAAGTGGTCCGTCGTCTTCTTCTACCCGGCCGACTTCACCTTCGTCTGCCCGACCGAGCTCGGCGACCTGGCTGACGAATACGCCGACTACCAGAAGATGGGCGTCGAGGTGTACTCGGTGTCGACCGACACGCACTTCACGCACAAGGCCTGGCACGACGCTTCGGACACGATCAAGAAGATCAAGTACCCGATGATCGGCGACCCGACCG
>NZ_JAGOIT010000034.1 GCF_017995515.1 Propionivibrio sp.
TCGTACTTGACCATTCACCCTGTGGGTGGCGATGGAAGATAGGTGCTGTTCGCGTAACGCTTTGATTTTCTTTGCGAACCTTTGCGATATTTGCGCCTTTGCGGTGAAGAACTGAGTTTTTCAGGATCAACCGGCCTTGCCTTTTTCCCGGATTGCGCCCAATAATTAACCAAGCGTTTGCTTGCCTTTAATTTAATCGACGCTACGACCCCGCAAGCACTTTCTGAAACTCGTTTGAAGGAGTCCGCAAGAATGTCCATCCATCCCCCAACTTCGCCTTACCCGCACCTGCTCGCCCCGCTCGACCTCGGCTTTACCACCTTGCGCAACCGCACCTTGATGGGTTCGATGCACACCGGACTGGAGGAAGAGAAAAACGGCTTCGAGCGCATGGCCGCCTTCTATGCCGAACGTGCGCGCGGCGGCGTCGGGCTGATCGTCACCGGCGGTTTCTCGCCGAACCTGGCCGGGCGGGTTTATCACTTTGGCTCGCAGCTGAGCTTCCCCTGGCAGGTGGCCAAGCACCGGATCGTCACTGACGCCGTGCACGCGGCGGGCGGCAAGATCGCGCTGCAGATCCTGCACACCGGCCGCTACGGTTACCACCCGCTCAACGTCGCACCGTCGAGCCTGCGCGCGCCGATCAACCGCTTCAAGCCGCGCGCACTGACCGGTTGGGGCATCCGCAAGACGATCGGCGACTACGCGCGCTGCGCGCGTCTGGCGCAGAAGGCCGGCTACGACGGCGTCGAGATCATGGGCTCGGAGGGCTACCTGATCAATCAGTTCATCGCCCCGCAGACGAACCACCGGACCGACGAATGGGGCGGCAGCTTTGAAAACCGCATCCGCTTCGCCGTCGAAATCGTGCGCGCGACGCGCGAAAAGGTCGGGCCGAAATTCATCATCGTCTTCCGCCTGTCGATGCTCGACCTCGTCGAGGGCGGCAGCACGTGGGGCGAAGTCGTCCAGCTCGCCAAGGCGATCGAAGCCGCCGGCGCGACGATCATCAACACGGGCATCGGCTGGCACGAAGCGCGCATTCCGACGATTGCCACGATGGTCCCGCACGCCGCCTTCGCCTGGGTGACGCAGCGGCTGAAAGGCGAGGTAAAGATCCCGCTCGTCACGACCAACCGCATCAACACGCCCGAGATCGCCGAAGACGTGCTTGCCAGCCGCTGCGCCGACATGGTGTCGATGGCCCGCCCCTTCCTCGCCGACCCCGAATTCGTCAACAAGGCCGCTGCCCACCGGGGCGACGAGATCAACACCTGCATCGCCTGCAATCAGGCCTGCCTCGACCACATTTTCAACGGCAAGCTGACCTCCTGCCTCGTCAATCCGCGCGCCTGCCACGAGACCGAGCTGGTGATCGCCAAGGCGGCGGCGCGCAAGAAGATCGCCGTCGTCGGCGCCGGGCCGGCCGGCCTCGCTTGTGCGACAACCGCCGCCGAACGTGGGCACGACGTCACGCTCTTCGACGCCGCGGATCGCATCGGCGGCCAGTTCAATCTGGCCAAGCACATTCCCGGCAAGGAGGATTTCAACGAGACGCTGCGTTACTTCCGCCGCCGCATCGAAACAAGCGGTGTCATGCTCAAGCTCGATCAGCGCGTCGACGCGGACGCATTGCGCACCGGTGGTTTCGACCACGTCGTGCTGGCTACCGGGATCGTACCGCGCAAACCGCCGATTCCGGGCATCGACAGCGCCAAGGTCGCCACCTATATCGAGATCATCGAAGGCCAAAAATTGGCGGGGAAGTCAGTCGCCGTCATCGGCGCCGGCGGCATCGGCTTCGACGTTGGCGAATTCCTGACGCACGTGCATGACAACGTCGCCGAGGTGGACCGCTTCAACGACGAGTGGGGAATCGATCGCACCTACGCCAATCGCGGCGGACTCAAGACACCGCACAGCGAAGACTCGCCGCGCCAGGTTTATCTGCTGCAGCGCAAGTCGTCGAAGGTCGGCGACGGGCTGGCCAAGACGACCGGCTGGATACGCCGCACGCTGTTGAAGAAACGTGGCGTGGAGATGATCGCCGGCGTGAGCTACGAACGCATCGACGATGCCGGGTTGCACATCACTGTTAATGGCCAAGCGAAGGCCTTGCCGGTCGACACCATCGTCGTCTGCGCCGGCCAGGAATCGCAGCGCGAGTTGCAGGCGCCGCTGGAGGCCGCCGGCATTAGCGTGAGCCTGATCGGCGGCGCCGATGTTGCATCCGAACTCGACGCCAAGCGCGCCATCGACCAGGGTACGCGGCTGGCGGCGAGTCTTTGATTATGCGACGCGGACGCAAGCCGGGATCGCCCAATTCGAACACGCCAGGCGACGCCAGCCGGCGCGAGGAATTGTTGCGCACCGCCGCGCGCCTGTTCGTTGACAAGGGCTTCGAAGCGACGACGACGCGCGACATCGCCGACGCCGCCGGCATGCGTTCCGGCAGCCCGTTCTATCATTTCCGCAGCAAACAGGATCTGCTCAAGGCCGCGATGGCCGAGGGGCTGGAAACGGGTTATCGCAGCCTGCTGTCCGCCATCGAAGGCATCGACGACCCGGCGCTGCGGCTGCGCGTGCTGATCCGGACGCACCTCGGCAATCTGCTCGAAGGCGAATGCGAAGCGCCGCTGCTGCTCTTCGAATCGCGCTCCCTCGACGCGGCGGCGCGCGCCGAGATCGCGGCGATCACCGATCGCTACCAGAAACCGTGGCAGGAGACGCTCGACGCGCTCGCCGCGGCAGGCCAGCTGAACAGCGCGCAGCCGCCGGTGCGCCTGCTGCTCTTCGGCATGCTCAACTGGACGCCGCAGTGGTATCGCGCCGATGGCGGGCAATCGCTCGACCAACTGACCGACTGCGTGATGGCGCTGCTGCTCGGCGCGCGGGGCTGATCAGGACTAGCGCGCCACCGGCCGCGCCGGATCGCTGCACCACTCGCTCCACGACCCGGCGTAAAGCTTCGCGCCGTGCAGGCCGGCGATTTCCATCGCCAGGAGGTTGTGGCAGGCCGTCACGCCGGAGCCGCACTGCATGACGGCTTGCGCGGGTTCGACGCCGGCCAGCAAGGCGAAAAACTCGCGGCGCAGCTCGGCAGCCGGGCGGAAACAGCCATCGGCATCGAGGTTGTCGCGAAAGAAGCGGTTGCGCGCGCCGGGGATATGGCCACCAATCGGATCCATCGTCTCGTTCTCGCCGCGGAAGCGGTCCGGCCCGCGCGCATCGACGACGCAGAACGCCTGCCGATCGAGATTGCCATGGACATCCTCGGTCGTCACGACCCAGTCGTGCAGATTAACGTCGAGATCCGCGTGCGCCGAGTGTGGCACTTCGGTGGAGAGCTCCCGATCTTCCCTGATCCATTGATTGATGCCGCCGTCGAGCAGGGCGACGCGCTCGTGCCCGATCCAGCGCAGCAGCCACCACGGGCGGCCGGCGATCATGCCGCCCGCGTCGTCGTATACGACAACCTGCGTCGTCGCCGAGACGCCCGCCGCGGCGAGCTTGCGCGCGAACGCCTGCGGGTCCGGCAAGGGGTGGCGTCCATTCGCGCCGTTCATCGGACCGGACAGGTCGCGATCAAGGTGCAGGAAGAAAGCGCCGGGAAGATGCCCCTCGGCGTACACTTTTTCGCCGTAGCCCACATCCGATAGGAGGTGACGGCAATCGAAGACGCGCCAGGTCGGGTCGTTCAGGTGCTCAGCCAGCGTCACACAATTGACGACGGTCGAAAAACTCATGCGGTTCCCTCCAGACCCAAGCCCTCGTCGAGCCATGCCCGAGCCTCATCCTCTTCACCAAAAACGCGCAGTTCGGCGCTGATGACGAACTTCGACAACCACGTGCTCCACGCGACCCACTGGCTGTCGGTCAGCACAGCCACCCGGGTGAAATCGTCGGCGTGGGCGCGCGAAAACACGATGTCCTCCCAGGCCACATCGAGCGTGAAGTCGATCATTTCGCGCAGATCGAAGAGCAGATCGACCGGGCCCTCGAACTTGACCTTGTAGTTGACCATGTCTTCGAATTCCTTGTAATCGGCCAAGGTAAATTCGCCATAGACATTGACGACAACGCGCCGCGGCTCTTGCTGGATCACGATCATGGCAGACTCCTCTTCTCGGTTGTGTTTCCAGGGCGTTGGCGTCGCATCAGTCCTGCTCGGCCGGATTCGCCCGCGAAAACCACGTGGAGACGAGACCGCTGGCGATGATCAGCGCTACCGCCAACCAGGCACCCGGCGAAAGCGTCTCCTGCCAGAACAGCATACCGAAAAGGCTCGCGAAAATCACCGTTGAATACGCAAGGCTGGCCGAAACAAGCGTATTGCCGCGCGTGTAGGCACGCGTCATCGCCAGCTGCGCCGCGGTGGCGAATCCGCCGACACCGAACATCAGCAGTCCGCCGCGCAGATCGAGCGGATGGAACTCGTAGAGCAGCATCCAGAGCCCGCTGGCGAGCGTCGAGAACAGCGAAAAATAGAACACGGTACGCGCTTCCGGCTCGCCCCGTTCGCTGAGCTCCTTGATGTTGTAGAACGCCAGGCCCGACAACATGCCGCTGCCGAGCCCGATCACACCACCAAGCCATTGTTCGGCGTGCAGCGTCGGCCGCAGCAACAACGCGACGCCGGCAAAACCGATCGTCAGCGCGACCACCATCCCGCGCCGCAGATGCATCTTGCGAAAGCAGCCGAGGTAGATCGCCAGAAAGAGCGGCGACGTGTAGGCCAGCGTCGCCGCAGTCGCCAGCGGCAGGAGGAAGATCGCGTAAAAATAGAGCAGCAGAGAGACGAACCCGGCCGCGCTGCGCCAGAGCTGAAAGCGCCAATGCGGCGTCGCCAGCGACACGCCGTGCAGCCGAACGACCGGCAGCATCATCAGGAACGAGATGAAACTGCGATAGAAGACGATCTCGGAAGGCGGGAAGGTCTCGGCCGCGAGCTTCACGCAAACGCCCATGCTGGCGAAAAGGAAGCTGGCCGCAATCATCCAGAGCGATTGCATGGTCAGTCGATGTCGGAAAACCCGCAATTCTATGCGCATTCGGGCCTCCCTTCATGGCCCAACCCTGCATTCGAGGCCGTTTTCATTTGACCGAGGCGCCCGCTTGAGCTATTTTCCGTCGTTTATTCAGAGTTGTCTTCATGGCGCGATCCAACCCTGCCGACACGAGCGGAAATGCGGTCTCCAAGCCCGCGGAACCCGCGGTCAGCGAACTGAAATTTGAGGCCGCACTCGCCGAACTGGAACAGATTGTCCAGAGCATGGAAGGCGGGCGTCTCCCGCTCGAAGAATCGATTGCCGCCTATCGTCGCGGCAGCGAACTGCTCAAGCATTGTCAGCAGCAACTGGGCGACGCCGAAAGCAAGATCCAGATTCTCGAAAACGGCGTACTCCGAGATTTCGACGTCAGCGCAGGAGGTTCGCGATGAGCGTCGCATTTCCCGACTGGATGCACGGCATTCAAACACGCGTGGAAAGCGCGCTCGCGCACCGACTCCCGGCGGCCGAAGCGATCCCGGCCCGATTGCATCAGGCGATGCGCTACGCCAGCCTGGGCGGAGGGAAACGCATCCGCCCGCTGCTCGCGTTCGCCGCCGGCGAACTGACGCAGAGTCCGGAGGAACGAATCGAAATCGCCTCCTGTGCCGTCGAACTGATCCACGCCTACTCGCTGGTTCACGACGATCTGCCCTGCATGGACGACGACGTGCTGCGGCGCGGCCGCCCGACCTGCCACGTCGAGTACGATGAACCGACCGCGCTCCTGGTCGGCGACAGCCTGCAATCGCTCGCGTTCGAACTGCTGACGCGCGAAGAATTGGGGAGCGCCGAGCGGCGCATCGAAATGGTCCGTCTGCTCGCCCACGCCAGCGGTTCCTGCGGCATGGCCGGCGGCCAGGCGATCGACCTCGCGTCGGTCGGCCACGCGCTGAACCAGCCCGAACTCGAACTGATGCACGCGCTAAAGACTGGCGCTCTGATCCGCGCGGCCATCATGCTCGGTGCCCTGTGCGGCGACGCCATGACCACCGAAATGCGCGAATCGCTCGACCGCTTCGCCAAGCGCGCTGGCCTGCTGTTCCAGGTGGTAGACGACATTCTCGATTGCACCGCAAGCACCGCAACCTTGGGCAAGACTGCCGGGAAAGACGCGGCCGCGGACAAACCGACCTACGTCAGCCTGATGGGACTTGAGCGCGCACGCGAGTTCGCCGAATCGCTGCGCGGCGAGGCAATCGATGCGCTCACACCATTTGGCGAGCGCAGCGGTCGCCTGATCGAGTTGACCAACTTCATTACCCACCGCAAGTTCTAGCGAAACGGTCGGCCATCGTATCCGGCCGCTTGCCACGATTTACGTCAGACTCCGAACAAAATGATTGCTTATCCTCTTCTCGACACCATTCAGTCGCCGGCGGACCTCCGCCGGCTGGAGCGCAAACAGCTGCCACAGCTTGCCGAGGAATTGCGCGGCTTTCTCGTCGAATCGGTATCGAAAACCGGAGGCCACCTCTCCTCGAATCTCGGTACGGTCGAACTGACCATCGCCCTGCACTACGTGTTTGATACACCGGACGACCGTCTCGTCTGGGACGTCGGCCACCAGACCTACGCGCACAAGGTGCTCACCGGCCGGCGTGAAGGCATGGCCCGACTGCGCACGCACGGTGGCGTCTCGGGCTTCCCGAAGCGCAGCGAGAGCCGCTACGACACCTTCGGCGTCGGCCACTCGTCGACTTCAATTTCCGCCGCGCTCGGCATGGCGCTCGGCGCCAAACTCAAGGGTGAGAACCGCAACACGGTCGCCATCATCGGCGACGGCGCGATGTCGGCCGGGCAGTCCTTCGAAGCCTTGAACAACGCGGGTGTCGCCGACGCCAACATGCTCGTCATCCTCAACGATAACGACATGTCGATCTCGCCGCCGGTCGGCGCGCTCAACAAGTATCTTGCGCGGCTGTTCTCGGGCGGCACCTTCAACGCCGCGCGCAAAGCCGGGGAAAAAGTCCTCGCCGTCTCGCCGTCGCTGCTCGAGTTCGCCAATCGCGTCGAAGAACACGTCAAGGGCATGCTGACGCCGGGAACGCTGTTCGAGGAGCTCGGTTTCAACTACATCGGGCCGATCGACGGCCACGACCTCGATTCGCTGATCCCGACGCTGCAGAACCTGCAAAAGCTCAAGGGGCCGCAGTTCCTGCACGTCATCACCAGGAAGGGACAGGGCTACAAGCTCGCCGAAGCCGACCCCATCCTCTATCACGGCGTCTCGAAATTCCAGCCTGAACTCGGCATCGAAGGCGGCAAAGGCGGCGGCAAGCCAAACTACACGCAAATCTTCGGCGATTGGCTGTGCGACATGGCCGCGGCCGACCCCAAACTCGTCGCCATCACGCCGGCGATGGGCGAAGGCTCGGGCATGATCCGTTTTGCCGAACGCTTCCCCGAGCGGTACTTCGACGTCGGCATCGCCGAGCAGCACGCCGTTACGTTCGCAGCGGGTCTCGCCTGCGAGGGGATGCGCCCGGTGCTCGCAATCTATTCGACCTTCCTGCAGCGGGGCTACGATCAATTGCTGCACGACGTCGCGCTGCAGAACCTGCCGGTCGTCTTCGCACTCGACCGCGGCGGCCTGGTCGGCGCCGACGGCCCGACGCACCACGGCACCTTCGACCTCTCGTACCTCACCTGCATCCCGAACCTGGTGATCATGACGCCTTCCGACGAGGATGAGTGCCGGAAGATGCTGACCACGGCGTATCGCATCGACGGGCCGAGTGCCGTGCGCTATCCGCGCGGTGGCGGGCCCGGCGTTGCCACCGAGAAACAACTCAGCGCGCTACCCGTCGGCAAGGGCGAAATCCGCCGTCGCGGCCGAAGTATCGCACTGCTCGCCTTCGGCAGCATGCTGAGCCCGTGCCTCGAAGCCGCGGAGGAACTCGACGCCACCGTCGCCAACATGCGTTTCGTCAAGCCGATCGATCGCGAGCTGATCATCGGGCTCGCCGCGGAACATTCGCTGCTGATCAGCGTCGAAGAAAACGCCTTGATCGGCGGCGCCGGTGCCGAAGTTGCCCGCGTGCTCGAGGAAATCGACAGTCCGGCGCACCTCGTGCGCCTCGGCATCCCCGATCGCTTCATCGACCATGGCGACCAGGCACGCCTTCTCGCCGAGATCGGCCTCGACGGTGACGGCATCGTCCGCGCCGCGCGCGAGCACGCCGCCTTCGCGCCAGACGAACGCCTCGCCGCCAACCAGTAACCGCTAACGAATCACAGGATCCGCAATGAACGCCCCACACGCCTCGCAACAGCCCGCCTCGATGGCGGACGTGCAGAGTTCGGCCGACACCCGGCAGATCGCCATCAATCGCGTCGGCATCAAGTCGATCCGGCACCCGGTGCGCGTCCTCGACCGGACGGGCGGCGTCCAGCACACGATCGCCGTCTTCAACATGTACGTCGGCCTGCCGCACAACTTCAAGGGCACGCACATGTCGCGCTTCGTCGAAATCCTCAACAGCCACGAGCGCGAGATTTCGATCGAGAACTTCCCGAGCATGCTGCGCGACATGGTCAAGAAGCTGGAAGCCGAAACCGGGCACATCGAGATGAATTTCCCCTACTTCATCAACAAGTCAGCGCCGGTCTCCGGCGTGCAAAGCCTGATGGACTACGACGTCACGCTGACCGGCGAAATCTGCCATGGCGAGATCGCCTCGACGGTCAAGGTCGTCGTCCCGGTCACCAGCCTCTGCCCCTGCTCGAAAAAGATTTCCGAACGTGGCGCGCACAACCAGCGCTCGCACGTCACGGTCACCGCCCGCCTCAACAAGCTCGTCTGGATCGAAGAGATCGTTCAACTCGTCGAGTCGGAAGCCTCCTGCGAGCTTTACGGCCTGCTCAAACGTCCGGACGAAAAACACGTCACCGAACGCGCCTACGACAACCCCAAGTTCGTCGAGGACATGGTGCGCGACGTCGCCGCGCGCCTCAACGCTGAACCGCGTATCCACTCCTATGTGATCGAGTCGGAGAACTTCGAGTCGATCCACAACCATTCCGCGTACGCGCTGATCGAGAAGGTCAAGCAAAAGCCATAGCAGGTCCGTTCGAGCCCATTCGGAAATCCACGGCCATAAACAGAAACGGGGCAGAGTCTTTCGACACCGCCCCGTTTTTTTTCTACGCAAAGAGGAACTTAGTCCTTCTGCTTGCGCGTCAGCTTTTCCTTGATACGCGCCGACTTGCCCGAACGCTCGCGGAGGTAGTAGAGCTTGGCGCGGCGGACATCGCCACGACGCTTCACTTCGATCGCAGCAACCAGCGGCGAATAGGTCTGGAACGTACGCTCGACGCCCTCGCCGGACGAGATCTTGCGCACGATGAAGCTGGAATTCAGCCCACGGTTGCGCTTGGCGATGACGACGCCCTCGTAGGCCTGGAGACGCTCGCGCGTGCCTTCCTTGACCTTGACCTGCACGACCACCGTATCGCCCGGGGCGAATTCCGGAATGGTCTTGCCCAAGCGGGCAATTTCTTCTTGCTCGAGTTGCGCTATCAGATTCATTTTAAGACTCCTTTTTGGTTTCCTGACCGCATTGCTCCTGAAACTGCCCCAGGAGTTGCGTTTCCTCTCTCGACAACGTCCGCCCGTCCAGCAAATCGGGCCGGCGCTGCCACGTCCGCCCCAGCGACTGTTTCAGCCGCCAGCGACGAATCGCTTCGTGGTGACCGGATAACAACACATCCGGCACCCGCTGACCAGCGTATTCCTCCGGCCGCGTATAGTGCGGGCAGTCCAGCAGGCCCGCGACAAACGAATCCTGTACCGCCGAATCGGCGTCGTTCAAGACGCCCGGCAACTGCCTGACAACAGCGTCCAACAACGCCATTGCGGGGATTTCACCACCAGACAGCACGAAATCACCGATCGATATTTCTTCATCGACGCAGCGCTCGATCAAGCGTTCGTCGATCCCTTCATAACGCCCGCAGAGGAGAATCAGTCCTTCCTCCTGCGCGCTTGCCACAAACCGCATCACACGCTGATGCGTCAGCGGCGCGCCTTGCGGCGATAGATACACAACGCGACTCGACCGCAGCCCACATGCTGACTGCCGGGCCTTGGCCGAGGAAATCGCCGCTTCCAGCGGCTCCACCATCATCACCATTCCCGGACCACCGCCGTAAGGACGGTCATCGACCGTACGATGCGCATCCTTCGTAAAATCCCGCGGATTCCAGAAATCCAGACTCCAGCGGTTTTCCTCCAACGCCCGCCGGGTGATTCCCGACTGCGACAGAGCAACGAACATCTCCGGGAACAGCGTCACCACATCGGCGACAAATTGCCCCGCCAGCCGCGAAGCTGGATCAACCGGATTTACCAATCCGCTTCCCAATCAACGCGAATACACCGCCGCTCCAGATCAACATCCAGGACAACCGACGCGACAAAGGGCAACAGCCGCTCGGGCGCATCGCCATCGCTAACGCGCAAGACGTCGTTAGCCGACGTTTCAATCAGGCCGACAACGCTCCCCAACCTCTGCTCGCGCGTGTTAACTACCTGCATGCCAATCAAGTCGGCCCAATAGTACTCATCGTCGCCGGCCGCCGGCATCGCCGCACGCGGCACGCCAACGAGCATCCCGCGAACGCTCTCAGCGGCATTTCGGTCGCACACGGTATCGAACTCGACCACAAGAACGTCACCATGCACCTTGCGCTTGAGCAAACGGACCTGCTGCCAGGTATCGGGGGGACTTCCTTCCTTACCGACCCACCAATTCAGCAACTTTGACCAACGCAGCGGATCGTCTGCAAACGGAAGCACCTTGACGGCCCCGCGCAGGCCATACGCATCAACGATCTTGCCGAGAACCACAAACCCGCTCGAAGCGGTCGAATCGACAGCATCCGACAAGCGATAAAGCCCTTAAGCAGCCGCTTTGGCAGCGCTCTGCTTGACGAGACGGGCGACCGTCAGCGAGAGCTGTGCACCCTGCTGCTGCCAGTAAGCCAGGCGATCCTGGGCAATGCGCAGACCTTCTTCCTTTTCCGTCGCGATCGGATTGTAGAAGCCGATACGCTCAACGAAGCGGCCATCACGACGGGTGCGGGAATCAGCCACAACCACACTGTAGAACGGGCGCTTTTTCGCGCCACCACGAGCGAGACGAATGACTACCATAGGATTGATTCCGAATTCAGAAAAAGGGCGAAATTATAACAACAAAGCGCGAAAAAACAAGCTCATGTTTCGAGCTGGCATTTTACCAGCAGCAAGCAACCGCCCCGGAACCTCCGTTCCACATTACATCAGACCGCAGTCGCCCGTTATACTCGACGCAGCAACAATCAGCCTATTCCGACGCCAGCTTTACCCATGACCGACTCTCCACCCAGCCCCGTCAGTATTGCTCCGCCCGGCGACGCGTCGGCAACCTTGCGCGCGGTTGAGACCTGGCTCGACCAACCCGATCGGCCCGGCCTGTTGGAAGAGGTGCCCGCACTGGTCTCGCTCCTGTCGCGGCTGCGGTCATGCCACGCCGACCGCCAGAGCCGCAACATCGCGCTTTCGCGAATGGGCGGCCGCATCATCGAAAACTCCGAAAAGCTGCTTGCCGCACTCGCCAGCCTCTCGCCTCCGCCGACCGGAAGGCTGCGACAGCTTGTCCGCGGTATGCAGAATCTGTTGGCTGCACTTGCCGAAGACCTCGAATCGATGCACGAATACGCGACCGTGCGGTCGCATAAGCCCAGGGAAATCGAGCACACCCTGACTGTGCAACGAATGCGCGCGCTGTCGCAGCACCTGCTGATCAGCGACCTGACCGCCGCACCCGCAGGAAGCGACATCTGGCAGCAACTGCACCGCACGTACTGCGACCTTCGCAGGTACGCCATCGGCGCCTCTCCTGATGGCACCGTGTTTCTCGACTGCCACAACATTTACTTTGCCGCCATCCTTCTCGCCTGCGCGCAGCCGGCCGCATTTACGCCGCGCGAAACCTGGTTTCTTGCGCACTTTCTCGCCCGGCACGTGAACTTGCTTCGAGTTTCCGACAACCAGGAGGACCTATCCGGCAGATCATTCTGGATCGACCCTGCACGCGACGCTCCTGCCACGCCCTGCGCGCGGAAAGGCGCTCCGGAGACGGGGCAACTCATGAACTTCAGCTGTGATCGTTTGGCAACGTTGATAAGGGAACAACTGGCCGCCATACGCTCAGGAGTCCCCCCTGAGCGTATCGGACTCCCTGATTTTGCCGGGACACCGGCAGGGCGCGGAGCGCTTCACCGTCTCGCAGAATCGCTTGAATCGCCCGGAAAGCGACGCTTCCCGAGGCGGCGCCAACACTATCGCGCGGTGTTGTGCGCAGGACTCCAGTCGCTTTGGAATCTATTCAGCCGTAGCGACGAAGTCGACGTTCACTCATCAAGCTGGATGATCGCCAACGAAAGCCCTGACGGCTACTCGATCATGCACGTCCACGGAGATACTTCCGGCGTTTCGGTGGGCGACATCGTCGCGCTGAAGCCGGAAACCGGCTGCCAATGGCAGGTGTGCATCATCCGCTGGGGGCTTTCCGAAAACCAGGAGCATCTCGAATTCGGACTGCAGATTCTGGCGACAGAAGCTATCCCGGCGATGCTCGCCACCCTGCCAGAGCGCGAATCCGGACAAGCCAGCACCGGACCACGCCCCGCCCTCATCCTTCCCCGGGTGCCGCCACTACGCCTAGACGAGATGCTCATCACGCCAAGCGGACTCCTCGATGAACGCCCCGAACAACTCGTCCTCGTCATCGAACAGGGGAATATCGAAGTGCGCGAAGTCAGAAGCACGCGGCTAAACGAACAAAATGGACTGATCGAGGTCTTTTCGATCGAGCCGGAGCAAGACCCACTCCCCGCCTGACAACCCCGAAGCATCCCGAACGACCATGCCAACCCGACGAACCTGTTACCTGGCAGCGTGCACGAGCCTTGTCGCGCTGATCTTCCTTTGCCTCGCATGGGAACTCAAGCTAGCCCCGGTCAAGGCCGGCGGCTCATGGCTGGTGCTGAAGAGCCTGCCGCTCTTGCTGCCGCTGCGTGGAATTCTCCACGGCGACAAATACACCTATCAGTGGTCATCAATGCTGATCATTCTCTATTTCACCGAAGGCGTCATGCGCGTGACCGACGCAACGACGACCGCACGGTTGCTCGCTGGAACGGAAATTCTGCTCGCACTGGTATTTTTCTGTTCAGCGATTTGCTTCGTCCGACAGCGATAAGCGCCGGACAAGCCGCGGGCAACCAGTCTCGGTCAGGACAGCTCTGCCAGCACCGTGCTCGTCGCCTGGACCTTCTCGCCAATGACGACCCTCACCTTGCTATCAAGCGGCAGATAAAGATCGACTCGGGAGCCGAAGCGAATGAAGCCGTAACGCTGCCCCGGCGCCAATACCGCACCCGCATCCACATAATTGAGTATCCGGCGCGCCACAAGGCCGGCAATCTGCACGCACGTGACGTCACGACCATCCTTGGTTCTGAGGTGCAGGGCACAGCGCTCGTTCTCCAGCGACGCCTTGTCGAGCGCGGCATTCAGGAACGACCCTGGCTTGTACCACTTCTGCTGCACCGTGCTCTCGATCGGCGAGCGATTCGAATGCACGTTGAACACGTTCATGAATACACTCACCTTGACCGCGCGGCGATTGAGATAGGGGTCATCCGCCTCCTCGACGACCACGATGCGACCATCCGCAGGCGCAAGCACGCTCTTCGGGCCACCGGCAACCACCCGCGCCGGATCGCGGAAAAACTGGACGCAGAACAGGAAGACGACCCAGAAGGGCAGCGCCCAAAAGCCGGCGGAAGATGCCAGCACAGCGAGCACGAACGACGCCGCGATGAACGGCCAGCCTTCTTTGGCGAGGATTGGATGTGGGTAGTTCATTTGACTCCTTGATGGCATTTGGGCGGGTCAGGGAATGACGCCGCCCAAAGCAGAATCGGGTTATCGACCGATGGGGCCTGCGATGAGACGCAGGCCCCGCGCCAGGCCGTTCCCGTCAAGCAAACAGACTGATCAGTTCTTCGACTGATCGACGAGCTTGTTCTTCTTGATCCACGGCATCATGTCGCGCAGCTTGGCGCCGACCGTTTCGATCTGGTGCTCAGCCGTCAAACGACGCCGTGCCGTCATTGCCGGATAGTTGGTCTTGCCTTCGAGGATGAACATCTTGGCGTAGTCGCCGTTCTGGATGCGCTTCAACGCGTTGCGCATGGCGTAGCGCGATTCCTCGTTGATGACTTCCGGGCCGGTCACGTACTCGCCGTATTCGGCGTTGTTCGAGATCGAGTAGTTCATGTTGGCGATGCCGCCTTCGTACATCAGGTCGACGATCAGCTTGAGCTCGTGCAGGCACTCGAAGTAGGCCATTTCGGGCGCGTAACCGGCTTCGACCAAGGTTTCGAAGCCCATTTTCACGAGTTCGACCGCGCCACCACAAAGGACGGCCTGCTCGCCGAACAGGTCGGTTTCAGTCTCTTCACGGAAGTTGGTTTCGATCACGCCGCCCTTGGTGCCGCCGTTGGCCGCCGCGTAGGAAAGCGCGATGTCCTTGGCTTTGCCGGAGACATCCTGATGCACGGCGATCAGCGAGGGAACACCGCCGCCCTTGAGGTACTCGGAGCGAACGGTGTGGCCCGGCCCCTTCGGCGCGACCATGATGACGTCGAGGTCGGCACGCGGAACGACCTGATTGTAATGAACGTTGAAGCCGTGCGCGAACGCCAGCGCCGCGCCTTTCTTGATGTTCGGCTCGACGTCGTTGTAGTACACCGCCGGGATGTTTTCGTCCGGCAACAGCATCATCACGACGTCAGCGCCCTCGACGGCCTTGGCGACCTCCTCGACCTTGATGCCGGCCTTTTCAACCTTGCTCCATGAAGCGCCACCCTTGCGCAAACCGACCGTAACCTCGACGCCCGAATCGGTCAGATTCTGCGCGTGGGCATGGCCTTGCGAACCGTAGCCAACGATGGTGACCTTCTTGCCCTTGATCAGAGAGAGGTCGGCGTCCTTGTCGTAATAAACCTTCATGGTGTTCCTTTCGTAGGAATGATCCGGAATGCTTCCCGGTTAAGCCTTGAGAATGCGGTCGCCGCGGCCAATGCCGCTGACGCCGGTACGGACGGTTTCGAGGATGAGATCCGCTTCGATTGCCTCGATAAAGGAATCGAGCTTGGAACCGCTACCGGTGAGTTCGATGACGTAGGTCGAATCGGTAACGTCAATGATGCGCCCGCGGTAGATGTCGGCCATGCGCTTCATTTCCTCGCGGTCCTTGCCAGTGGCGCGAACCTTGATGAGCATCAGCTCGCGCTCGATATGCGCGGCTTCAGAAAGATCGACGACCTTGACGACGTCGATCAGCTTGTTCAGTTGCTTGGTAATCTGCTCGATGACTTCGTCGCTGCCCGAGGTCACGATGGTCAGGCGGGACAACGAGACGTCCTCGGTCGGCGCGACGGTCAGCGTCTCGATATTGTAGCCACGCGCGGAGAACAGGCCGGACACGCGCGACAGCGCCCCCGCCTCGTTCTCGAGAAGAATTGAAATGATGTGTCGCATGTCGTCGTTCCCTTACAGATTTTCGTCAGCCAAGACCATCTCGGACAAGCCCTTGCCCGCCGCAACCATCGGGAAGACGTTCGCTTCCCGCGCGGTGCGGATGTCAAGGAACACCAGATCATCCTTGTGATCAATGAACGCCTTCTTCAAGGCCGGCTCGACGTCTTCTGGCCTTTCCACGCGGATGCCGACGTGCCCATAGGCTTCGGCGAGCTTCACGAAGTCCGGGATCGAGTCCATGTAGGTCTGCGAATAACGGCGGCTGTAGAACATCTCCTGCCACTGGCGCACCATTCCGAGATAGCGGTTATTCAGGTTGATGATCTTGATCGGCAATCCGAACTGCTTAGCCGTCGAGAGTTCCTGAATGCACATCTGGATCGAACCGTCACCGGTAATGCAGGCCACCTGCTTGTCCGGGTTGGCGAGCGAGGCGCCCATCGCGTAAGGAAGGCCGACGCCCATCGTTCCCAAGCCGCCGGAATTGAGCCAGCGACGCGGTTTGTTGAACTTGTAGTACTGCGCCGCCCACATCTGATGCTGCCCCACATCCGACGTAATGATCGCGTCGCCGCCGGTGACTTCCCACAACTTCTCGATGACGAACTGCGGCATGATCACGTCCTTCATCGTGTACTTCATGCATTGGCAGGCGCGCCATTCCTCGATCTGCTGCCACCAGCCGCTGATATCGACCTTGGCAGTCTCCGCCTCAAGCAGTTTGATCATGTCATCGAGCACGTCGGCAACATTGCCGACGATCGGCACATCGACGCGAACACGCTTCGAAATCGACGAAGGATCAATGTCCACATGAATGATCTTGCGCGGAATCGAGGCGAAATCCTCGGGATTGCCGACCACCCGGTCGTCAAAACGCGCACCGATGGCAAACAGCACGTCGCAATGCTGCATGCCCATGTTGGCCTCGACGGCGCCGTGCATACCGGGCATGCCGAGAAATTGCGGATCGGTCGCCGGATAGGCACCCAAGCCCATCAGCGTATTTGTAATAGGAAAACCGAGGAGGCGCGTGAGTTTGGTGAGCTGCTCCGATGCATTCGAGAGCACCACGCCGCCGCCGGTATAGATCATCGGGCGCTTGGCGCTCAGCAGCAACTGAACGGCCTTCTTGATCTGGCCCTGGTGCCCCTTGACGACGGGGTTGTACGACCGCATATGGACTTCGGCCGGGTACTCGAACTTGCACTTTGCAGCAGTGATGTCCTTGGGGATATCGACCACGACCGGCCCAGGACGACCGGTGCTGGCGATGTAGAACGCCTTCTTGATGGTCGAAGCAATGTCGCGCACGTCGCGGACGAGGAAGTTGTGCTTCACGCAGGCACGCGTGATGCCCACGGTATCGCACTCCTGGAAGGCATCCTGCCCGATGTAGGAGGTCGGCACCTGCCCCGAAATCACAACCAGCGGAATCGAATCCATATAGGCGGTTGCAATGCCGGTCACCGCGTTGGTCGCACCGGGCCCCGAGGTAACCAGGGCAACGCCCACGCTGTTCGAGGAACGCGACAACGCATCAGCGGCGTGCACGGCGGCTTGTTCATGGCGAACCAGGATGTGCTTGATCTTGTCCTGTTTGAACAGTTCATCGTAGATATGGAGAACCGACCCGCCGGGATAGCCGAATACATACTCGACCTTTTCTTCCTGCAGGCACCTGATTACAATCTCCGCACCAGTCATCATGGTCATCATCGCCGCCTTACCAAGCAAAATGCTCGAAAAAGCGTGTAACGTTAAGGCCTAGACCACAATTGGTCAAGACTGAAGCCTGAGCCGCTCATTACCAAGGGATATTTCCATCCCGATACCACCAAGGAATTTCACTCTGGCTAGCCAACGCGAACTGTCGGATTTTCTCGCGACATCGGAGCGTCGTGCTTTCAAGCAGGCGATGTTTGCCGTGCGCAACGAAGAGTCGGCGCTTGATATCGTTCAAGACTCGATGATGAAGCTCGCCGAAAAGTACGGTGACAGGCCGGCCGAAGAATTTCCGATGCTGTTCCAGCGCATCATCCAGAATACGATCCGGGACTACTATCGGCGCAGCAAGGTGCGCTCACTCTGGACCACGCTTCTGTCGTCCTTCACGTCCGACGAAGACGAAACCCGTGACCCTCTGGAAACATTGGAGGCAGAATCCGAGTCCTTTACCCCGAACACCCCAGACAGCCAACTGCAGCAAGCCCAGGTTCTCAACATCATTGAAGAAGAAATAAAATCCCTGCCGACGCGTCAACGGGAAGCGTTTCTTATGCGTTACTGGGAGGACATGGATGTCGCCGAAACGGCTTCCGCGATGGGTTGTTCGGAGGGCAGCGTGAAAACGCATTGCTCCCGCGCAACCCACACGCTCGCCGCCGCACTGAAAAGCAAGGGAATTACGTTATGAACGAGCAACATTTCGCCTACAAGGTCAGACAGCACCTCAATCGCGGGCTGCACGATTTGCCGGCCACGACCACGGATCGACTGGCCGCCGCCCGTACAGCCGCGCTAGGAATACAAAAGCAAACGGTCAATCAGACGATCCTTGCAGCGGCAGGAACCTTCGTTCAGCATCGTCTCGAAAATCTGCGCGTTCGACAACTGCTGACAACGCTTGCGCTGGCCTGCTGCGTCCTCTCCTCGGCGTTCTGGCTGGCAGACATGCGCATTTCAGAGCAAGGCGAGATCGATAGCGAACTCCTTTCTGACGAACTCCCGATAGGTGCATTCACCGACAAAGGCTTTGCCGCATGGCTAGATCCCGCCTCCCAGGATTAGTTCTCGCATTCTTCCTTGCTACCACGGGCTGGGCAGCCACGCCCAGCCCGTCGCTTATTGTCACGCCGGAGCAACCCAAATGGAGCGAGCTGACGGTACAACAGAAGACCGTACTGGCCCCACTCGCCGATGACTGGGATTCGCTTGAATACCACCGCCAGAAAAAATGGCTTGGTATCGTTGCCCGTTTCCCCGCAATGACACCAAAGGAACAACGACGCATCCAGATTCAGATGCAGGGCTGGGGCAAGCTGACGGACGATGAGCGGCAAGAGGCTCGCGAGAAGTACATTTCGACCAAACAACTGCCAATTGAGAAAAAGCAGGAGCTCAAGAAGAAGTGGGAAGAGTATTCCAGCCTGTCGGAGGAAGAGCGCTCCCGACTGAGAGAGCGGGCGATGCAGTTTGTAAACAAATCCGCAGGCAGCAAGCCGGCAACACCGCCGGTCGCACCTCCGCCAGGCACTGAAACCGCACCGCCAATGCAAGCGGACGCGCCTGCCCCTCCGCCAGACGTACCCGCACCTCCGGAAGCGCCGATGACGGCGGAACTACCACCGCCACTTCCTCCAGCCCCACCGGATGCGCCGCTCTGAAAACCTGTCCCCGCCGGGTGTACTGCGCCGGCTCGCCTGCATGAGCTATGAGGCGATCATTCTGGTGGCCGTGGTACTGCTGGGATTATTGCTACCGCAGGCGCTGCTCGGCGCCCTCGCCCATCGCGCAGCATCGGCGACAACACTTTGGGCCCACTTCTTCACCCTCCTGCTCGTCTATTTCTGCTGGTTCTGGACACACGGCGGCCAGACGCTGCCCATGAAAACATGGCGAATCCGTCTGATTTCAGCAGACGGCCCAGCCATTCGCCCGGCGCAGGCGTTGCTACGCTATCTCCTGTGTTGGCCGAGCCTGCTTTTTCTTGGCGTCGGGATACTCTGGGCCTACCTGGATCGCGACGGGCAATTCCTCCACGACCGGCTCGCCGGAACCCGCCTGGCCATCGCGAACTGAAGATCAGCGCCGCTCCACCCACCAGATCATCCCTGCTGCGGCAAGCATGAACAACGCCGAAGGCGAAATGGCGCTGATGATCGGCGACCAGCTGTTGATCGCGCCGAGGTTCGAAAAGAGGCCGTTGAGCATGTGGAAAAACACGCCGATCATGACCCCGGAGAACATTTTCAGGCTGCCGCCGCTGATCCGGTTGTGCGTATAACCAAAGGGCAACGCCAGCGCTACCATGACGAGGGCTGCGAGCGGATAGATCACCTTCTTCCACAAGGCGATGTCGTAGCGCTGCGTCTTCTGGTTGTTTTCTTCCAGGTGTTTGATATAGGTCGATAGGTGCAGCAGCGACATGCGCTCGGGCGAAACCATGAGCACCGAAAGAATGTCCGGATTGAGCGCCGAACGCCATTCCATGTCGGGCATCCTGATGATCTCCGACTTGTCGCCATGCAGTTTCGTTTGCACTACGCCGGTCAAACGCCAACTCGCCGGCGGCAAGTAAGCGCCCTCGGCAGCCTCGGTGACCGTGCGCAGATTTGCGCTCTCGTCGAAGTCATAGACACGAACGCCCTTGAGCCGGGTATCGGGCAGCACGGTCTGGACGTTGATGAAACGCCGTTCGTCCTTGACCCAGAAACCGCTGCGCAGATCTTTGCCCACGGCTTTTCCCTTCGCTGTCAGCCGCAACTGCTGCGCCATTCGCTCACAAGGCGGCGCGATCACTTCGCCGACGACAAAGGTGAGCAGCGCTATAGCCGCCGCAACCTGAAAGAGCCCGAGCAACAGGTTTGTCGTAGACATCCCCGAAGAGCGCAACACGGTGATCTCGGAATGCCGCGCCAGCGCCGACAGGGCGTAAAGCGCGCCGATGAGGACAGCGACCGGCATCAGTTCATACACCCGGCCCGGCATTTCGAGGACAACGAAGGCCATCGCGTGGTGCAGTTGATAGCCCGCCTGCCCGACGCTCTTGACCTCGGTGATCATGTCGAAGAAGCTGAACAGCGCGAGAAACCCGGCGAGCACCAGGAGGACCGCAGCCGAAACCTCGCGCGCAATGTAGCGACGATAGATCTTCATCGTGAGAACCGCGTAAATGAAAGCACCGCGATCCGTCGGAAGAAGAGGATCGGCAACAGGCAAAGCATGAAGGCATGCACCGCGAAGACACCCACTGCAAACGAAATCCGCCCGCTGGAGACCCACGCCTGACTGATGGTCAGCAGATTGTTGTAGAGCAGGTAGGCAAACAGCGCCAGAAGCATGTTCGCCGAACGACCGGCACGCGGATTGACGAAGGAAAGCGGAATCGCCAGCAGGGCGAGCACAATCGCTGACAACGGAATGCCGACGCGCCAAAGCAACTCGGCGCGATAAGAATTCCGGTCATCGGCAAGCAGTTCGAGCGTCGGGGTATTGCGCGGCGTTTTCTCGATCCCGCGCGCCTCCTTTGTTTCCAGGCGAATCGCGTAACGCCCGTACTCAAGGATGCGCATTTCCGGCGTTCCCTGCGTGATTTCGTAGCGACGCCCGTTTTCGAGAACCAGGAAACGATCGCCGTTTTCCGCGATCTCCTGATGACCGGTGGCCGCCATGGTCACGCCCAGCCACTGATCCTGGACCGAACTGACGAAGACGTTCTTCACGTAACTCTCATCATCGGCAACCGCCTCGACGAAAACAACCCGATCTCCGGAAGACGACTCCTGAAACGCACCCGGCGATGCCTGCCCCGCATCCTTGCGCGACTCGAGATTTCCCCGGTACTCGGCGCTCTTCGACAAGGCCCACGGCGAAACGAACAGCGACAGTCCGGCGATCGCAAAAACCAGGGGCAGCATGAAGACCATCACCGGCCGGACCCACGCGGCAAGCGACAGGCCGGATGAGAACCAGACGACCATTTCTGAGTCACGATAGCTGCGCGACAGCGACAGGAGAATGGCAATAAAAGCGGCCAAGGAAAGCAGCGTGGGAACATAGTTCAGCGCAGCAAAGCCGAGGAGCGCGACGACCGCTTCGGGCGCAATCGAGCCCTGTGCCGCCTGCCCGAGCAGGCGGACGAGTTGCGTCGTCAGCAGGATGGCGAACAGCGCAACGAAGACGCCTGCCGCCGAATGCGTGAATTCGCGCCGTATCGCGCGCTGAAAGATCATGTTTTGACTTTGGCGAAAAACAACAGGGATAATTGCTCTTTGGTACGACAGGTGTCGCGAGAGGCAAAGCCGATGGAATTTAGCATAAAAAGTGGAAATCCGGAGAAGCAGCGCGGCGCCTGCGTCGTTGTGGGCGTGTTCGAATCGCGCAAGCTGACACCTCCGGCAACATCAATCGACAAGGCATCGAACGGTCACCTCTCCGACCTCCTTCGCCGCGGTGACATGGACGGCAAGCCCGGATCGACGCTGCTCCTGCACAACGTTCCGGGCACGCTGTGCGACCGGGTGTTGCTCGTCGGCCTGGGCAAGGAGAAGGAGTACCGCGACAAGCAGTATTGCACGTCGATCCGCAACGCCCTCAAGGCCTTGAACGACACCGGCGCGCAGAACGCCACCGTGTTCCTTACCGAAACGCCCGTCGCGAAGCGCCCGGTTGCCTGGCGCATCCGGCAGGCGGCGATGCTCGGTCGCGAAAGCGCCTATCGTTTCGAGCAGTTCAAGTCAAAGAAGAACGAGAGCTATCCCAAGCTGCGCAAACTGGCTTTCACCGTTGAACAGAAGAACGAACTCGCGCATGCGGAAGATGCCCTGCGCCAGGGGCAAGCGATTGCCGAGGGCGTCGCGCTCGCGCGAACGCTGGGCAATCTTCCCGGCAATGTATGCACGCCGACCTACCTGGCCGAGACGGCCTTGCAGATCGCCAGGGAACACGCGGTTGCCTGCGAGGTTCTTGAGCGCGCTGACATGGAAAAGCTTGGCATGCACTCGCTCCTCTCGGTCGCCAAGGGCTCCCACCAGCCACCGAAGATGATCGTTCTCCAGTACTGTGGCGGTTCGGCTGATGACAAGCCGCTGGTGCTCGTCGGCAAGGGCATCACCTTCGACTCGGGCGGTATTTCGCTGAAGCCGGGCGAAGGCATGGACGAGATGAAGTTCGACATGTGCGGCGCCGCCAGCGTGCTCGGCACCCTGAAGGCCATCGCGCAAATGCAGTTGCCGATCAATCTCACGGTGATCGTGCCGACGACCGAGAACATGCCCGGCGGCGCGGCGAGCAAGCCGGGTGACATCGTCACGTCCATGTCCGGCCAGACGATCGAGATTCTGAACACCGACGCCGAGGGGCGGCTCATCCTGTGCGACGCGCTCACCTACGCCGAGCGCTTCAAGCCCGAAACCGTGATCGACGTCGCCACGCTGACCGGCGCCTGCGTCATCGCGCTGGGCCACGTCGCGACCGGGCTCTTCGCAAATGACGAGGCGCTCGCCCGCGAGTTGCTCTCGGCAGGCGACGAAGCACTCGATCGCGCCTGGCAAATGCCACTCTGGGACGATTACCAGGACCTACTGAAGAGCAACTTCGCCGACATGGCCAACATCGGCGGACGCCCGGCCGGCAGCGTTTCGGCCGCCTGCTTCCTCTCGCGCTTTGCCAAGAAGTTCGAGTGGGCACACCTGGACATCGCAGGCACGGCCTGGAAGTCCGGTGCTGACAAAGGCGCGACCGGCCGCCCGGTCCCCTTGCTCGCGCATTACCTGATGCAACGCGCCGGCCAGCTGAATTGACCCAGATCTTCTTCTACCACAACGCGGACGACCGCATTGGCGCGGCAGCCGCACTGATCGGCAAGGCGTTCATGCAAAGAAAGGCCTTGCTGGTCTTTGCGCCTGACCATGAAGTCGCAGGCGCCCTCGATCGCCACCTGTGGATCCATCCGCCCACCGGATTCATCCCGCATGTACGTGGCAACTCACCGCTGGCAAATGAAACGCCCGTGGTCATCGCCGACGACATCGAGTCACCGCCGCAGAACGAGCGCCTGATCAACCTCTCCGCCGACATTCCCCCGGGCTTTTCCCGCTTCACCAGTGTCATTGAAGTCGTTGGCCGAGATGACGAAGGACGATTGGCCGGACGCCGACGCGTCAAGTTCTACAAGGACCGAGGCTACGAAGTCCGCTATTTCGACCTCACGGAGAAAAACCGATGGCTGACAGCTCAAACGTCGTCGATCGAGCGGACTCGCTGATGCGACGCCGGCGTAGTTTTGTCGCAGCGCCACCGGCGAGCCTGCCCGCCCAGATCGTCGAGACGCCACAGGTCGTCGAAGAAGACGACATCCCCGTACTGACTGAAGTCGTGTCTGCCGAAGCCGCCGTCTACGAAGGAAGTCCGCACCGCGAGGACGATACGCAGATCACGCTGCTCGCCTCGGACCTTGCCCACGCAATCGGCCGGCAACTCGCCTATGAACTGCCGACGCTGCTCGAAGCCGTGCTGATCAACGCCGGCGAAGAACTCCGCGTCGGCATCACCGAGACGATGGAAACCGCTCTGCGCGACTACATCGCCCGACGCAAGCAGCTCCGCCTGCCGCTCGAAGACACGAACGATCTCGACTGAGCAGCGCGCGGCAGCGGCAAAGCGCGATCCAGTATAATCGCGGGTTTCCTTCACCTGCACCCCTGCATCCTATGGAACTCGCCAAGAGCTTTGAGCCGGCTGACATTGAGCGCCGCTGTTACCCCGACTGGGAGGCCAAGGGCTATTTCGCCGCTGGCCTCGACACGGACAAATCCGACGCCTTCTGTATCCTGCTGCCGCCGCCGAACGTCACCGGCACCCTGCACATGGGCCACGGTTTCAACCAGGCGATCATGGATGCGCTGACGCGCTACCACCGCATGCGCGGCGACAACACGCTGTGGCAGCCGGGTACCGACCACGCCGGCATCGCCACGCAGATCGTCGTCGAACGCCAACTCGACGGACAGGGCATTTCGCGCCACGACCTCGGCCGCGAGAAGTTCCTCGAAAAAGTCTGGGAGTGGAAGGAATACTCGGGCAACACCATCACCCGCCAGATGCGCCGCCTCGGCACCTCGCCGGACTGGACGCGCGAGCGCTTCACGATGGATGCCGGCCTCTCCAAGATCGTCACCGAAACCTTCGTGCGCCTCTACAACGAAGGGCTGATTTACCGCGGCAAGCGCCTGGTGAACTGGGATCCGGTGCTGCATACCGCCGTTTCCGACCTCGAAGTGGTGAGTGAGGAGGAAGACGGCTTCATGTGGCACATCACCTACCCGCTGGCCGACGGCTCCGGGTCCCTGACGGTGGCCACCACGCGCCCGGAAACCATGCTCGGCGACACCGCCGTGATGGTGCATCCGGAGGATGAGCGCTACAAGCCCCTGATCGGCAAGATGGTCAAGCTGCCCCTCACCGATCGCGAAATCCCGATCATCGCCGACGCCTACGTTGACCTCGAATTCGGCACCGGCTGCGTCAAGGTCACGCCGGCGCACGACTTCAACGACTACGCCGTCGGCCAGCGACACAAGCTGCCGATCATCTCGATCCTGACGCTCGACGCCAAGATCAACGAGAACGCGCCGGAAAAATACCGCGGCATGGACCGCTTCGACGCGCGCAAGGCCGTCGTCGCCGACCTCGAAGCGCTCGGCATCCTGGTCAAGACCGACAAGCACAAGCTCAAGGTACCGCGCGGCGACCGCACCGGCGTCGTCATCGAGCCGATGCTCACCGACCAGTGGTTCGTCGCCATGTCCAAGCCCGGAGTTGGGCCAAATTCGGACGGCACCAGCATCGTCGGCAAGGCGCTCGAATGCGTCGCTTCCGGCGAGATCAAGTTCGTGCCGGAGAACTGGGTCAACACCTACAACCAGTGGCTGAACAACATTCAGGACTGGTGCATCTCGCGCCAGCTGTGGTGGGGCCACCAGATTCCGGCGTGGTACGACGAGCAGGGCAACGTCTACGTCGCCCATAACGAGGAAGAAGCCAAGGCACAGGCCGCAGCCAAGGGAATCAGCGGCGCACTGATACGTGATGCCGACGTGCTCGACACCTGGTATTCGTCGGCGCTGTGGCCGTTCTCCACGCTCGACTGGACGCCCGAATGGCCCGAGAAGTCGAACCCCGCGCTCGACCTCTACCTGCCGTCGACGGTGCTCGTCACCGGTTTCGACATCATCTTCTTCTGGGTGGCGCGCATGGTCATGATGACCAAGCACATCACCGGCAAGATTCCGTTCAAGCACGTCTATGTGCACGGCCTGATCCGCGACGCGGAAGGCCAGAAGATGAGCAAGTCCAAGGGCAACGTGCTCGATCCGATCGACCTGATCGACGGCATCGGCATCGAGGATCTGGTGAAGAAACGCACCACCGGCCTGATGAACCCGAAGCAGGCCGAACAGATCGAGAAGCGCACGCGCAAGGAATTCCCGGAAGGCATCCCGGCCTTCGGCACCGACGCACTCCGCTTCACCTTCCTCTCGCTCGCCAGCCCCGGCCGCGACATCAAGTTCGACCTGCACCGCTGCGAGGGCTACCGCAACTTCTGCAACAAGCTGTGGAACGCCACGCGCTTCGTGCTGATGAACACCGAAGGCCACGATTGCGGTTTCGACCCGGTCACGCCGAACATCTGCCCGGAAGGCCTGCACTTCTCGTTCGCCGATCGCTGGATCGTCAGCAAACTGCAGCGCACCGAAGCCGAGATCGCACAGCATTTCGCCGACTACCGTTTCGACCTCTTGGCCCGCGCCATCTACGAATTCGTCTGGGACGAGTTCTGCGACTGGTATCTCGAACTGGCCAAGGTACAGATCCAGTCCGGCGACGAGGGTGCTGCTCGTGCCACGCGCCGGACGCTGGTGCGCGTGCTGGAAACGGTGCTGCGCCTCGCGCATCCGCTGATTCCGTTCATCACCGAAGAGCTGTGGCAAGCCGTCGCCCCGCTCGCGCAACGCAAGACGCACGAGTCGATCATGCTTGCTGCGTATCCCAAGTCGCAGCCCGAGCGCATCATGCCGGCCAGCGAAACCAAGGTGCAGGAACTCAAGGACCTCGCCTACGCCTGCCGTAACCTGCGCGGTGAAATGAACATCTCGCCGGCACAAAAGCTGCCCCTGATCGCCAGTGGCGACGCCGCCGTGTTGGCCGAGTTCGCGCCCTACCTCAAGGCGCTGGCCAAGCTCTCCGACATGCAGATCGTCGACACGCTGCCCGATGACGCTAACGCCCCGATCGCCGTCGTCGGCGAAACACGGCTCATGTTCAAGATCGAAATCGATGTCGCCGCCGAGACCGAACGCCTCTCAAGGGAAATAACCCGGCTTGAAGGCGAAATCGTCAAGGCAACCGCCAAACTCGCCAACGAGAGCTTCGTCGCGCGCGCACCGGCGCAGGTGGTCGAACAGGAGAAGAAGCGCCTCGCCGACTTCATCGCCACCGTCGAAAAACTCCAGCCACAGCTGGAACGCCTCAAGCGTTCCTGAAAGCAAAGCCGCCGGAGCGTCAGAACAGGCGCTCCGGCGGGCATGTCACGTCTCTGAATCGGCCATGCCAGCGATCCACATCAAACGTTTTACCGTCGACCACAACGCCATCGACGTTCATCGCCACGTCAACAACCAGGAGTACCTGCGCTGGATGCAGGACGTCGCCATCGAACACTCGGCGGCGCAAGGCTGGCCGATGGCGCGTTACCTCGAGACGGGCTCGTCGTGGTACGTCAAATCGCACTTCATCGACTACCTGCGCCCCGCCCTGCTGGGCGACAAGATCGTCATTGCGACCTGGGTATCAGGCATGTTCGAGCGCAACTCCCCGCGACAGACGCTTTTCCTGCGCGAGGGCGACCGCCAGATTCTGGCGCGTGCCGAGACTCAATGGATTTTCGTCAGCCTGCGCAACGGCCGGCCGGTCGCCATCCCAGCCGAGCTGCGCACCGCCTTTGACCTTGTCGAGACGGAAGCCGACGCACTCGCCCGACTCGAGGCCTGCCTCGCGTGACGAAAACCGCGGTTACGACCGGCCAGACCGATCGCGCCGAAACAGCTGCCAAACGGCAATAGCGAGCAAGGCCAGAAAGCACAGCCCGGACCAGTTGGCCAGCGACAGCCCGAGGAAACTCCACTCCTTGTTGGTGCAGAACCCGGTGACCATGAACATCGACGGCCACTGCGCCCCGAGCCAGTCGACGATCCGTTCGAGCAGCGTCGGGTCGCCAAAACCGCATTCCGTCACCGCCTGCGGCGCGTACTGCATCCAGCTCTGCTGCACGGCGGTGATCACGCCCCCCAGCGCCACCAAGCCGAACAGAGCCGCCCAGAACCGGCTCATTCCCGGCAGTAAGGCTCCACACACGCCGATGACGGCGAGTACGATGTACAGCAGGCGCTGAAAGTTGCACAGATAGCACGGCTGCAAGCGCGCCAGTTCGCCAAGGATGAGACCAGCGGCCAACAGCCCCAGCGACACGATCGCCAGCGCCGCAAAAACAATTCGAGTTGATAAACGCATAAAAGAATTCGGATCAGAAGTGGAGTCGCGAGGAAGAACATCTGGCCGCGATTCTAAGTTAATCGTCGGATCGCGCCAAACGCAGCACGAGGCTATTGGCTGCACAAAGCAGTGCTAAACTGTCGCGGTATTTTTTCGTGCAGCCAACCCGCCAAGATGACAACATGAAGACACGAATCCTGCTGGTTGAAGACGACGAACGTCTCGCCGACCTGACCGCTGAATACCTGCGCAAGAACGATTTCGAAGTTTCCATCGAAGTACGTGGCGACACGGCCGAGGCAAGAATTCTTGCCGAGGATCCGGAACTCGTCATTCTCGACGTCATGCTACCTGGCAAGGACGGCTTCGAGGTCTGTCGGGCCGTGCGCGAAAAATACAAGGGCATCATCCTGATGCTCACGGCACGCGACGAAGACCTTGACCAGATTCTCGGCCTCGAACTCGGTGCGGACGATTATCTGGCCAAACCCGTGCAACCGCGCCTCCTGCTCGCGCGGATCAAGGCCTTGTTGCGCCGCGCGCCGGGGACAGCAAACCCGACTGACCAATCGGCCGAGTCCGGCGACGGCGCCGAGTTATCCTTCGGCACCTTCACCATCAGCCAGGCGACGCGCAGTGCACACCTCGGCAGCGACGCCATTGATCTAACGACTGCCGAGTTCGACCTGCTCTGGCTGCTCGCCCGCCACGCCGGTAGCATCCTGTCGCGCGACAATCTCCTGCAGGAATTGCGTGGCATCGGCTTCGACGGCCTCGACCGCTCGATCGACGCACGCATCTCCCGGTTGCGCCGCAAACTGGGTGACGACCCGGAAAACCCAAGCCGCATCAAGACCGTTCGCGGGAAAGGCTACCTGTTCAGCAAACATGACTGGCAATAGTCCCCAAGGCGGTCGGCTGCTGAACATTCTCGGGCGATACAAACCGGCCCCATGGCGCGGGCGCTACAGCCTGTCGCGTTTGTTCCTCAACTTTTACCTGCTGGTGATGGGGTCGTTCATCGCCATCGCTTTCTTTGCCGATTTCGTTATTTCGACCGCCGTCAAGGGCATCACCGACGACTACACCAGCCGCTTCATGCGCGGCACCATCGTCCTCATCGAGGACGAACTCTTCCGGCGACCACGCTCGGAATGGCCAAAGACGATCAAGGCGCTCGACGCCAAGTTCGCCTACCGCCTGAGCATTATCGAACGCTGGACACTCAAGTTGCCGGCGAAGCAAGCGGAAAAACTCGATTCCGGCGAACTGGCCATCGACGCCGAGGGTGATGTCATCTATCACCGGCTGAAGCAGACACCACAGGTGCTCAAGGTCGGTCCGATTTCGCCCGGCGCCAACCCGGATCAGCCGCGCATCCTGCCGCTCGATTTGCGCATCCGGCTGCTGACCTGGAGCCTGATCGGGCTCTTCCTCGCCATCGCCGTCTGGTTCTGGGTCCGTCCCGTCTGGCGCGACCTCGAGGCACTGCGCCAGACGGCCCGCGCGCTCGGCGAGGGTCACTTCGAGACGCGTTCACCGGAAGCTCGGAGCGGTGCCTTCGAGTTGCTCACCGAAACGCTGAACGGGATGGCTGAGCGTATTCAGCGCCTGATCGCAACACAGAAAGAGCTGTCGAGCGCGATCTCGCACGAACTCCGCACACCGATCTCGCGCATGCGCTTCGCACTCGAGATGCTGACCGAAACCGATGAGTGCGAGGAGCAGGAGCGCCTCTGGCAAATGATGAACGTCGACCTTGAAGAACTCGACAACCTGATCGACTCCAGCCTCACCTATTCGCGCTTTGAGCGTGAGCAACCCGAGCCGCACCTCACGGCCATCGAGTTCGCGCCGTGGCTCGAGGAAGAAGTGGAGTCGATGCGCATCCTCGGGCGCTCGCTGGAACTCTCGGTCGATTGCAGCAAGCTGCCCGACGCGCAGGAAGTCGAACTTGACCAGAAGAGCATGCCCTACGCCGTGACTAACTTATTGCGCAACGCCATCAAGTACACGAAGACGAGGATCGCGGTCAGCACCGAAGTCGTCGCCGGACGCATCCGGGTTTACGTCGACGATGACGGAATCGGCATCCCGGCCGAAGAACGCCAGCGCGTCTTCTTCGCATTCACCCGCCTCGATCGCTCGCGTGACCGTGCAACCGGCGGCTACGGGCTCGGACTGGCGATCGTCCGGCTCGTTCTTGAGCAGCACGGCGGCACCGTCACGGCAGACGAATCGCCCTTGGGCGGGGCGCGCTTCACCCTTGAGTGGCCATTGTTACAGAACGTCACCCAAAGCTGACGAAGCCGCTAAAGACACCTCTCAGGACCGCCGCTACCATCAATCGATCGATGAGCAGGTCACCGGAGTCTCTCCATGTCCAAATTCAATCCCGCATCCAAACTGCCTCTATTCCGCACCTGCCGGGCCACGGCCATCGAATCGGTACCGACATTGGTCACGGAAGGGTTCGGAGCTTGAATACCATGACCAAGCACCCAGTCACCTTCCCGGTTGCCGAAGGTCTTGGCATATTTGTTGGAATTATCGCCTGGGATCTGCTGACCGACGGTCGCGTGGATATTGCCAAAGCGCTGCTCATCGCTGCGCCGTGCACGCTTGCCTGGTTTGGCGTTCGCTACTGGAAGCAGAAGGGCAAGGACAAGACAGGAAGCGCACGCACCCGGTGATACCCGAGTCGGACCCTCGCAAAAAAATAGGCTCTGTCTGAATTAGCTGTAGAAGCGAACTATATTGAAAGCATGGTTCTACCAAAGGAGGTGAATCATGCGCCACACAGCGTTTGTCGAGTTTGTTGCTCAACTCAAGCAACTCACGCCAGAGCAGCGGAAGCAACTAGTTCGACAGCTGATGGGTCGAGAGTCGGCGCCGGCGCCACGCGCCACGGCGCCGCTACCGGCACCGACGGGTTGTCCGCATTGCAGCGCTGCGGTCGAGCGCCTGGGGTCATGGGGCCAAAGTCACGGACTCAAGCGTTATCGTTGCCGGGATTGCGGCCGAACCTTCAACGCCCTGACCGGCACAGCCCTGGCGCATTTGCGCAAGCGCGAACAATGGACGCGCTACGCCGAAGTCTTGATTGAGGGCGTCAGTCTGCGCGAGGCAGCCCACCGTTGCCAGATCGACAAGAACACCGCGCTTCGGTGGCGCCATCGCTTTCTGCGCGACGCCGCCGGACACCGAGCTGAACACGAAGCCGGGATCGTCGAAGCTGACGAAACTTTCTTTCTCGAATCCTGAAGTGGCCCCCTGAGTCAAGACAGTAATGCAGTCAGTTTAAGCAGCACATTCGACCTCACACGCAGCTGGACGGCGCTGCCCCGGTTTTGCCTTTGCTTTTGTTGTTGTCTCTGGACTTGCCTTGGTGATGGAGGAATCCCCTGTGGAGCGTAGCGGAACAGGGGATTCCTCCATCGCGCCGCCAAACTTGTCCACGATCAAAGCACCGCCACCCACGCCACTTCGATACACAACATCCGGCGTTTTCTGTCCCAGCGACTGGTGTGGTCGCTCGCCGTTGTAGAAGGCGAAATATTCGGTCAGACCGACCAACAATTCGCCCATCGAGGCGTAGCCCTTCAAGTACACATCCTCATGTTTGACGCTACGCCACAGCCGCTCGACGAAGATGCCGGGTATATTCCTCGTCGATCAGGCGGCTGAGCAGCAGGTCGCTTTCATCAACCGTCTTGGGCCGTTGCCGCGCATAGACCGTGGCTCGCGAGACGCCGGCCAGTCGGCATTGCTGCACGTGGCCATTGAATCCCCAGCATCAATCCACCCATGCCGAATCACGGCAGGCTGATCCCGGACTTTTTTTGAGCCAGCCAAGTTCCATCTTCAACTTGCCAATCTCGCTGTAGAGAAGCTCTGGCTCACGGTGTGCAGCCATCCGCGAGAAGTACCCCGGAGGATGGGAACAGTGTCTCAAAGACCATGAGCGTCTGATCGGCGGCCGCGTCTGGTTTGACGACCATTTGCTTCGCGATGGGGCAATGAATCCTAATGACATCGAATTGCTTATCGACGAATGGACGGAGTTGGGCTTTCAGCCGATGGAAGAGCGCAATGGCGAGCGAAGGTGGAAAGATGTTTGTGTCGTTGAGTCGATGTTTGGCGGGGCGACCTTGCCGTGCGAATGGCTGACCATCGGTGAGGATGGTTGCTCGGCCTACCTGACAGGAACTGATCCTGGACCAACACAGTCGCGGCCACCTCGACAGGCACGTGTAGGGGAGTCGGGGTGACAGGGTTTTCAGGAGAGGAGTTGGCGAAGCGTTTCAATGCAGCAGCGCATCTGATCGACCAGGCCGATAGCCTGATCATTACAGCCGGTGCTGGCATGGGCGTGGATTCTGGCCTGCCCGACTTTCGGGGTGTGAGCGGCTTCTGGCAAGCCTATCCAGCCCTCGGTCGGTCGAAGATCCGCTTCGAGGAGTGTCACCAGCGGTTGTAAATTGACACATGCCAGCGATTGAAAGTTGATACACCGAACTGAGAATATCGGCGTTTTTTTGAGGCGCCGGTGATCACGAATGAGGTGTATATGGAAATCGAGGTTTTGAGGAAACACGGCTTCAGTCTTCGGCGGATAGCGGCAGAAGTGGGCTGTGCGGTAAACACGGTACGCAGTCATCTGGCGACGGGAGAGAAGCCGAAGTACGAGCGTCAGAAGAAACGGCCCAGCAAGTTGTCGCCGTACGAGGGCTACCTGCGGGAGAGACAAGCATCGGCGCATCCGCACTGGATACCGGCGACGGTGCTGTACCGGGAGGTTGCGGGACAAGGCTACCAGGGAGGGATGAGCCAGCTGCGTGCTTTTCTGCGCAGGATCAAACCGACCCTTCGGCCTGACCCGGTCGTCCGCTTCGAGACGGCGCCGGGCGAACAAATGCAGGTCGACTGGGTTGAGTTTCGCAAGGGGCGCCAGCCGCTCTATGCTTGCCGTCGCAACATCCGCTGGCCGTGTATGAGCAACTCCTGACCCAATGGCGGGTGGAAACGGCGATGCTGCAATGAACCTGCAACACGAACGCCTGCGGTTTCTGTGCGAAACCCTCAACCTACCTTTCGTTGCCCAGGACTATGCCAGCGCCGCCCAGTGCGCGGCGGAAGCCGGAACGCCGTACAGCGACTTTCTGGAATCCTTGCTGAAGTCCGAAGCCGCCGGCCGGCAAGTCAGAAAGCAAAGCATGATGACCCGTCTGGCTGGATTCCCCGCCATCAAGACCTTGGAAGACTTTGACTTCACCTTCGCTGCCGGCGTCAAGAAGAGTCAGATCGACGAATTAGCCGGTCTGGGCTTTGTCGAGCGGCACGAGAACATCGTGCTGGTCGGCCCGTCCGGCGTCGGCAAAACACATCTGGCGATTGCGCTGGGCTACCGCGCTACCCAGGCTGGCATCAAGACCCGGTTCACCACGGCGGCGGATCTGTTGATGACCTTGTCGGTCGCGCACGCACAGAACCAGTTGAAGACGGTCATGCAACGGGCAATCAACGGCTACCGATTGCTGATCATCGACGAGATTGGCTATCTGCCGATGAGTCGGGAGCAGGCCAATCTATTCTTCCAGGTCATTGCTGCCCGCTATGAGCGAGGGTCGCTGATCGTCACCAGCAATCTGCCGTTCGGTCAGTGGGATGCCACCTTCGCCCAGGACGCGACGCTGACCGCCGCCTTGCTCGATCGCCTGTTGCATCATGCGCGCATCGTGCCGATGGCTGGTGAGAGCTACCGCTTGAAGCACCAGCGTCAGGCCGGCATGGTTCAGCTCAGGAAGGAGGTGGCGAACGGTTGAGCGCCGCGCTGATCGCGCCGCCTTCCGGTCGGGCCTTCGGCCCTCCCTCACGGCAACGCGATCAGCGCCAACGAATTTCCGGGGTGTATCAGTTTTAAATCGCCGCCTAACCAAAATCTGTATCAGTTTTGAATCGCTGTTGACAAGGAGATCGCCTCGCCAGCCACATTCGAAAGGGATCCAACGCTAGCAGCCCGTCGGACTTGAGTTGGCCTGACGGTGAGCAATTGAACCGCGGGGTCGTTTTGGCGGGCTTTTTGGCCGTATTGTCGGTTTTCTTGGGATTTTCACGGCTTTTTCATTCCTGAAGAC
>NZ_JAGOIT010000035.1:0-30737 GCF_017995515.1 Propionivibrio sp.
TCAGGACGAGTTGTGCGACCTCGATTATTGTGCGAATGAAGCGCGGAAAATGAAGATCGACGTGGCGATTTCGAACTCGTTTGGCTTCGGCGGTACGAATGCTACAGTGGTAATGAAACGGATCTAGCAGTAACCAGAACGAACGGCGTGCGATTTCCGATCATCATCGAGTTGCGCCGTTCCGTTCGATTTGCTCTGGTCAATATTGCGTTCCATTCAGTCGCGTTTATCGCAGCGTGCGCAGTGCCTTGTCCTTGGCTACTGCGCTTGTTTTTGGTGCTGCTGGTTATCTGTTCTGGGTGGAAGGCGTTTAGCTCGCCTACGGTCGCAGGGTTGAGAATTCTTGGGAGCGATCGACTTGACGGTGTCTTGAAGGGCGAGACTCATGTCAAGTTGCGGGTTTGTCAGCAAAGCACCGTATATCGACACATGGTTTTGTTGCGAATCTGGATTGGGAATGAGAGCAAGGTGACGAGCCTTGTCTTGTTTTCCGATCAGATGCCGGAAGCGCGGTTTCGGCAACTGCGCTTGTGGTTGCGTGCCCAGGTGCCCGTCGACGTCACAAACGGCGCAGGGGGCTCCGTTTCCTGAGGCGGCTATTTCTCGCTACTTCAAGCAGTTCCGGATAATCTCGACTGAAATGAAGGCCACGGCTTTCACGCCGTTTCAGTGCGCACTGGACGATCAGGTCGGCCGTAAGGACGAGATTTCTTAGTTCGATCAGGTCGTGACTGACTCGGAAGTTCGAGTAGAACTCGTTGATTTCCCGTTCCAAAAGCCGGATGCGGTGTTGAGCTCTTTGGAGGCGCTTTGTCGTTCGCACGATCCCAACGTAGTCCCACATGAAGCGCCTTAGCTCATCCCAGTTGTGAGAGATGACGATTTCTTCGTCTGGATCAGACACCCGGCTTTCGTCCCACTCGGGGAGTGGCGGAATGTTAATCCGGGGTTGCGTAGCGATGTCATTACATGCTGCTTCGGAAAAGACGATGCACTCAAGCAGTGAGTTGCTGGCGAGTCGGTTGGCGCCGTGGAGACCGGTACATGATGCCTCTCCGGCTGCATAGAGCCCCGGTATATTCGTGCGCGCATGAAGATCGGTGACGATTCCGCCGCATGTGTAGTGGGCAGCCGGAACGACTGGGATGGGCTCGCGCGCAATGTCGATGCCCAATTCAAGGCACCGCGCCAGGATATTGGGGAAATGTTCGTGGAGGAAGTTCGCTGGTTTGTGCGAGATATCAAGGTAGACGCAATCCAGTCCGCGCTTCTTCATCTCAAAGTCGATTGCTCTGGCCACGACGTCCCGCGGTGCGAGTTCACCGCGCGAGTCATGATCGGGCATGAAACGAGTTCCGTCAGGAAGACAAAGTAATCCACCTTCGCCTCTGACCGCTTCCGAGATCAAAAAGGACTTGGCTTGTGGATGGTATAGGCACGTCGGATGGAACTGGATGAACTCCATGTTCGAAATCCGGCATCCTGCGCGCCACGCCATTGCAATTCCATCACCGGTTGAGGTGTCGGGGTTCGTCGTATAGAGATAAACCTTGCCCGCACCGCCGGTAGCAATCAACGTATGTTGCGCGCCAATCGTCATGACGTCGCCACTCTCGCTATCGAGTGCGTATGCTCCGTAACAGCGGTTGTCGGTAAGACCGAGCTTCTCGCCGGTGATTAAGTCGATGGCGATGTGTTGTTCGAGGACGGTGATGTTCGGGTTTTCGCGGACTTTCTTGGTCAATGTGTTCTGTACTGCCAAGCCAGTCATATCTGCCACATGGATTACGCGTCGTGCGCTGTGTCCGCCCTCTCGCGTCAGGTGGTAGCCAGAGGTGTCACGCGTGAAGGGGACGCCCTGGTCGATCAACCATCCAATTGCCCGACGACCGTTTTCGATAACGAACCGGGTGGCGACCGGGTCGTTAAGGTAGGCGCCGGCTGTGATAGTGTCCTGAATGTGGGCTTCGATCGAATCCTGACTATCCAGCACGGCGGCAATTCCGCCTTGTGCCCAGCCCGAAGCACTGTCTTCAAGTCCGCGCTTGCTGATCAAGCCGACTTTGTGTGTGTTCGCAAGGCGCAAAGCCGCCGATTGGCCGGCCAGTCCGCTGCCAATCACGAGAATATCGAAATGATGCACCACGGTACGTTCCTCTTCGGGGGATGCGGTACTATATCACGTGCTTTTGGGCGAATTCTGGCCATCCCGGGCGCAGGTGCAATGGAAAGTTCTCGCTCGGTGAAAATATTGAGACGCTCACGGTGCCCTGACTTTTGTTGCGCTATACTCCTGTAGAAGAGTACTAGATTGAGTCCGACAGGGAACCCAAATAGCATGAACGAACGCGAAATTGACCAGGAATTGGTCGAGCGCGCACAGGCAGGCGACAAGCAAGCTTTTGAGCGGCTGGTTGAAAAATATCAGCGCAAGCTCGGAAGGCTGTTATCGCGCTTTATCCGCGATCACGCCGAAGTTGAAGACGTTGCGCAAGAGGCCTTTATCAAGGCCTACCGTGCCTTGCCGTCGTTTCGCGGGGAAAGCGCTTTCTATACGTGGCTGTATCGCATTGGCATCAACACGGCGAAGAATTACCTCGTCGCGAGGGGGCGTCGTGCCCCGACATCTACGGATTTTGATGCCGACGAGGCTGAATCGTTTGAAGATGCCGGGCAGCTGCACGACATCAATACCCCGGAGCGTCTCCTGCAATCAAAGCAGATCGGGCAGACGGTCAACGCAGCCATGGAAGCCTTGCCGGAAGAGTTGCGCAACGCGATCGTGCTGCGCGAGATTGAAGGCTTGAGTTATGAAGAGATTGCCGAGGAAATGAATTGCCCGATCGGAACGGTGCGGTCGCGCATCTTTCGTGCGCGTGAAGCCGTTGCCGAGAAGTTGCGGCCGATGCTCGATACGGCCCCCGATCACCGCTGGTGACTTGTCGTTGGTGTGTTGAGGGCGGTGCGTCGAATGAATGAAACCAAAGGCACGATTACTGCACTTGACGGGGACTACGCGCTCGTTCGCATCGCCGATGCCGGTTGCGGGCGATGTCACGAGCCCGGTGGTTGCGGCGGGGTGAATATCGGCAAGATGCTTTGCAATGAGCCGCAAGTCTTTCGCGTCCTGAATCCGCGGCAAGGTGATGTTGGTCAGGCTGTGAATATCGTGATTCCGGAGGGGGCTGTGCGTAAGGGGGCGTTCCTTGCCTATGGTTTGCCGTTGCTGATGCTCCTGATCGGGGCGTTTGTGGGAGTGGGGGTTGCTGGTGATCCGGGAGCAATTGTCGGTGCGCTGGGTGGCTTGGTTGTCGCTTTCCCGGCAGTGCGTCTTGTTCAATCCGGAAGTGCGGCGAGCAGTGAATTTCAGCCCTATATCGATGTCGGAGTTTCTCGCAAGTGAGGCAACTGACGCTGGTGTCGCGTGACTATTGTCATCTCTGTCACGCGATGGAGGTGGCGTTGGCGCCGCTCGCTACCGAGTTCGGTTTCTCGGTTCGCGTGGTCGATGTCGATGCCGATACGGCACTTGAGGCGAAATATAACGAGCTCGTGCCGGTGCTGCTTCACGAAGGAACGGAGCTTTGCCATCACTTCCTCGATGTCGCCGGAGTCCGTGATTATTTGAGGAAAATCCTATAGAATCCGCGCCTTCTGGCAAAACAAACGAGGGTGCCCGCCGGCACCCTTTTTTTCAGGCACGGTCATGCTGCAACACACACGTAATTTTTCAATCATTGCTCACATCGATCATGGGAAGTCCACCTTGGCGGATCGGATCATCCACCTGTGCGGTGGATTGTCGGACCGGGAAATGGAAGCTCAGGTGCTTGATTCCATGGACATCGAGCGCGAGCGCGGCATTACGATCAAGGCCCAGACTGCTGCGCTGAAATACACGGCAAAGAACGGCGAGACCTACAATCTCAATCTGATCGATACCCCGGGGCACGTCGATTTCTCGTATGAAGTTTCGCGTTCGCTTTCCGCGTGCGAGGGGGCGTTGCTGGTCGTCGACGCATCGCAGGGGGTCGAAGCGCAAACGGTGGCGAATTGCTATACGGCGATCGATCTGGGCGTCGAGGTTATGCCGGTGCTGAACAAGATCGATCTGCCGTCGGCGATGCCTGACAACGCGCGCGCAGAGATCGAAGAGGTGATCGGCATCGACGCTTCGCATGCGATTCTCGCATCGGCCAAGACGGGTTTGGGCGTCCAGGACATTCTTGAGGCCATTATTGAGCGCATTCCTGCGCCCAAGGGCGACCCCGAAGCGCCGCTCAAGGCGCTGTTGATCGACTCGTGGTTCGACAACTACGTAGGCGTTGTCATGCTCGTGCGGGTGGTTGACGGAACCTTGCGCCCGAAGGACAAGATCAGGTTGATGGCGACTGACACGACCTATCTGTGCGAGCAGGTCGGCGTTTTTACGCCCAAGGCGATGCAACGGGATTCCTTGCAGGCCGGACAAGTCGGCTACATCATTTCGGGGATCAAGGAACTGCAGGCGGCGAAGGTCGGCGATACGGTTACCCTGGCTGACAATCCGGCTTCGGAAGCATTGCCCGGTTTCAAGGAAATCAAGTCGCAGGTGTTCGCCGGACTCTATCCGGTCGAGTCCAACCAGTATGACTCGTTGCGCGAGTCGCTTGAGAAGCTAAAACTGAATGACGCCTCCCTGCATTACGAGCCGGAAGTTTCGCAGGCCTTGGGCTTCGGCTTCCGCTGCGGTTTCCTCGGGCTCTTGCACATGGAGATCGTGCAGGAACGGCTGGAGCGTGAGTTTGACCAGGATCTGATCACGACTGCGCCGACCGTCGTCTACGAAGTTTTGATGCGCGATGGATCGGTCGTCCAAGTCGAAAATCCGGCAAAGCTGCCCGAGCAGACGAAGGTCGAGGAAATCCGCGAGCCGATCATTACGATCACCGTGTTCGTGCCGCAGGACTATCTTGGCAACGTAATTACGTTGTGCAATCAGAAGCGCGGCAATCAGGTCGACATGACCTATCACGGGCGCCAGGTTCAATTGGTGTATGAAATGCCGATGGCCGAAGTCGTCATGGACTTCTTTGACAAACTGAAGTCGGTGTCCCGCGGCTACGCGTCGCTCGACTACGAGTTCAAAGAGTTCCGGGCGGCAGACGTCGTCAAGCTGGATGTTCTGATCAACGGCGACAAGGTCGATGCCTTGTCGATGATCGTACACCGCGCCAACTCGATCTACCGCGGAAGGGAACTTGCTACCAAGATGCGCCAGCTGATTCCGCGCCAGATGTACGACGTGGCGATTCAGGCGGCGATCGGTGCCAACATCATCGCGCGCGAGAACGTCAAGGCCATGCGCAAGGACGTGCTGGCGAAGTGCTACGGTGGAGACATCACGCGGAAGAGGAAACTGCTCGAAAAGCAGAAGGCCGGTAAGAAGCGGATGAAGCAGGTCGGTACCGTCGAAATTCCGCAGGAGGCGTTTCTCGCCGTCTTGCGCGTCGGAAAATAAGGGAGCTGCGCCTTGAATTTTGCATTGATCCTGTTTTGTCTGTTGCTCGTTAGCGGCGCGATCTGGGCGGCGGACGTCTTCGTTTTTGCCAAACGCCGGGGTCCGGACGCCAAGGATCCGTGGTGGGTTGAATACGGGGCGAGCTTCTTTCCCGTGATCCTGCTGGTGTTCGCTTTGCGGTCCTTTGTCGTTGAGCCGTTCAAGATCCCCTCGGGCTCGATGATCCCGACGCTCCAGGTTGGCGATTTCATCCTGGTTAACAAGTTCACCTACGGCATTCGCCTGCCGGTGCTCAACAAGAAGATCATCGATATCAATGACCCGAAGAAGGGCGACGTCATGGTGTTTCGTTACCCTGAAGATCCGTCGCTTGACTACATCAAGCGGGTGATTGGCACGCCCGGCGACAAGGTGGCCTATCAGAACAAGCGGTTGACGGTTAATGGCCAGCCGATCGAGACGACGCGTGTCGATGATTACCTTCATCCGGAGCGGCTCTACTACTCGAAGCAGTTCGTCGAAAAAGCTGACGGTTTCGAGCATCGAACGCTGAACGACGACGATGCGCCCGGATTCATCTCAGATGCCTCGCAGTTTCCTCATCGCGAAAATTGCCTCTACAATAATGCGGGTGTGATCTGTACCGTGCCGTCCGGCCACTATTTCATGATGGGCGATAACCGGGACAACAGTCGCGACAGCCGTTATTGGGGTTTCGTCCCCGAGGAAAACATCGTCGGCAAGGCGTTTTTCATCTGGTTCAATTTCAGCGACCTGAAACGGATCGGTTCGTTTCGGTAGAGGAAGTTCAATGGACAAACAGCGTGGTGTGGCCCTCTCGGGGTTGTTGATCTGGGGCGTGATTATCGCGATCGTGGCTCTGCTCGGAATCAAGGTCGCGCCGGAAGTCATCGACTACTACAAGATCAAGAAGGGCGTTACCGCGACTGCTGCCAACGCCAACGGGAAAACCGTGGCCGAGATTCGTGCGATGTACGGCAGGTACGCCGAGGTCGATCACACTCAGACCGTGTCTCCCGCTGATCTCGATATCTCGAAAGAGGGCGGCGATGTCGTGATCGCTTTCGCTTACGAAAAGCGTATCCCCCTGTTTGCGAATGTCAGTCTGGTGATCGAGTTCGAAGGCTCCTCATCGGGGCAAGAATAAGCCGCATGTCCAGTCGACTTGAGCAGGCGATCGGCCATACCTTTTCCGATGCCGCGCTGCTGCGAACCGCACTGACGCACCGTAGCCATAGCTCACCGCACAACGAGCGGCTCGAGTTCATTGGTGACTCGATCTTGAACGGGGTCATCGCCCGGCAACTGTACGATCGTTTCCCGGAACTGCCAGAAGGCGATCTTTCGCGTTTGCGCGCCAACCTCGTGCGTCAGGACAGTCTGCACGAACTGGCGCTCTCGCTATCGCTCGGCGAATATCTGCGACTCGGTGATGGAGAAATGAAAAGTGGTGGCGCACAACGTCCGTCGATCCTGGCGGACGCGCTCGAGGCACTGTTCGGCGCGATCTGGCTCGATGCCGGACATGAGGCAGCGAGCGTGGTCATCGCTCGCTTGTACCGCGGCAAACTCGACGCCATTGTTCCCGGGCAACCGATCAAGGATGCGAAGACGCGTCTGCAGGAGTACCTGCAGGGCAGACGGTTGCCATTACCGAAGTACTCGCTGATCGCAACGGAAGGCGAGGCCCATGTCCAGCAGTTTCGCATCGTCTGCGAGATCGGATCGAGGAATGTCCGGACCGAAGGGTACGCCGGGAGTCGCCGAGCGGCCGAACAGATAGCCGCCGAGCGCGCGCTGGAAAGATTGCAGCAACCATGAACAAACTCAAATCCGGCACCATCGCCATCGTCGGCCGTCCGAACGTCGGCAAATCGACGCTGCTCAATCATCTGATCGGCGAAAAGATCAGCATCGTATCGCGCAAGGCGCAGACGACGCGTCATCGCATCATGGGGATTCTCACTCGCCCCGATGCACAGTTCGTGTTCGTAGACACCCCGGGTTTCCAGACGAAGCACACGAATGCGCTCAATCGCGCGATGAATCGCGGTGTGACGCAGGCGCTCTCGGATGTCGACGTCGTGATTTTCGTCCTGGACGCCGACCATTTCGATGAGCGCGACAAGGCGGTGATCAAGCTTCTGCCGCCGGATCGGCCGGTGATCCTGGCGGTCAACAAGATCGATCAGATCAAGGAAAAGACGAAGCTGCTGCCGTTGCTCGACACACTGGGCAAGGCGCATCCGTTTGCCGCCATCGTTCCGGTCAGTGCAGCCAAGGGCAGTCAGCTCGATGTGCTGCTTGACGAGGTGCGCAAGCATCTGCCGAACGACGAGTTGCTCTATGCCGAGGATGAGATTACCGACAAGAGCGAGCGTTTCCTCGCGTCCGAGTACATCCGTGAAAAGCTGTTCCGACTGATTGGCGACGAGTTGCCGTATGCCGCCACGGTCGAAGTCGAGAAGTTCGAGCTTGACGGCGCCCTGCGCCGCATCAGCGCGGCGATTGTCGTCGATCGTCAGGCGCACAAGGGCATCGTCATCGGCAAGGGCGGCGAGACCTTGAAGCGGATTGCGACCGAGGCGCGTCAGGACATGGAGCGTTTGTTCGACGGCAAGGTCTTCCTCGAAATCTTCGTCAAGGTCAAGTCCGGCTGGGCGGACGACGAGCGATTGCTCAAGAGCCTCGGTTACGAGTAATCCAACGGTAAAGAGCGACAAACGATGCACCGGCAAAGGGTCGACGGGCAGCCGGCATTCGTGCTTCATACCTATCCGTTTCGCGAAACAAGCCTGATCGTCGAAGTCTTTGCGCGCGATTTTGGGCGCGTTGCCTTGCTCGCGCGTGGCGCGCGCCGACCGCGTTCGGCTTTGCGCGGTTTGCTGCTCTCTTTTCAACCACTTGAGCTGGCGTGGGCGGGGAAGGGGGAGGTTCAAACGCTGATGAAGGCCGAATGGCAGGGCGGCCAGCCGCTGCTGACCGGTCGGTCACTGTTCTGGGGCTACTACCTCAACGAACTCCTGATGCATCTGTTGCCGCGTGAAGACGCGCATGAGCGTTTGTTCTCGGTATATGCTGAAACCTTGCGCCGCTTTTCCGATCGCGTTCAGGAAGCCGATTTGCGCTGTTTCGAGCGCGCGCTGCTGCAGGAACTCGGGTACGGCTTGACGCTGGCGCATGACACTCAAGGATTACCCGTCGATGCCGCCGGACACTATGCCTACGAGATCGAGCGCGGGCCGGTGCGATTGGCCCGTGCGGGCAGTTCGGCGCTGTCGATCTGCGGCAAGACCTTGATCGACCTGGCGAACTCGGATTTCTCCGATCCGCGCTCGCTGATCGAGGCCAAACAGCTGATGCGGACACTGATTGCCCACTACACGGGCGGCAAGAGCCTGGAAACACGCAAGATTTTTTTGGAGTTGAACGAACTATGATCGAACTGGGCGTAAATATTGACCACGTGGCCACCATTCGTCAGGCGCGCCGCACCTACGAGCCGGAGCCGGCCTGGGCGGCCGTCGAGGCGCATCTGGGCGGGGCGGACGGGATTACCGTGCATCTGCGAGAGGATCGTCGCCATATCCAGGACGCGGACGTCGAAAAGCTGCGCACGCTGACGCAGATCAAGCTCAACCTCGAAATGGCGGCGACCGACGAGATGGTTGAAATCGCCTGCCGTCTCAAACCGGAAATGGCCATGCTGGTACCCGAAGGCCGCCACGAGGTGACGACCGAAGGCGGCCTCGACATCATTTCGCAGGAAGCCAAGCTCAAGAAGGCGATCGACCGCTTCACCGACGCCGGCATCATCAGCAGCGTCTTCATCGACGCCGAGATCGACCAGATCGATGCCGCGGCGCGTATCGGCGCGCGCGTGTGCGAAATTCACACCGGGCCATACGCGCACGCGTTTCACCACAAGGGACGCGATTCGGAAAGCCCGGCCGTGCTGGCGGAACTGGAGAAGATCCGTCTTGCCGGCGATGCGATCCGGGCGCACGGAATGCGCTTCAACGCCGGCCATGCGCTGAACTACTTCAATGTGCAGCCGGTGGCGCGTCTGGCGGGCATTCGTGAATTGCACATCGGTCACGCGATCATCAGCCGCGCTGTCTTCGTCGGCCTGCGCGAAGCGGTGCGCGAGATGAAACTGCTCATGCGCGAGGCGCAAGCGTTCGGGCAATGATCGCCGGCGTCGGTACCGATATCGCCGCCGTCGCGCGGCTCGGGCAACTCTACGCGCGGCACGGCGCGCGCGCGCTGGAAAAGCTGCTTGCGCCTGGCGAACGCGCCGACTTCGCGCGCGCCACCGATCCGGCACGCTTCCTCGCCAAGCGCTTCGCCGCCAAGGAGGCGCTCGGCAAGGCGCTCGGCATCGGTGTCTCCAAGCCGGCGACTTTGCCGAACATCGCCGTCGAGCACGATGCGCTCGGCAAGCCATCGTTTTCCTACGCGCCCGAACTCGCGCAGCTGCTCGCCGAGCGCGGGCTGGTCGCCCATCTTTCGATCAGCGACGAGAAGGAGTTCGCGCTGGCCTTTGTTGTCCTGGAGCATGCATGAGTCCCTTCAAGAGTGAACCCAAAGCGCTGCCCTATGGTCCGGTGATGATCGACATCGTCGGGCTGGAACTGACCGACCACGATCGCGAGCGTTTGTGCCATCCGCTGGTCGGTGGGCTGATCCTGTTCGCGCGCAATTACCAGTCGCCCGAACAATTGCAGAGGCTCACGGCCGAGGTTCACGCCTTGCGCACGCCGCAGCTGCCGATCGCCATCGACCACGAGGGCGGGCGCGTGCAGCGCTGTCGTGAGGGCTTTACCCGCCTACCGGCCATGCGCAGCCTTGGCGCGCGGTGGGAAACCAATCCCACGGAAGCGATCGAAGCTGCGCGCAGCATCGGCTTCGTCCTCGCGGCCGAGCTCCGCTTGAACGGTGTCGACTTGTCCTTCACGCCGGTACTCGACCTCGACTGGGGGCGTTGCAGCGCGATCGGCACGCGATCGTTTCACCGCGATCCGTCGGTTGTCGTTCAACTCGCCGGAGCGCTGATCGAAGGGTTGCGAGAGGCCGGGATGGGGGCCTGCGGCAAGCATTTCCCGGGGCATGGTTGGGCCGAGGCCGATTCGCACCATTCCTTGCCGATTGACGAGCGATCGTTGAATGAACTCGCGGCCGATATGGCGCCGTACCGTCAGCTCAAGCTCGATGGCGTGATGCCGGCGCACGTGATCTTCCCGAAGATCGACTCGCGCACGGCCGGGTTTTCACCGGTCTGGATCGGCAAGCTGCGTGACGAATTCGGTTTCGACGGCGTGGTGTTCAGCGACGATCTGTCAATGCAGGCCGCCGGTGTCGCGGGCGACATCGTCGGGCGCGTCGAAGCAGCCTGGCAAGCGGGCTGCGACATGCTTCTGGTGTGCAACTCGACCGAATCGGTCGGCGAGGTGCTGAGTCGCTGGCAACCGGCGTTCGATCCGGCTCGCTCGGCACGAATCGGGCGCCTCGTCCCCAAGCAGCCGGCGCTTGACGCAGCGGCGTTGCGCGACGATCCGCGCTACGCAGCGGGCGTCCGCTTTGCGCAGCAGCTGGCCGAGTAGAGCGCGACCGTTGCTCATCCGGCGTGTTCCCTGATCAGGGAGGCGTTGCGGCGGCAGCAAAGTACTGCTTGAACCACACCGTGGCTTCGCGGACGTGCTGCTCGAATCCCCTGGAGATCGCGTAGTCGACGCCGATCACCGGGATCAGGCGCAGCTCCTTGGGGCAAGTGACCTCGGCGAGCGCCCGCTGGTTGCTGGCAGCGTGGAGTTCATCTTTCTCCTCGACCAGCAGCAGGAGCGGGGAGGTGAGCGAGCGCAGGTAGAGCACACCGGCCAGGTCGATCAGTCCACCGCGGCAGACGATGGCGGCGATATCGTGATCGCGCAATGAAGCTACTCGCACAACCACCGGCGATGTGGCGTTGGCGGCAAAAAGCCCGATAGGTTGCTCGGCGAGCTCGCCCATTTGTACCCGGTGTTTGATCAACCCCAGAAAATCGATCAATCGCTTGGCGAGCAAGGGGACGTTGTTGTGCACGTCCGGGTAGTTCTCTTCGTGGGCTGCAACGAGATCCAAGCTTAAGGTGGAAAGACCTGCGTGCTGGAAGTAGCGCGCGAGCAACTGATCGCGCCGGTCCAGCTTCTGCGTGTCGTGCGCGAGGACGACGAGACCGGGTGAATTGGCAATCAGCGCCAGTTCGCCATGCAGTGTTCCATGTTCCGTCCGGATGGATACGGGCAAGCGCTCCGTGCGGCCAAGGTCGTAGGGGAAGAACTCGGCCATGGCGTCGATCATCGCCGGGCCAGCCGCACCGGGATGCGTTGCGAGCCAAAGGGCTTGCCGAATTTCCCGAAGCGCCCGGCGATCGGCATCTGGCAGTGCGGGCAACAGCCGTCGGCCGGTAAGTCGTAATGGCGAATGTTGTACCAGTCGCGCTCGATCAAGGCCGCCTCGCACGCCGGGCAGAAGGTGGTTCCGCCTTCGGTGTCGTGCACGTTGCCGGTATAGACGTAGTGCAGGCCGGCATCCATCGCAATGCGGCGCGCGTGCGTCAGCGTTGATGCGGGCGTCGGCGGCAGGTCGTCGAGCTTCCAGTCGGGATGGAATGCGGAAAAGTGCAGCGGGACGTCCGGGCCCAACTCTCTCGCAACCCACTCGGCAAGCGCCTTGATCTCGGCGGGCGAATCGTTCTTGCCGGGGATCAGAAGTGTGGTGATTTCCAGCCAGCAGCTCGTTTGATGGTGGATGTAGGCGAGCATGTCGAGAACCGGCTGCAGATGCCCGCCGCAGAGCTTGACGTAGAAGTCGTCGGTAAAGGCTTTGAGGTCGACGTTGGCCGCGTCCATGACGGCGAAGAACTCTTTTGCCGGATCCGGGTGGATGTAGCCCGCCGTGACGGCGACGGTCTTCACGCCCTGCTTGTGGCAGGCGATGGCCGTATCGATCGCGTACTCGGCGAAGATCACCGGATCGTTGTAAGTGAACGCCACCGATTCGGCGCCGTAGGCGGAGGCCGCACCAGCGATGCCTTCCGGACTGGCAGCATCCATCAGGCGGTCCATGTCCTTCGACTTCGAGATATCCCAGTTCTGGCAGAACTTGCAGGCGAGGTTGCAGCCGGCCGTGCCGAACGAGAGCACGGCCGAACCAGGGTAGAAATGGTTGAGCGGCTTCTTCTCGATCGGATCGATGCAGAAACCGGACGAGCGGCCATACGTCGTCAAGACCATCTTCTGTTCGATGTTCTGACGGACGAAGCAGGCGCCGCGCTGGCCTTCGTGCAGCTTGCAGTCGCGCGGGCACAGGTCGCACTGGATGCGCCCGCCCTCGATGGCGTGCCACCAGCGCGCCGGATGCGCGGATTCGGGCGTTTTCAAGTCTCTTTCCATTTTTGTACGCCATAGCGGGCGAGGCTGATGTCGTCGTCCCAGAAGTACGCCGGCAAGCCTGCTTTGAGTTTGAGTTGCGACATGAAGCGTTGCGGTTCGGGCAGGCTTTCCCAGACCTGCGGCAGGAAGGTTGCCCGCCGGCTTCCATGCGTCAGGATCAGTCCGTCGAGACCGGGGCGCAGTTGGGCAAGGGCATCGGCCTCGTCCTTGAAGTCCATCGCCTCGGGAGTTTCGAGCAGGGAAACCTCAACGCGGGTGCAATCGAGTTCGTCTTCGCCGAGCGGCGCGAAGCGTGGATCGCGAAACGCCGCGGCGACCGCATTTTCGGCGACGTCCTGCGCCAGCGGCCGATGCGCCTCCAGGCTGCCGATACATCCGCGCAGATCACCGTTCTGCGTCAGCGTGACGAAAGTCGCCGCCGGATTTGCCAGTGCCGGGTGCGGAATGACCGTACGGGCACTGCGTCCGAACTGTTTTTCGATGGCGTTGCGCGCGATGGCCAGCAACGCGAGCCCGAGGGGATCAGTGCGCATGCGGAGTCTCTCCTGTGTGTGAGTCGGTAAAAGCAAAAGCGCCATAACCGACGACGCGTGCCTTGTCGCCGGCGGTATCGCCCGAGTTGCGCAGATCGAGCAGCTTCCCATGCAATTTGTGGTGGCGAGCCGCGAGCAACAAGCCGTTCACCGGCGTTGCGCCGCACGCCTGTTGGTGATTCAGCGTCGGGTCGAGATCAAGTATCTGGCGCGCGGCGCGCGAATCGGTGCGGCAGGCGGTCTCGTAGTTCAGATAGTGCGAAAGGTCGGAGCTGACGACGATCAATGTCTCGTCGCCGCCCCACAGGCGTTCGAGAATTTCGGCGACGTCTTCGGTCGACGCTTCGCCGACCACGAGCGGCAGCAGCAGAAAGTCGCCGAGTACCGTTTGCAGGAAGGGCAGCTGGACTTCCAGCGAATGTTCCTGCGCATGAGCCTCGTCGCTGATGATGACTTGCGGCAGGTCGGCGATGCCGGCGATACCTTCTCGATCGATCGCCACCTTGCCGAGCGGAGTGGAAAACGTGGCACACGTGGGAACGGCCAGCCCTTCGACAAAGACACGGTGAGTCGGACCGAGCAACACGACGCGGCGAATGCTCCCGCGCAGAACTGCGATGGGCGCATAGACGCTGGCCGCGATCGGGCCGGAATAGATATAGCCGGCGTGCGGCACGATGATTGCCTTGGGGCGTAGCGGCGGATTGGTGGCGGCCCGATCCAGCATCCCGGCCACCGTGCCGGCGAGCAGCGCGGCGGACTCCGGGTAGAACATCCCGGCGACGGCCGCTGGGCGAGAATCCTTGCTCATGGATGACCTCCTCGAATTCACTATAGGAACGTAGAACGGTCATGGCAAGCGTGGTCCGGTACGACAGTTCCAAAGGCGTCGCTGGCCGTCTTTCCGCTAGAATCGCTGAATGACACGCCATTTCGCCATTGTCCCCGCCGCCGGTAGCGGCGCTCGTTTCGGTTCGGAAGTCCCCAAGCAATACCTCGCGCTTGCCGGAGAACCGATGATTTTTCACGCGCTCGCCGCACTTTGCCGCTGCGACCGTATCGATGCCGTTTGGGTCGTCCTTTCACCCGGTGACGAGTGGTGGGCATCCTTCGACTGGTCGCCGATGGGTGACAAACTGCGTGTGCTGTACCGTGGCGGATCGACGCGTGCCGAAACGGTTGCCAACGGGCTTGCGGCAATCGCCGACGAGGCCGGCGGAGACGACTGGGTGCTCGTGCACGACGCCGCCCGCCCCTGCCTGTCGCAGGAAATGCTCACTGCCTTGTGTGACGAACTCGACGCAGATCCGGTCGGCGGGCTGCTCGCCGTTCCGGTGGCAGACACCCTGAAGCGCGCCGACGCCGATCAGCGTGTTGCCGCCACACAACCGCGCGACGGCATGTGGCAGGCACAAACACCGCAGATGTTCCGCTACGGGCTGCTGCGCAAGGTTCTCGAAGGAAACTCGGCGGTGACCGACGAGGCCGGCGCGATCGAGGCCGCCGGTCTGCAACCGCGCCTGGTGCGAGCCGACTCGACTAACCTGAAGGTGACTTTTCCGACCGATCTTCTGCTTGCGGAGTACATACTCAAGGGGAGGCGGACATGATCCGCATTGGCTACGGTAACGACATCCACGCGCTGGTGGCCGGGCGGAAACTGATCATCGGTGGCGTCGACATCCCGCACGAACTTGGACTGAAGGGGCACTCCGACGCCGATGTCCTGCTGCATGCGCTGATCGATGCCCTGCTCGGTGCCGCCGGACTCGGTGACATCGGCAGGCACTTCCCGGATACGGACGAACGCTATCGTGGTGCCGACAGCCGTGCATTGTTGCGCGCCACACGCGAAAAGATCGGCGCGGCCGGTTGGCGCGTCGTCAACGTCGATTCGACGATCAATGCCCAGCGGCCAAAGATGGCACCGCACATCCCGTCGATGATTGCAAGCATCGCTGCCGATCTGCAGGTCGAGGAAAGCTGTGTCAACGTGAAGGCGAAGACGGCCGAGCGTCTCGGCTTTGTCGGGCGGGAAGAGGGGATCTCCGCCGAAGCGGTCGCATTGCTCGAAAGAGCCGGCTGATCGCTGTCGGTGTTTGCGATCGACTCGGGAACGGTTCGTGTGCCGTGCCGTTGTTTTCGCTCTGCTCTCGCGAATCTACTGAATAAAGAGCCGCCGAACCTTGGTATAGTTACGCGTTGAGGGTCAGTGGTTCAAGAAGAATAAAAAAGACCCCAGACGTGTAACGTCCAGTGTATTTGTTTAGCGTCAAGTCAGCAGTTTCAGCAATTTCACTATCCGTTTATTGAGGTCTATATGTCGAATAAGTTCGTATATGTTTTCGGCCCGTCGCAGACTGATGGCGCCGCAGACATGAAGAATCTGCTGGGCGGCAAGGGAGCCAACCTCGCCGAAATGTGCCGTTTGGGAATCTCGGTACCGCCGGGACTGACGATCAGCACCGAAGTCTGTACGGTGTATACCGAACAGGGCGCCGATACCGTGCGCAAGCTGATCGAGGCTGATGTCAAGCAGGGGGTTGCCTTCGTCGAGAAGGAAATGGGCAAGAAGTTCGGCGACTCCGCCGACCCGCTGCTGGTTTCCGTTCGTTCGGGTTCGCGCGCATCGATGCCGGGCATGATGGACACCATCCTGAACCTCGGCCTGAACGACGAAGCTGTCGCCGGACTCACCGCCAAGTCGGGCAACGAACGTTTCGCATGGGACTCGTATCGCCGCTTCATCCAGATGTACGGCGATGTCGTCATGGGCCTGAAGCCCGAATCGAAGGAAGATCACGATCCGTTCGAAGAAATCATCGACGAGATCAAGGAAAAGAAGGGCGTCGAGCTCGATACGCAGCTGGACGTAGCTGACCTCAAGCAGATGGTCGCCGAGTTCAAAGGCATGATCCGCACCCGTCTCGGTCGCGAGTTCCCGACCGACCCGTGGGAGCAACTGTGGGGTGCCATCATGGCCGTGTTCCAGAGCTGGAACAACGACCGCGCCGTGTTCTACCGCCAGATGAACGACATCCCCAGCTCGTGGGGTACGGCCGTCAACGTCCAGTCGATGGTCTTCGGCAACCTTGGCGACAGCAGCGGCACGGGCGTCGCCTTTACGCGCGATGCAGCGACCGGCGAAGACGTCTTCAACGGCGAATTCCTGATCAACGCGCAGGGCGAAGACGTCGTGGCCGGCATCCGCACGCCGCAGCAGATCACGCTCGAAGGTTCGCGCCGTTGGGCGGAACTCGCGCAGGTCAGCGAAGCCGACCGTGCCGCCAAGTTCCCGTCGCTCGAAGAGATCATGCCCGAGATCTACGCTCAGCTGATCAAGACCGAGACGTCGCTGGAAAACCACTACAAGGACATGCAGGACATCGAGTTCACCATCCAGGAAGGCAAGCTCTGGATGCTGCAGACGCGTTCTGCCAAGCGTACCGGCGCCGCGCTCGTGCGCACCTCGATGGAAATGCTCGAACAGGGCATGATCGACGAGAAGACCGCACTCATGCGCGTCACGCCGGATCGTCTGAACGAGCTGCTCCACCCGGTCTTTGACCGCAGCGCGATCAAGAGCGCCAAGGTCATCGCCAAGGGCCTGCCGGCATCGCCGGGCGCCGCGACCGGCCAGGTCGTCTTCTTCGCCGACGAAGCCGAAGAGTGGGTCGCCAAGGGCAAGCAAGTCATCCTCGTCCGCCAGGAAACCTCGCCGGAAGACCTGCGTGGCATGGCCGTCGCCAAGGGCATCCTGACCGCCCGCGGCGGTATGACCTCGCACGCGGCCGTCGTGGCACGCGGCATGGGCAAGTGCTGCGTCTCAGGTGCCGGCGCGGTTCGCGTCGATCCGAAGAATCGCACAATGACCGTCGAAGGCAAGGTCTACAACGAAGGCGAGTGGGTCTCGCTCGATGGTTCGACCGGCCGTGTCTACGAAGGCCAGGTGCCGACCAGCGATCCGGACCTCTCCGGCGACTTCGGCAAGCTGATGACGCTGGCTGACAAGTTCAAGCGTCTGGCGATCCGCGCCAACGCCGATACGCCGACCGATGCCAAGGTCGCTCGCGCCTTCGGTGCCGTCGGTATCGGCCTGTGCCGTACCGAGCACATGTTCTTTGAAGGCGACCGCATCAAGTCGGTGCGTGAAATGATCCTGTCCCAGGATGAAGCTGGCCGTCGCAAGGCGCTGGCCAAGCTGCTGCCGATCCAGCGCGGCGACTTCGAAGGCCTGTTCATGGAAATGGACGGCCTGCCGGTCACCATCCGTCTGCTCGACCCGCCGCTGCACGAGTTCCTGCCTCACGACGAAGTCAACCAGCGCGCCATGGCGGGCGAAATGGGCATCTCGTACGAGGAAATCAAGCACCGCGTTGACGACCTGCACGAGGCCAACCCGATGATGGGCCATCGCGGCTGCCGTCTCGGCATCAGCTACCCGGAAATCACCGAGATGCAGTCCCGCGCCATCATGGAAGCCGCATTGAACGCGCGCGCCAAGGGCCGTGACGTCAAGGTCGAAATCATGGTTCCGCTGGTCGGTACGGTGCGCGAGTTCAACTCGCAGGCCAAGGTCATCCGCAGCACGATCGACGCCGTCTTCGCCGAGCGTAACGAAACGATGCCGTACTTGCTCGGCACCATGATCGAGACGCCGCGCGGCGCGCTGGTCGCTGACAGCATCGGCAAGCAGGCTGAGTTCTTCTCATTCGGTACCAACGACCTGACGCAGATGACGCTCGGCTTCTCGCGTGACGACATCGGCAAGTTCCTGCCGTACTACCTTGAGTACGGCATGTACGAAACCGACCCGTTCCAGTCGATCGACCAGAAGGGTGTTGGCCTGCTCGTCAAGATGGCCGCCGAAAAGGGCCGCGCATCGCGTCCTGGCATCAAGCTCGGCGTCTGCGGCGAACACGGTGGCGATCCGGCCTCGGTGGAGTTCTTCCACCGCGTCGGTCTCGACTACGTGAGCTGCTCGCCGTTCCGCGTGCCAATCGCCCGCCTGGCTGCGGCGCAAGCGGCAATCAGCAATAGCTAATCGGTTGCAGGTAGCACGAAAAGCCAGCTCTTTTGAGCTGGCTTTTTTCATAGTGCGCCCGGCAGGGCGCACTTACTTGGAGGTGAAAGTCCTCTACTCGCCCGGCAAGGGGAAGAGTTAGCTGAACGGCAAGGGTGTTCTGGGTGACTGGAAATCTGGAGGAAGCCGAAGGCAAAGCGCTGGCCTGACGAACACCTCGGTCCCCCCTTGAGGGGGAGGAAGCGGATAGGAGGCGGCACGGCGGGGTGAGGCGGCCATTATCGTCAAAGCCCGAAACTTGCACGGAACGCCGTGACGTATATCCGACAGGCATAAGCGTGAAGGTGAGTGCGCAATACCCGGGGAGATCTGCACGGGTGCCGAGGGAAACCTCTGTGCTACGGACATCGAGAGGTGTCGGGAGGCTCGTGCAGAAGTCAGCCGAGGCCATAGTAGGTGCCGGTACGGACCGAAGGGCCGAACATTGAAAGCCGCGAGTAGGCGGCGGGAACACACGGACAGTTGATGAAGGCAGATGATTCACGGCAAGTGAATACCGGCGAAGAAGAATCGGGGCGGAACTCCGAGGGGGCTTTGCATGGTGCCGAGACTGGCGTGACGACCCGTTTGCGGACCAAAGCGGAGAAGGCGCAGGAAGGCGGGCTGATGGAGGTCGTGTGCGAACGCGGCAACCTGTGGCTTGCCTATGATCGAGTGATCAAGAACAAAGGCGCGGCCGGTGTCGATGGCATCGGCATCACCGGGTTCAAAGATCACCTCAAGCAACACTGGCCGACGATCAAGGCCAAACTGCTGGCGGGGGACTAACTTCCCTCGCCGGTGCGCCGGGTTGATATTCCCAAGCCACAAGGCGGGGTAAGGACGCTCGGCATACCGACGCTGACGGATCGACTGATCCAGCAAGCGTTGCATCAAGTACTCTCACCGATCTTCGAGGTGGAATTCTCCGAATCGAGCTACGGCTTCCGACCGGGGAGGAGCGCCCATCAGGCAGTCAAGGCCGCGCGGCAGCATGTTGCCGAAGGCCGTCGGGTAGTGATCGACATGGACCTGGAGAAATTCTTCGACCGCGTCAATCACGACCTGCTGATGCAGAAACTCTCGACGAAGGTCGGCGACGGGCGAGTGCTCCGCCTCATCCGCCGGTATCTGGAAGCAGGCATGATGGCAGAGGGGATCGTATCCCCGCGGACGGAAGGCACGCCACAAGGCGGCCCCTTGAGTCCGCTGCTATCGAACATCCTGCTGACGGACCTGGATCGGGAACTGGAGCGCCGGGGCCATGCCTTCTGCCGCTATGCCGATGACTGCAACATCTACCTCAAAAGCAAAACGGCGGGGCAACGGGTCATGGCGAGCGTCACCCGGTTTCTGGCGTGCACGCTCAAGTTCACGGTCAATGCGGCCAAGAGCGCCGTGGCGCGTCCGTGGGAGAGGAAGTTTCTGGGCTACAGCCTGACGTGGCACAAAGCCCCGAAGCTGAAGATTGCGCCGACCAGCCTGAAACGACTGGAAGGCAAAATCCGCGAAGTGCTCAAAGGTGCGCAAGGGCGTAGCCTGACGAAAGTCATTGCTGAACTCAACCCGGCCCTGCGTGGTTGGATGTGGCTTCATTGATTCAATGGACTGGTGCCCCGTGCAGTGCGGCGTTGCGGTCACGGTGCAATGAGCTGGTTCTCGCTCGGTACGCTTGTTTTCCCGGCCGGACGATCCCAGTACGGCTCGGGGCCGAAGCGCTCGACGAGGAAGTCGATGAAGACACGCACCTTGTTGGGGAGATGCCGCGTCGGCAGGTAGAGGGCATAAACGTAGCGGTCGATCTGCGTGTAGTCGGAGAGGACGGCGCGCAGCCTCCCGGTTTGCAGATCCCCGCCGACGATGAACGTCGGCAGGAGTGCAACGCCGAGGCCGCCGAGCACCGCCTGCGACAAGGCCTCATCGTCATCGACCCGGAGCGGTCCGGCGATCGCCACCGACTGTTCCTCTCCGTTGCGGACGAAACGCCAGCGTCCTGCTTCGCCGGAAAGGGCGTAGTCCAGACAGACATGTTTGCCAAGATCGGTCGGGACTTGTGGGATACCGAAGCGTTTGAAGTATTCGGGCGTCGCACTGACGCGGCGGCGGACCGGCGCCAGCTTTCGCGCGACCCAGTTGCCGGGCGGATCGTTCATGACGCGGATCGACAGGTCGTAGCGCTCTTCCGCGAGGTCGATCCAGCGATCGGTGATGGTGAGATCAATCTTCAGGTCGGGATAACGGGGCAGGAATTCGGCCAGAGCCGGTGCAATGTGCAGCGTGCCGAAGGCGACCGATGCGCTCACTCGGAGTACGCCCCTCGGTTCGGTCGTGAAGCTGGCGACCAGGCGTTCGCCCTGGTCGGCCTCTTCGAGCATCCGGCAGCAATGGTCGGCGACCATCAAGCCGATCTCGGTCAGGCTCAGGTGCCGTGTCGTCCGGTTGACCAAGCGGGCGCCCAGCGTCTTCTCCAGTTTTGCCACCGCCTTGCTGACTGCGGAGCGCGACGTATTCATCCGCCGCGCGGCTTCGGCGAAGCTCTCCGCTTCGACGACGCGCGCGAAGATGGCCATCAGGTTCAGGTCGATCATGTTCTGCCTTCTGATCAGGTTGATTGTGTCTTTGTGGGAAACAGAGAGGTGTCAAATCCGGGTCTTATGGTCGATTCCGGTTTTGGTTACCATGTCCTCACTGATTAATTACTCGGGTTTGCATCCTTGTTGATGCTAGCCGGCTCGGGGTTGGGCGCAAGGTTGGTACAGAGTGTTGCAATTGATTGTAGTTCATCGGGCAACGGTTCTATCGCATTGAAGGAGGGATCATGTCGGTGATTACGAAACAGTCTGTTTTGCGGGCATTGCACGAAAAACATTGCCTCGATACGCGTCGCTTGTCGCACGTTTTGGGTGTCGAACCCGATAACGAGATGCTGAGCAGGAGCGTCCAGGAGTTGTTGAGCGAAGGGCGCATCCATCGTGTCAGCGGAACGGGGCGACGGAGCTGGTTTGTTGCCATGTCGTTCGAGCATTGAGCCAGGACGCGTCGAGCGTCGCGTATTCATCCAGCGTTTGGCCGTTCGTACTCCGGGTGGAGCCCGGTCGTGAAGAAAGGGGGCAAGAGTGTCCTACAGCAAGGCAATGAGTTGCGTCTCCGCGCTCGACAAGGGACGATTGGAGGCGTTGATCGAGCGGGTGTTCGCCGGCCGTGAACTCAGTCTGCCGGCGGTGACGGTGCTGCATCGGCTGCGCACGGCCAATCTGGTCGTCGCGCCCGAGGATGTGCCGCGCGACCTTGTTACCATGAACTCGACGGTCCGTCTGGCCGACCCGATGTCCAGCGAGGAGTTCGAGCTGACGCTGGTCTACCCGGAAGATCACGATCCCGAGGACAACTGCTGGTCAGTCCTGAGTCCGATCGGGGCCGGCCTGTTCGGCCACCGGGTGTACGAGCCGACGGACGTTCGCTTTCAGGAAAGCGAATGCGTGCGCTGGATCGTCGCCGACATTCCGTTCCAGCCCGAAGCTCACGACTGGCTGACGCTGTAGCCTGTCGTGCGCCGCTTCCGGATCAGAGCGTCACGGTGACACGCTGCTGCTCGGCGTCGGCGTAGAGCGAGAGGTTCTTGGTCCGCATGTCGGCGACGCGGATGACGGCCGACCAGTCGCGCGCGTCTGGGACGATCCTGCTCAGGCGGTTGGCTTGCCGCCGGAGCAGGCGTTCGTCGATCTGGTTGCCTTCGTGCCCGGGGAAGAGCGCGAAGTAGAGCATGTCGGCCTCGATCAGCTCGTTGATGAAGTGCGTGCCGAGCGAGACGTCGGGCACCAGCGATTCGTGCATGGTGACGATTTCGCAGATGGCGGCGACGTTGTTGATGTCGGCAAAGGCGACCGGTATGCCGAGCCAGGCGTCGCGCGTCCCCCAGCGACCCGGGCCGAGCAGCAGCACAGAGCGCCCGGTGCTCGCGCGGTTGATCTTGCCGATGACACGCGCGATCGTAGCCCGGTCGGCCAGATTCAGTTGCGCGTACTGTTCGGGCACGACATAGACGATGCGATCCGGTCGGATGACGCGGCTCGGGCCGATGACGGCGCCACGCGCACTGATCAGACTGGGAACGTATGCGGGCGGTTCGGCCTTGACGCGCCGGTCAACGCTGCGCACCTGCATCGGACGACATTGCAGCAGATTGAAGCGCAGCGGTTCTCCCGGCCGTACGTTGAGCGCGAACTCGATTTCGACCGGGTGGTGGTAGGCGCTCTGCAGATGGCCGAGGATCGCCTGCATGCGCGCGACGAATTCGCCGTTCCTGATCAGCCCGTCAAAGGTGAGGAACGGTGGGCGCTCGGGCTGCTCGCGGGTGGTGAACAGACCAAGCGGGAAACTCGCATCCTCCGCGCTCAGCTCGGCAAACGGCCCGGTAACCACGCCGTTGCCTGAAAGGTCGAGCACGTCCATGCGCCGTTGCGCGTGGCGGGCGATCGCGCCGAAGTTGGTTTCAGGGCGAAGTTCCGGCTCGTTGAGCGCAATCAGGCGCGTGTAGTCGTCGTCCGCACGATCGACGGCGCGCGTACCCAGACCGGCGACGAGGCGAACGACGCCCGCGTGCATGTCGATCTTCGGGTTCCAGCGGTAGGGATTGAACGAGAGGCCGACGCCGGCGGCGTGCGGATAGAAGTAGCGGCCTCCGGCGGTTCCCGAGACGCGCATGATCAGCAGGGCCATTTGCTCGTGCGCTTCGAGCAGGCCACGTCGCTGCCGGTAGCGCAGCGCCTTTTCGCTCAGAGAGCTGGCATAGACCTGGCGAATGGCGTTCAGCAATTCTTCCAGGCGTTGCTCGCGCGGACCGTGGTTGACGCAGAAAACGCTCTCGTACTGCCCGGCGAACGCATTGCCGTACTGATCTTCAAGCCGCGAACTGGAGCGGACGATGAACGGCCACTCGCCGAAGTAATCGAGCATTCCTTCGAGCTGACGTTGCGTCGATTCGGTGAAGGTGCCGCGCATGATGCGCGCGTGCGCTTCGTCGAGCTGGTGCAGGAAGGTGTGCGGATCACGCTGCTGGCGACGCATCCACCAGATGCCGTTGCGCACAAGGAAGGTATCGAAGACCTCGGTGCCAACGTAGAACGAATCGTGTGCTTCGAGCTGATCGTGCAGCTCGGGCGATTCTTTGCGCAGGATGCCGCGCGCCATCAACATGCCGAGCGCCTTGCCGCCGATGCTCCCGGTGCCGACCATCCGGTCTCGGATCGAGATGAGATCGTCGAGTGTCAGGTAGTCGCGGGCCATTCGGGCCAGCGTCGGATCGGCCGGAAAAAGCAGCTTGCTCAGGCTGTCGAACCAGTGCTGTTCGACCGCTGCATCGGCTTTTCCTTCGGCGCGCGCCTTGAGCGCCAGGCGCGCTGTGCCGAAGTGGCGTCGCCAGTGGCTGACGATGCGGTTGTCGTCGAGCCCGCGCCAGTCCGATCCGGCGAGTATTTCCGAAACGGTGCCGCTGTCGGTTACCGGGCGGAAGTGGTCGCCTTCCTCCCAGGCGTGGATCAGGTTCATCGCCGCGGCCGACCGATGCTGGACCTTGACCGGCCGGATATAGAGCTTGTCGCGGCAGCGGAAGGTGTCGAGCAGGAATTGCGTCGTTTCGGTAATCATCTGGATTGCCGACTCGACGTGCGTATTTCGCCTGATCGCGAAATAGGTCACCGTGTGCAGATCGAACAGGCGCGGGCAGGTGAGGCGAAAGAAGTTCGCCATCATCCGGTCCGACTGCCAGGCTTCAGCGAGGTCCGAGAGGCTGTCGAAAACGTACATCGTTTCCGTCCCGGCCGCCTCGATGACCGAATGCACTTGGTCGACGAACGAATCAAAGCCATCGCTGGGGTGCGGGTGGTGGATTTCGACTTCGGGTGAGGCGTCAATCAGCGGACCGTGATCGGCGAAGCGGAAATAGACGAGACGGCGCTTCTGCGCGATTGCCGCATGTGCATAACGGCTGACCAGTGCAGCGTAATCCTCCAGCGATTGCACCTGCCAGACGATGTTGTCGCCGCGCTGGACGCCGCGAAAAACCCGATCCAGGCCCGGCAGACCGGTAGTCGGAAAAAACGGAGACAGTTTGTCGGCTTTTTGCGGGATCTCGGACATTGCGTGCTGGCCTTGATTGAGTGGTTCGCAGTTTCTGCGTGTCGTCGGCGTCATAGGATAGCTTGACGGGGCGGAAATGCCATGCAAGGTGCGATTGGCGGTGCGAAAACCGTAAGAATCCCGATGTTTTGGTCAAAAACGCACCGAAATGGTGCAAATACGCATTATGAATTGTATTTAGTCATATTATTTTCGATTTTATGGTCGATATGGATTGTTTTTGGTGCGGCCGTAGTGCATTGTTACGCTCGATTTTGGTTTCTTGCTTCACGTCTTCTAGTCCTTTCTTTTGGGGAAAACAATGAGCGTCGGTTCACTTGATGGTTTTATCAACAAGATCAGCCAGGGCAATGCCCATCAGCCGGAATACCTGCAGGCCGTAATCGAGGTCATGGAAAGTCTGTGGCCATTCATCGCCAGGAATCCGAAATATGCGGAAAACGGCTTGCTCGAACGGCTGGTCGAACCGGAGCGCATGATTACCTTCCGCGTTTCGTGGGTGGACGACAAGGGGCTGGTGCATGTCAATCGCGGCTACCGTATCCAGCACAGCTCGGCGATCGGGCCGTACAAGGGGGGCTTGCGCTTTCACCCGTCGGTCAATCCGTCCATCCTCAAGTTTCTCGCCTTCGAGCAGACATTCAAGAATGCGCTGACCACGCTGCCGATGGGCGGCGGCAAGGGCGGCTCCGATTTTGATCCCAAGGGCAAGAGCACGGGCGAGATCATGCGGTTCTGCCAGGCCTTCGTCACCGAACTGTTCCGTCATGTCGGTGCCGATACCGACGTTCCGGCCGGCGATATCGGCGTTGGCGGGCGCGAGATCGGTTTCCTCTCCGGCATGATGCGCAAGCTGAAGAACAGCGCCGAGTGCATCTTCACCGGCAAGGGGCTTTCCTACGGCGGCTCGCTGATTCGCCCGGAAGCTACCGGCTACGGCACCGTTTACTTCGCGCAGGAAATGCTCAAGCTGAAAGGACGTGAATTCGACGGTTTGCGCGTCAGCGTTTCGGGCTCGGGCAACGTCGCGCAGTACGCGGTCGAAAAAGCCATGAGCCTGGGTGCCAAGGTCGTGACCGTATCCGATTCCGCTGGTGTCGCGATCGACGAGGAAGGCTTCACCGAGGAAAAGCTCGCCATGCTGATGGACATCAAGAACGTGCAGTACGGCCGTGTCAGCGACTACGCGAAAAAGGTCGGCGCGAAGTACATCGCCGGCGTCCGGCCGTGGAATGTGCCGGTCGACGTTGCGTTGCCGTGTGCGACGCAAAACGAACTGGACGAGGCGGACGCGCGCACGCTGATCAGCAACGGCGTCATCTGTGTTGCCGAAGGCGCCAACATGCCGAGCACGCTCGGTGCGACCAAGCTGCTTGAAAGCAGCGGTGTTCTCTTCGCGCCTGGCAAGGCGAGCAATGCCGGCGGCGTTGCTACGTCCGGCCTGGAAATGACCCAGAACGCCATGCGCTTGTCGTGGTCGCGCGAGGAAGTAGATACCCGCTTGCACGGAATCATGTGCAAGATCCACGAGCAATGCCTGATGCACGGACGCCGCGACGATGGTTCGGTCAGCTACGTCACCGGCGCCAACATCGCCGGCTTCGTCAAGGTCGCCGAGGCAATGATCGCTCAGGGCATCATCTAGGCGGCGTCGGTAAGGCAGGTGCGCCGTCGCCGTTCGCGATCATATCGAGGGCGAACGGCGCATCTGAACGATGTTTCAAGTTCTGTACGAAAAGGAGGGGCAATGAACGCAATTACTCTGCCGGGCGGGACGGTTTACATCAAATTCGCAACCGCGGCACATCTTCTGGCGTCCGCGATGTGCCCAAAGCACGAACTGGACGATGCAGTCGCCGAGTACAGCGACGCTTACTCCAGCGTCGACCGCAAGCTGAGCCGTGCTGTCGAACTCGGTGATCTCCACGCCATCGACCCGCTGACGCATCGACGCCACCCGTACCCGGTCGGCAAGGCGCTGCGCGAGGCCGAGATTCTCGTCGAAGATCTGAGGCGCTACGCCGCCGGAAACGGACTGCCGGCGATCGAGATGTCTTCAAGTGTGGCTGAGCTGTCGTAAGCCGATGTAGTCCGATTTGCCGGCGGCGCCGCTGATCTCCGCGCTTTTGCCGCCGGCTTTTTTCCTGCGGCCGCGTCCTGCGGTGCGCTCTTCGCCGGTATTACGCCTGTACACCATCTTCCAGGCACCCGCTTTGTGCGCGGGCAGTGTTCGTCTGCGCTTTCAGTGTGCATAAAGCCTTCTCGCCGGCAGGGTGACTTCCCTAAGTCGCTCATTTCTATCGTGAATAGCGTGATGGCATGGCAAATGCTTTGTAGAATAGTCCGGTTGCCATGCGGCGCGCTTGCCCGCATCGTTGCCACGATGTCGTAGGAGTCCGGCCGTGCTTGAGCCGTCGAGCGCAGTCCGGACGTTTGCAGAGTACCCCGTCAATGCGTATTTCATAGGAGGAAGTAAATGAGCAAAAACGTTCTTCTCGCCGGTTTCAGCCTGCTGGCATTTGTGGGCGGCAACGCCTACGCCGATCACCTGGTGGCGATTGCCGGCCCGATGACGGGGCAGTACGCCTCTGCCGGCGATCAGATCCGCAAGGGCGCGGAGATGGCGATTGCCGACATCAACGCCAAGGGCGGTGTGCTCGGCCAGAAGCTCAAGCTCGAAGTCGGCGACGACGCCTGCGACCCGAAGCAGGCGGTGTCGGTGGCCAACACGATGGTCAACAAGAAGATCGTCTTCATGCACGGCCACTGGTGTTCCAGCTCGACGATCCCGGCTTCCGACGTCTACAACGAAGCGCAGATCCCGATGGCGACGGTGTCGACCAACCCGCAAGTCACCGAGCGCGGCCTGAAGAACATTTTCCGCATCATGGGGCGCGACGACCAGCAGGGTTTGGTGGCCGGCGGCTATCTGGCCGATCATTTCAAGGACAAGAAGATCGCCGTCGTCGACGACAAGAGCGCCTACGGCAAAGGTCTGGCGGACGAGATGGCCAAGGCGCTGCAGGGCAAGGGCGTGAAACCGGCGCTGCGTGAGTCGATCACCGCGGGCGAGAAGGACTATTCGGGCCTGGTCAGCAAGCTCAAGGCAGCGGGCGTTGAAGTGGTCGCCTTCGGCGGCTACCACACCGAAGTCGCGCTGATTCTGCGCCAGGCGCAGCAGGCAGGCCTGAAACTGACCGTGATGGGCGGCGACACGATGACCAATACGGAGCTGGTTACGGCGGCCGGTCCGGCGGCCGACAATGTGCTCTTCACCTTCTCGCCCGATCCGCGCAAAAACGCCTCGGCGACCGAAGTCGTCAAGAAATTCCGCGACGCCAAGGTCGAGCCGGAAGGCTACGTGATGTACGCCTACGCCGCGATGCAGCTCTTCGCGCAGGCTGCGGAGCAGGGCAAGAGCGTGAAGTACGCCGATCTCGAGAAGGCGATGCGCACCGGTACGTTCGATACCGTGCTCGGCAAACTCAACTTCGACGCCAAGGGCGACAACAAACTGCCCGGCTTCATGGTCTACCAGTGGAAGGGCGGCCAGTACGATTACGTGAAGTAGTGGCCGAACAACAGGATAGTTCCGGGTCAAGCCCGGAATGACGGATCCTGAAAGGTCCGTTATTGATACGGTGAGGTAATGTTTGAAGTCCGTTCGCCCTGAGCTCGTCGAAGGGGGGGCGGGCTTCGACAGGCTCAGCCCGAACGGAAGTTGAGACTTTTTCGTGCCGGATCAATAGTGTGGCCGGTGTCTGGCTTGCCCGCCGCCACGCTGAACAACCAAGAACAAGCGTGTGAAACATCCCGTCTGCCGCCGCGTGTGCCCGGCCGCCAGACCGACTTTCCGGAACAGGAAACAGCATGCGAACCGAACACCCCAGCGCGCTGCGCCAGGCGATGCGTGAGGCTTACCGCATCGACGAGACGACAATCGTCGACGAACTCGTCCGCCGCGCCCGCTTTACCCCCGAAGAACAGCAACGCATCCTCGACCGCGCCCGGCCGCTGGTGCAGAACGTGCGCGACAGCCGCCTCAAGGTCGGCGGCCTCGATGCCTTCCTGAATACCTACGACCTCTCGTCGCGCGAGGGCATCGTCCTGATGTGTATGGCCGAGGCGCTCCTGCGCATCCCCGATACCGAGACGATGGACTTGTTGATCCGCGACAAGATCGGCAATACCGAATGGGAAAAGCGCCTCGGTGCCTCGCACAGCCTGTTCGTCAATGCCGGCACCTGGGCGCTGATGCTCACCGGGCGCATCGTCAATCTGGAAAACGACGACCGTAATCTTGGCGGTACCTTCAAACGCCTCGTGGCGCGTACCGGCGAGCCGGTGATCCGGCAGGCGATCATTACGGCGATGCGCATTCTCGGCAAGCAGTTCGTCATGGGCCGCAACATCGACGAAGCGGTAGCGCGCGCGCAGAGCGCGGAAAAGAACGGCTACCGCCACAGCTACGACATGCTCGGCGAAGCGGCGCGCACCACCGGCGACGCGCTCAAATACTTCGAGACCTACATGGCGGCGATCAAGGTCATCGGCACCGCCGCGCAGGGTCGGCCGGCGCTTGAAGCGCCGTCGGTGTCGATCAAGCTTTCGGCGCTGCATCCGCGCTACGAGGTGGCCAACGAGGAGCGCGTGCGCCGCGAGCTGTGGCCGGCGGTCAAGGCGCTGGCGCTGCAGGCTAAGCGCATGAACATCGGTTTCACCATCGATGCGGAAGAAATGGATCGGCTGGAAATCTCGCTCGACCTCATCGAAGCGCTCGCGCTCGATCACGAACTCGCCGGCTGGGACGGCCTGGGCGTTGCGCTGCAGTCGTACCAGAAGCGCGCGCTGGCGACCGTCGACTGGCTCGCCGACCTCGCGCACCGTGCCAGGCGGCGCCTGATGGTACGACTGGTGAAAGGCGCGTACTGGGACGCCGAAATCAAGCTCGCGCAGGAGCGCGGCCTGACTGACTACCCGGTATTTACGCGCAAGGCGTCGACCGACGTCTCGTATCTCGCCTGCGCGCGGCGATTGTTTGCCGATCCGGTCGCCTTCTACCCGGCGTTCGCCACGCACAACGCGCACACGCTGGCGGCGGTGGCCGAGATGGCGGCGACGGCGGGTTGCGACGAGTGGGAGTACCAGCGCCTGCACGGCATGGGCGAGGAGTTGTACGACCAGGTCGTCGGCAAGGAGCAATGGAATCGCCCGTGCCGCATCTATGCGCCGGTCGGCAGCCACGAGGAACTGCTGGCCTATCTCGTGCGCCGGTTGCTGGAGAACGGGGCGAACTCGTCCTTCGTGAACCGGATCGCCGACGCCGACCTGCCGCTCGAAGCGCTGCTCGCCGACCCGGTCGAGAAGGTCGCGAAGCTTTCGACCAAGCCGCACCCCGGCATCCCGCTTCCCCGCGACCTCTTCGGCGCCGAGCGCGCCAACAGTAAAGGATTGGACATGAACGACAAGACGACGCTCGATGCGGTACGCCGGGCGATTGAAAGCAGCAAATCCGTGAACTATTTCGCCGCGCCGGTGATCGGTGGCCAGGTGATGACCGGCGAGAGTGCGCCGGTGAATTCGCCGGCCGACAAACGCGACGAGGTGGGTGAAGTCGTCTCGGCGACGCCTGACCACGCGGCGCGGGCGATGGAGAAAGCGCAGGCTGCCTTCCACGACTGGGAATCCACGCCGGCCGGCGAGCGCGCGGCGATTCTCGAGCGCGCAGCAACGATGATGCAGAACCGCCTGAACGACCTCATTGCGCTGATCGTGCGCGAGGGCGGGCGAACGCCGGGCGATGCGCTCTCCGAAGTGCGCGAGGCAATCGATTTCTGCCGCTACTACGCGGCGCAGGCGCGCGAGAAATTCGCCGAGGCGGTCCAGCTGCCGGGACCGACCGGCGAACGCAATACGTTGTCGTTGCACGGGCGCGGCGTGTTCGTCTGCATCAGCCCGTGGAACTTCCCGCTCGCCATCTTCGTCGGCCAGATTGCTGCCGCGCTGGCCGCTGGCAATACGGTCGTCGCCAAACCGGCCGAGCAGACGCC
>NZ_JAGOIT010000035.1:30837-33946 GCF_017995515.1 Propionivibrio sp.
ATCGGCGACCCGGCCGATTTCAGAACCGACGTCGGGCCGGTCATCGACGCGGCGGCGCTCAAGGTGCTCGAAAAACACACGCGCCGGCTCGACAGCTTCGCGACGCCGATCTACACCTGCAGCCTCGACGAAGAACTCGCGGCGAAGGGCACCTTCTTCGCCCCGCGCGCCTACGAGATCGACTCGCTGGCCCGGCTGGAGCGCGAAGTGTTCGGGCCGATCCTGCACGTCATTCGTTGGAAAGCCGAGGATTTGGACAAGGTGTGCGACGCCATCGCCGAGACCGGCTACGGCCTGACGCTCGGCATCCACAGCCGCATCGACGAGACGGTCGCGCGCATTACGCGCCGCCTGGGCGTCGGCAACACCTACGTCAACCGCAACATCATCGGCGCCGTCGTCGGCGTGCAGCCGTTCGGCGGCGAAGGCTTGTCGGGCACCGGGCCGAAGGCCGGCGGGCCGCACTATCTCTACCGCTTCGCCTGCGAACGCACGCTGTCGGTCGACGTGACGGCGGCGGGCGGCAACGCCAACCTGATGTCGCTCTCCGAGGACGACGCTTGAACGGTGAAGATGCAATGCGCGCGAGCAAAAATCGCCACAACGCGGCCGTGGGAAGCGTTAACATTTCGGGTTTTTTGCCCGGCGCGCCGGGTCGGCAGTCATTGAAGCTCGCATCAGTGAGCGAGGCTTCGATCGAAGGAAATCTATGGCTCTAGTTCTTCAACAACTCATCAACGGCCTGACGCTCGGCGCCGTCTATGGGTTGATCGCCATCGGCTACACGATGGTGTACGGGATCATCGGCATGATCAATTTCGCGCACGGCGATATCTATATGGTCAGCGCCTTCATCGCCGTCACCGCGTTTACGCTGCTCGCGGCGCTCGGCATCAGCTCGATCCCGCTGGCGCTCGGCGTCGTCCTGCTCTTCGCGGTGCTGTTCACGTCGGTTTATGGCTGGGCGGTCGAACGCACGGCGTACCGGCCGTTGCGTGGTTCGACCCGCCTGGCGCCGCTCATCTCGGCGATCGGCATGTCGATCTTCCTGCAGAACATGGTCCAGCTGACGCAGGGCGCGCGCGTCAAGCCGATCCCGCCGATGGTCGTCGGCGGCATCGACCTGCTGACGATGAATGGCTTCACCGCGCGCGTTTCGTACTCGCAGATCCTGATCGTCGTCGTCACCGTCGCGTTGATGGTCGGCTTCACCTGGCTGATCACGCGCACCTCGTTCGGTCGCCAGCAGCGCGCCTGCGAGCAGGATCGCACGATGACGGCGCTGCTCGGCATCGACGTTGACCGCACGATCTCGCTGACCTTCATGCTCGGCGCCTCGCTCGCCGCCGTGGCCGGCGTCATGGTCACGGTGTATTACGGCGTCGTCGATTTCTACATCGGCTTCGTCGCCGGGATCAAGGCCTTCACGGCGGCGGTCCTCGGCGGCGTCGGTTCGCTGCCCGGCGCCATGCTCGGCGGCCTGATCATCGGCCTGATCGAGGCGTTCTGGTCGACCTATCTGGCGGCCGAGTACAAGGACGTGGCGACCTTCTCGATCCTGATTCTCGTGTTGATGTTCCGTCCGTCCGGTCTGCTCGGTCGTCCTGAAGTGGAGAAAGTCTGATGTCTGGTCTTGTATTTGCCACGGACGCGCCGACGCCGGCCGAGCGTGTGAAGGACGCCGCCGTCATCACGGTGATCGCGCTGTTGCTGGGCATTCCGATGATCGGTCTGACGACGGTCGATCAAGGCGGTGCCTTGCAGGTGGCGACGCGCTGGCCGGTGCTCGGCTATTTCCTCGCTGCGGTTTTCGTCGGGCGGCTCGTGCTGCGCTTCGTGCTCGACGGGTTCAAGCGGCGCAAGCTCGCCAAGGTGCAATCGGCCGGGGCCAAGGCGCCTTCGCTGACCGGCGGCAACAAGGTGCTGAATGCCATCGGCTGGGTCGCCCTCGGGATCTCGGTCGTCGTGCCCTTTTTCTACGCCGACAATCGCTACGTGATCGACACGGCGACGACGGTGCTCATCTACGTGATGCTCGGCTGGGGCCTGAACGTCGTAGTCGGTCTCGCCGGCCTGCTCGACCTCGGCTACGTCGCCTTCTACGCGGTCGGCGCCTACGCCTACGCGCTGCTGTCGACACAGTTCGGTTGGGGCTTCTGGGAGGCGCTGCCGGTCGCCGGCGGCGTCGCGGCGACCTTCGGCATCCTGCTCGGCTGGCCGACCTTGCGTTTGCGCGGTGACTACCTCGCCATCGTCACGCTCGGCTTCGGCGAGATCATCCGCGTCATCCTGGTGAACTGGACCGACTTCTCCGGCGGGCCGAACGGCATCGCGTCGATCCCGCGCCCATCGTTCTTCGGGCTGCCGTTCAAGCCGCCGGGCGACGATCCGACCTTCGCCTCGTTCTTCGGACTCGAGTACACGCCGGCGCATCGCATCGTCTTCCTGTATTACCTGATCCTGACGCTGGCTTTGCTCACCAATCTCTTCGTCAAGCGCCTGCGCAAGCTGCCGGTCGGCCGTGCCTGGGAGGCGATGCGCGAGGACGAGATCGCCTGCAAGGCGATGGGCATGAACGTGCGCAATGTCAAACTCTCGGCTTTTGCGCTCGGCGCCATGCTCGGCGGATTCGCCGGCGTCTTCTTCGCCGCGCGCCAGGGCTTCATCTCGCCCGAATCCTTTACCTTCAACGAGTCGGCGATCATCCTCGCCATCGTCGTCCTTGGCGGCATGGGCAGCCAGCTCGGCGTTGTCCTCGCCTCGCTGGTGCTGGTCCTGCTGCCCGAACTCGGGCGCGACTTTGCCGAGTACCGCATGCTGCTGTTCGGCGCTGCGATGATCCTGATCATGGTCTGGAAACCGAGCGGCATCCTCTCGCACCGTGAGCCGACGCTGCGCTATGCGGCGAAGGGAGGCAAGGCATGAACGGAAACAACGCAACTTCGCCGATCCTCAGCGTCGAACGCCTGACCATGCGCTTCGGCGGTTTGGCCGCGATCGACGATCTGTCGCTCGACGTGCCGGCCGGCAAGATCACCGCCGTCATCGGGCCGAACGGCGCGGGCAAGACGACCTTCTTCAACTGCCTGACCGGTTTCTACAAGCCGAC
>NZ_JAGOIT010000180.1 GCF_017995515.1 Propionivibrio sp.
TGTCCCATGACATCAGGCTGGTCAAGTTCCAGATGAAGGTGGCTAAACACCTCAATGGAAAACCATGTCCACAATCACGCCGCCAGATTCCCGAGCCAGTTGGCGGCGTCAAGAATGTGCACCGGCGCCCGGCATTCTTCCTGGCGCAGATTGCAGACGATCTGCACCGCTTCTGCCTCGGGGAAGTCGTTGGCGAAGCGGGCGAGCGCCCGGTGCGTGCTGCTGTCCGACAGTTTGCATTCGATCAGGTGCGTTAGCCGGTTGTCCTCACTGAGGGCGAAATCGACCTCGGCACCGTCCTTGGTTCGGATGTAGTAGAAACCAACGTCTTTCCCCTGCGCGTCCTGCCTGAAATGCGCATGTTTGAGCAGCATCGCGGCCACCGCATTCTCGAAGCGCACGCCTTCGTCGCCGCGAACCAGGCCGGTATCGAAAAAATAGATCTTCGGTGTTTGCAGAATGGCGCGAGCGATGTTTCGGTGCCATGGCTGGACGGCAAAGACGATATAGAGCGCTTGCAGGATGTCCAGATAGCGCTTCAAGGTGTTCGGCGCAACGGACAGATCGCGGGCGATCGAGGCCAGCGAGAGCGGTGATCCAACACGCTCGCGTAGTAACTCCACGAACAGCCGCATGGTGGTGATCTCATGTAGCCGTGAGAACTCGACGACGTCCTCGCGAATCAGATCGGTGAAGTATTGCCTGCGCCAGCGCTCCGCGTCTTCAGCTTTCTCGGCCAAGCAAGGTTCGGGGAAGCCGCCGCGTTCCATCAGACGTGCCAGCGCGTCGGAAGGTGTTCCACCCTGTTCCTCACACCACTCGCGCACCGAGATGGGATGCAGCCGGAAAGGCAGGTAGCGCCCGGCCAAGGAATCGCCGCTCTGCCGCCAGGTTTCCATGCGCGCGCTCCCGGTCACGAGTAGCGCCTGATCCGGTGATCGGCCATCGACGACGCCTTTGAGCCAGTTTTTCCAGTCGGGCATCTTGTGAATTTCATCCATCGCCAGCAGTTTGGTGCGCACTCCCCACGATTGCCGTTGAAGGATTGAGCGATCTGCAGCGACATCCCAATTCAGGTACTGCGCCGGGGGAAAGCGCTCCATGAGGTGCCGACAGAGCGTCGTCTTTCCGACCTGTCGAGGACCGGTCAGCAGAACCATCTTGCGTTGCAGATCAGACGCAACGAGCTCATCCAGATAGCGTTTCATGGCGACCATATTGCCAGATATTGCAAAAAAGTCGCGACTATTTTGCAATATTGGGAAAAATGGACGGAAAAGCGCCGCCCGTCCTGGATCGCAGTCTCGGTGGTGCACATCGCCTCGACGCATCCACCCCCTACGCAATCTGACGTATTCCGCCCAAACCACCCGCTCCTTAATCTGGCGTCGCACTGCAGCACAGGATGTTCGTGCTAAAGACATTACCGATCCCACTTAACCCTCAAGGAGCCACACCATGAAATCCCGTCGTACTTTCATCAAGGCCACCGTCCTTTCAGCGGCCCTCGCCTCGATGGGCGTCGTTTCCCTCGCCGCCCATGCCGCCGACACGATCAAAGTCGGCGTTCATCGGCGAAGTGAAGGCCGACGGTCAGTTCAACGTCGTCTGGAAGACGCCCGGCCCGGTCCGCGCGCAGCCGTGGAGCCCGTTCATCGCCGACAACGACACCAAGAAGGACGAGCCGGAAGGGATGTAATTCCTGCTGGATGCGTGATCAAGACGACGGGGGCTGCGGCCCCCGTTTTCTACATTGCGTCTCTACTTGCTCTCACCGGCATCGGCAACGGTCCGGCTTCGCCCGGCCGCTTTTGCCTTGTGGACGCGGTATCCGAGGCTGCCAGCGCTTCCGACAGGTTCGACTGGTTCGCCGAGCGCTCGGCGACGCCAATGCTCACCGAAACCCCGAGCAGACCACGTAGCGACGCAATCGTCGTGTTTGCCACCGCGAGACGCAGCCGTTCGGCGATCGCCATCGCCTGATCCAACGTGGTGTTGGGTAGCAGGGCAACGAACTCCTCACCGCCGTAGCGACACCAGATGTCATCCGAGCGCAAGGCTGCGTGGGCCGCTTTCGAAACCTGTACCAAGGCAAGGTCGCCGGTCTGATGGCCGTACTGATCGTTAAAGTTCTTGAAGTGGTCGATATCGACCGAAAGAACCGACAGCGGGTAGTCGTGGCGTACGCTGCGCGACCACTCCATGTCGCCGAACTCGGTAAAGGCGCGGCGATTGTAGGCATCGGTCAGCGCGTCGCGCCGGGCTTGCGCCTCGATTTCATCTTGCAAACGCTGCGACGTATGCAAGGTCAGACACGCCACTCTGCCGGGAGAGTTCGCCGATCGAGATGAAGTTGCTGGTCATGGCAATCATGCTAGTAGTTAGAGTCGACTCGAAGTCAAGCGCCATGATGCCGGCGGCAGGCGTTTCACTTCAAGGCGCCTTGCTCAGCGCCCCAGCGCCACCAGGATGAGTGGCATGACGACGATGCCGATGACGATCGAGAGCGAGGTGATGAAAGTAGACAGTTCGACGTCGTTCTTCGCCTCGGCCGTGAAGCCCGCGGTCATCGACGGCAACGGCGCAAAGAGCAGCATGCACAACACGACGCGCACAAAATGATCGAGCGGCATCCACCAGACGACGACGGCAAAAACTGTCGCCAGCGCATAGCGCAGGCCGAGGTGGCGTGCGGCCGCGAGGTACTTGTGGCTGGGTAATGCAATCTCGAGGCCGATGCCGATCATCAGCATGGCGAGAAAGGTGTTGGCGCCGCCAACGATGCCGGCGAACGAGATCACGGCGCGCGGCAGGTGCAGATGAAATGCCCCGAGGACGAGCAGGAAGAGGTAGGTGACGAACACCGGCGAGCGCAGGATCTGGCGTAGAAAGCTCAACGGCGACATGTGGCGATCCGGCTGACTGAGCGACAGCCCCCACGCGTAGCCGACGCCGGCCGCTGCCAGCGTGTTGCCGACGTCGAAGATGATCGCGTAGGCCATCGCCTGCGGCCCGAGCATACCGGCGAGGTACGGCATGGCGAACAAGCCGATGTTGTGCCCGCCGATGTTGAGCACGCCGAAGGCTTGCGCGGCCCGCCCGTGTCGCCGGCCAAGCAGAAAACCCGCGACTTCCTGGACCAGATTGACGACGAAAGCGCCGACAGCGATGAAAAGCAGCGCCGGCGTCAGCTCAAAGGTGTCGAAACTCACCGCCAGCGCGCA
>NZ_JAGOIT010000181.1 GCF_017995515.1 Propionivibrio sp.
CTGCGCTTCGATGTCGCGCGTCAACGCGGCAAAGCGTTCCTTGAGGTCGGGCATGCGCGCACGCAAGCTGCGCTTGGCCGCGATGATCTGCTCACGGTAGGGGAAGTTCGGGTCGTCCTGTTGCATATGGTGATTCCTCTGCGTTTGATTGGAAATGACTTCTCTTCTCCCTGAATTTCTTGTTCTTCTGGTGCTCTTTGCGAGCTCTGTAGGAGTGCAGCTTCGCTGCGCGATAACGGCGTTTCTACGAAGAAGCACCGCCAATCGCCCGGTAAAACCGGGCTCCTACAAAGAAACATCACGACAACGCTTCTTTCAGCGCCTTTTTCATGACTTCCTTGTCCGGATCGAGGCCGGTCCACATCGTGATGTTGAGCGCCGCCTGATTGACCAGCATCGACAGGCCGCTCTGCCATTTGAGGCCGCGCTTGTCGGCTTCCTGCAGGAAGGGCGTGAAGGCCGGATTGGGGATCACGTCCTGCACGTACATCGACGTGCTGAGCGTGTCGTAATCGATGTTCGGCTTGTCGTCGACGTTCGGGTAGAGGCCGATCGACGTCGCGTTGACGACGATGTCGGTATCGGCCGGAATCTTGAACGCATCGACCCACGGCACGTAATCGACGACGATCTGGGTGTTCTCGCGCAGCGTCTTGACGAGGCCCTCGCCGAGTGCCATGTCCTTCGGGATGTTGACGATGGTCAGGTGGCTGGCGCCGGCCAGTGCCAGTTCGACGCAGATCGCGCGCGCCGCGCCGCCGGCGCCGAGAACGACGATCTTCTTGCCTTTCGCCGAAAGGCCGGCTTCGGCCAGCGCGATCATGAAGCCCTGGCCGTCGGTGTTTTCGCCGGTGAGCACGCCGTTGTCGTTGATCACGGTGTTCACCGCGCCGATCAGCCTGGCGCTCGGCGCGATCTTATCGAGATACGGGATCACCGCAAGCTTGTGCGGAATCGTGCAGTTGATGCCGCGCATTTTCATCGCCTTCAGCCCGGTGATCGCGTCTGCGATCTTTTCCGGCTCGACATCGATGGTCAGGAAGCGCCAGCGATCAAGGCCGAGCGCGCGGAAAGCCGCTTCCTGGATGACGACGCCGGGGTTTTCCGCAACCGGGTGGCCGAATACGCCAACCAGATGATCCAGATAGTCCTGCTTTTTCATTTTTCTCGTTCCTTTCAGCTGTTGGCGTAATAGACGGCGCCGATCGCCTGCGCGAACTGGGCGACGGTGAAATGGGGATGGGCTTCGAGTTGCTTCATCAGCGGCGTGTAGGCCATGCCGGTGCCGGCGACGAGCAGCGTGATATCCGGCTTGATGCGACGCGCGCCTTCGACCATCAGGTCGAAGCAGGTCGGGTTCTTGACCAGGCGGCCGAACAGGAAGCGCTCGTCGGTGCCCGGATCGAGGATGCGCTTGCTCTCGAGCAGCGTGACCGCCAGCCCCTCGCCGATCTCGCGCCAGATTTTGGCGTTGGTTTCGTCCACCTCGTTCTTTGCGTTTCTTTCGCGGTCGGGTAGCCGCATCATGTGTTCGAGGAATGGCTTGCGCTGATCGATCGGTTCGGTCGGCACGTAGTAGCCCGCCCTGCCGGACGGCGACTGTTCGACGACGTAGCCCTTCTCCAGCAATTCCGCGAAAAGGTCCGGGCGCTCGCTCGGGAAATACTTCAGCGCCAGACGGAAGACGCCGCTCTGGCTGCAGTATTTCTGTAGCGTGCCGGGCAGGCCGGTGTTGAAGTTGTTGACGCTGCGCAGGTCGTCGGGCTCGAAGGCCCGCTCCGGCCAGCAGCCAAGGTCGATGATGAAGTTGTAAACCTCGAGCGGGATGTCGGGAATGCTGCCGGACTCGGTGATCCAGCCGGTGCCGAGTTCCGTGCCCAGCGTGTGCGCGAAGACGCCATCACGAACCTTGGCGGCCTCGCCGGAGAAGGCCATTTCGACGGCGGCGGTGAAGGACGCCATCGGCCCGTCGTTGATGATGCGCACGGCGCCACCGGGGACGACCGAGGCACGCAGACGGTCGTCGAGGTGCGTCAGTTGCACGAAGTCGGCGTCGTAGTCGATCTCCGGGTTGTTGCGGATGCCGCGCGTCTTGTACACCTCGCCGCCGACGATCTTGTTCCTGACGACGACATCGGGGAAGCAGAGGCCGATGGCGTCGAGGCGCGCATCGATGTCCAGACCAGCGTGGATCAGTTCGCGCAGGACGTTCTCCATCGCCGCATCGGACGCATCCTTGTCCATCGCCCGCACGATGATGGGCAGATAGCTCAGTTGCGCCGCAACGGGCAGCCGGTGGATCGCCAGCCGTGCCTGCAACAGGCGGGCGATCAGGCAGATCGGGTCGATCAGCTGCGCCGAGCGCGTGAAGTTGGCCGGGAACCAGTCATATTCCTTGTAATCGACGATCGTGCCGTCGACCACCAGCACCGCCTTGATGTCGGTGCCGCCGACGTCGATACCTGCGAACGCCCTGCCTTCGAGCTTGCTGGTGCAGGCGCGGAAGAAGGCCATCGTATCGACTCGGGAGCGCTTGGTCGCGGGCAAGGCCGGCAGTTGCTTGAGATCGGATATCGCGAAGCAGAACGGCGGTTCGCCGGGCCGAACGGCGGCGATCATGCGGTCGATCACATTCACCGAACGCCCGTAACCGACGCGCGCCTGACGCGAACGGCCGATACAGAACGCGTCGTCGAGGCCCTTGACCAATGCCAGCAGCGCCGGCTTGGCGGTGTCCAGATACAGCGTCAGGCGACGACCGCCGACACTCGACAGGATGTTGTAGATCTCGGCGTTCAGGTAGTCGCGGACGAAGGTCTTGGCCTCCGCATCGCACCGCTCGAGCGACGGAATCCGCAGTTCGTAGGCGGTCTGGCCGTCTGTGTCCATCTGATCGACGACGCAAACGATCCGCTCGGATTCCGCGTGATGCAATCCGTCAAATACATGGTGGACCGTCGTGATGTAGACCGGTTTGCCAGCCCGCGCATCCTCCAACAACGCCTGCAGCAGTACTTTGTTCATTGACCTTCTCCTTGTTTCTTGTGCGTTCGAGTCACTTGCACCGTTCGCCCTGAGCCTGTCGAAGGGCGGGATGCACCCCGCCTTGCGCCGCTTCATGGTTCGATGCCCCGAAGGAAATCCCCTTGGGGGACAGGCTCACCACGAACGG
>NZ_JAGOIT010000098.1 GCF_017995515.1 Propionivibrio sp.
CGAGCTTCAGGCCGGCGAAGTAGGTGCGCAGGCTGTCGCGGCAATGGCGCAACTCGTTCACTTCGTTGGTCAACGCCGCGTGACGCTTGCTATCGGCCACCAGCGGCGTCAGCAGTTCCACCTGCTGCTGCGCCTTCAACACGGCCTGGTGGGCGCGGCTGAGGTCATCGAAGTGGCCGATCAGCGCCTGGATGCGCGGGGCGACCTCAAAGGGTTCCAGCATGTGGCTGCGCACGAAATCGGTGAGATTACCGACCGATTTCATCGATACCGTCTGGTGAAACAGCTCCAGCGCCTGGTCGTTCTCGATGCCGAAGCGGCGCCGGAACCAGGCGGCGTAGGGTGGGAACGTGTCGTTCAACTCGGCGCCCAGCCCGCGCAGTCTCTTGCGTAGCGCGGTGACGTCGCTGCCGAAATCGGCGAAGTTGCCTGCGATCGACAGATCGCGTTCGGCGCCAATGAAGAAACGCGCCGGCTGGCCTTGCGCATCCTTCATCCAGAAAACCTGCGCCAGGCTGATGGTCTGGTCGTAACCGGCGTTGTGGAATACGCCGAGAATCACCGAGTAGCTGTTCGGCTCGCGCAGGGACACCGGCTTGGCCGCGCCGGTGACTTCGTTGCGCTCGGATTTGTAATGCCCGAGCACGTAAGAGCGCAGGGTTCGCTCCTTGCTGTCGGCCCCGGCCGCCTTGTTGTAGGCCACACGGTTGGCCGGCACCAGCAGGGTGGTGATGGCATCGACCAGCGTGGACTTGCCGGAGCCGATGTCGCCGGTGAGCAGGCCGTTCCGGCCATCGAGCTGCAGCGTCCACACCCGGCTATCGAAGGTGCCCCAGTTGAACACTTCGAGCCGGCTCAGGCGAAAACCGGACAAGGTGTCGTCCGCCGTGAAATCCAGTCCCAACGATTGCACTTCACGCATCGCGCGCCCCCTTGCCCTTGCCGGTACTGGTGGCAGACAAGGCCGACTGATACACCGCCAACCGGGCATCGAATTCGGCCAGCCATTGCGCATCGACAAAGGCCTTCAGAATCCGCCGTACTTCATAGCTTGCCGGCCCCGTCGCGCTGCCGGCCGTCTTGAGCTTGTGCAGGAAACCCAGCTCGATCACCTTGTTGATGGTCGTTTCCATCTGGTCGATCAGCCTGGCTTCGTTGGGGCCGTCCGGCAGGAAAACGCGCACCAGCTCGACGATCTCGTCACGCGCAAGCACCAGCCGCGTGTCGCCGCCGCTGGCGTCGAACTCGGCCAGTTTCTTGCGCAGCAAGGCCAGCAGCAGGCTCACCGGAAAAGACAGCTGGCGGCGCGCAATCAGACGCGGCAAGCGCGGCGAGGAATCATCCTCGGCCGGTTCCGGGCGGCTCTTGAGAAAGGCATGGCCTTCGGCTTCATCGAGCAGCAGATCGAGGTTGAGCACGGCCACGTAGTCGCGAACCCGCGCCTGCAGGTTGAGCAATGTGGCCCACTGGCTCTCGTCCTGTTCGCGATATTGCACGCCCTTGAGCAGGCCGATCAGCAATGTCGAGAGATCGGGCGCGCTGGTGATGTCTTGTTCCATTTCTTGTCTTTTCCGGAGGATTTCTTGTGGTTCAGCGCACGAAGATCACGCGCGGCAAGTGCGCCGTGCGGGTCACCGGTTCGCCGTTGGCGGTATGCGCCTGCCACTGGATCGGTTCGGGTGAGTTTTCATCCACTACGGCATTGAAGGCATCGCTGCCCAGTTGCAGGTAGGCGACCAACTCGGCCAGACCGTGCTGCAGCGGTTGGGCGCCGATCAGGTCGGACAGGCTGATCTGCGCCTTGTCCTGCAAGGCGTGGCGGATATGGCGGGTCAGCCGGGCCTTATCCACCACCACCTGATCGAACAGCGCACCGGCGTCGATATCCTGTTCGCCCGCCTGCAGGGCCAAGCTGACGATGACCGGCTTCAGCGCCGGGGTAAACAGCGGGCGCTCCATCGCCAGCTCGATGTCGGCACACGCGTCGGCGATCTCCATCACCAGGCCGGCAGGCGGCGCTTCGCGCAGCGCCAGCGCCTTGCTCTCGATGCCGTGCAGGATATCCATGATGCGGCGGTTTTCCAGCCAGGCCTGATCATCGAGAAAACGGCGAAGTTGCTGCGACAAGGCGGCGACCGTGCGCTGGGTGTGTTCGCCGGCTTCCATCCAGTCGTAATGCATGCGGCGGGTGCGCGCATCGGGCTGCATTGAGGCGACGGCCGGCAAGGCCAGTACGTGCTCCAGCAGTTCGGTCAGTTCTTCCTGGCGGCGGCTGGAGAGCAGGAAATCCCAGAACGCGCGGAAGCTCTTGCCCTGGTCCGAATCGGCAATCGCGTCGCGCTCGCCCATGATCTGTTCCAGCAACGCGCCCTTGCTGCCTTCCCACAGGGCGATGCGCTCGCGCACGCGCCGGTCGAGCTGGCGAAAGTTGTGTTCCACCTCACGAAAGTCCGCCAGCAACTCGCGCGCGCCCTGCATGAACTGCTGGAAACGATCTTTCAGCGCCGTGTCGTCAAGCAGCGTAACGTCGCCGCCTTCGATCCGTGCGATCTCGGCATCGATCTCGCCGCGCTTCTTGCGCAACTCGGCGATGCGCTTGGCGGGGTCGGCCTCGCTGCCTTCCTGCATCTGCTTGAGCAGATCGAACAGGGTGAGCAGGCGCGATTCGGTGCCGACGAACTGACGCTCCGAGAGCTGCGCCAGCCAGGCAATCGCTTTTTCGGTAGCGGGGGTCAGGTCGAATTGCGCTTCGTCGGTGCCCGGCTTGTAGAACTTGCGCAGCCAGCTCTTGTCCGCCGCCGCCCAATCGTTCAGATAGTCGATCGCCGCTTTGGGAAATGCGTTCTCGCCGATTTGCAGGCGCAGCGCGTACAACTCGTCTTCCAGCGCCTCGGCCAGATCGACCGCAGCGATCACCCGTACGTTGGGCGTAACGAACACCCGCTGCAGGAAACTCGTCACCAGCGGCGCGTGATCCGAACGCAGCAGCCGCCACGCGGGGTTGTGGGTGCGCAGGGTGTCGAGGGTCGAGAAATCGAGAGGCATGCTTTCAGACAATCTGAATAGTCAAGGTGAAAGAATCCAGGGAAACCGGCGTGTCACTCGTTTGTTGATGCGTTGCTGATTTGCTCGTGTCCATCTCAGTGATAAACCCTCGTGTCACCCTGTAGCCCCGTCGTGTAGAGATGCGCAAATACCGCTCCAGCCTTGAGGTTGATCTCATCGGAAGCAAAAGCGCCTGCGGGCAGATGGGCAAAGAGATGTTTGATGATTTCCGCCTTGACCTGCGCCTGTGCCGTCGCCTTCTCGCGCCAGTGGTCGATCTGCAGCTTGCCGCCGGCCAGCTTGTCGAGCAGTTCGCGGGCGACCTTCTTGATGGCCTCGCGGTCGCCCTTGGTCAGCGCGTTGTTCTGCAGCAGATCGAACACCGCGAGCTGATCCTCGTTGTCCAGCCCTTCGCGCAGATAGCGTTTCTCTTCCTCGCTACAGTCGTCGTTGAAGGTGAAGAGGTCATCCATCACCTTCTGGATTTCCGCCGCGTCCTTGTCCTTGTTGTATTCCTGAACGATCGCCTGATAACGCTCGTAGAGGTCGACGCGCGTCGGGTTGCGCGCCACCATCGCCGCCAGCCGCTGCTCGATCTTCTCCATCAGGTTCATCGCCACGACGTTCTTGAACGGCGTCTTCTCGAACTCGGCGCGCAGGCGGGAGAAATCGATGTTCGAGAGGTCATAGCGCGCCGTCGGCTCCTCCACCTTCGGTGCATCCGTACCCACCGCGAAATCGACCACGTCGTACAAGTCCTGCAGCAAGCCGCTCACATCGGGCGACACGCGCGCGTCCTGCAGTTTGTTGTAGATCGCGGAGAGCGCACTCTCCTCAGCGTCAAACTCGAACAGTCCCGGATGCGGGAAGAGGTTCCGATGCCACGCCTGCAAATCCTCGACGATGACCTGAAACGTCTTGCGCCGCTCGTCGCTTTCGCACAGCACGTTCACGGCGCCGAGAATCCGTTGTTGCTTCCCGAAGCCCGTGGCGGTGATCAGCGCATCGAGATCGATGCCGAGATCGCCGACAAACTCGCTCGCCGCCTCGATCCGCTCCGCATATTCGGCAATCGCCTCCGCGCTCTCCCGCGCCGAATCCTGCTCGCCTTCCCCCTTGCCGGTGCCGGTCCGGTCGCCCTGGGCAAACCTCGCGAGCGCGCGGCGCAGGCTCTTGATCATGCCGTTGTAGTCGATGATCAGGCCGTGCTTCTTGCCGCCGCCGACGCGATTCACGCGCGCGATCGCCTGCATCAGCGTGTGGCCCTGCATCGGCTTGTCCAGATACAGCGTCGCCAGGCACTTCACGTCGAAACCTGTGAGCCACATCGCGCAGACGATGGCGATGCGGAAGGGGTGGTCGGCCTTCTTGAACTCGTTTTGCAGATCGCGCTTCACCATCTTCTCGCGGTGCGGCGTGATGTCCAGCGGCTCGTCGCGGAAATTGCGCCACTTGGCGAATTCGGCCACCTCGCCCTGTTCCTGCGACACCACCACGCAGCACTCGGTCGCCTTCATCCATTCCACCTGCTCGCGGCGCTGCTTGAGCAAGCCGGTTGGTGTTTTGCCCTTGGCGGCGAACAGCGCCTCTTCAGCCGCAACGCCGGCTTCCAGTTGCGCGGCCTTCTCCTGCCACTTGGCGACGATCAGATCGTGCATCTTCACGCAGGTGATCTTGTCCAGGCAGACCATCAACGCCTTGCCGCCGCCACGCATTTCCTTTGTATCGACGACGCGCCAGCGCTGGTGAAAATGCTCGACGAAATCCTGCGCCACCTTCTCCAGTCGCGTCGGCGAAGTCAGGATCGGGTAATCGCGCGCCAGCTCGCGGTAGAGCTTTTCCTCCTTCTCGTCGGTCCACGGATCGTCGAGCGTCGCCGCCTGTTTCGCCGCCTCGATGTACGCGGCGATGCGTTCGCTGACCTTGGGGTCGATGATCTTCAGCTTCTCGCCCGCGTTTTCGTAGAACAGCGGCAAGGTCGCCCCGTCGGCCACCGCGCGCTGGAAATCGTAGATCGACACGTAATCGCCGAACACCTGCCGCGTCAGCTGCTTCTCCGCGTCGTCGATCAGCGGCGTGCCGGTAAAGCCGAGGAACTTCGCGCGCGGCAGGCCCTTGCGCATGTTCAGCGCCAGCCGCCCGTACTGGGTGCGGTGCGCCTCGTCGCTGATGACGATGATGTCCTCGCGCTCCGAATACGGCTCCGTCACCCGTTCGCGGTATTTCTGGATCAGCCCGAACACGTAGCGGCGGTTCTGGTCGCGCAGCATCCGGCGCAGCGCGTCGCCGTTCTTCGCCTGATCGGTCTTGCTGTTGGCGCGCCCGCAGTTGGTGTAGGTGGAGGCGATCTGATCGTCCAGCTCGGTGCGGTCGGTGATGATCACGAACGACCACGACGCCGAAATCCGGCGGTGGATCTTCTCGGTCAAAAACACCATCGAATACGACTTCCCCGAACCCTGCGTATGCCAGAACACGCCCAGCTGCCCGGCGGCCACTTCGGCGCGGATTGTCGCGTCGGCGGACTGCAGCTGTTCGATCACGCGATTCACGCCCAGATACTGGTGATTGCGCGCCACGATCTTGTGCGTGCTGCCCTCTGAAGCATCGAACAGGATGAAGTTCTCCACGATGTCGAGCAGACGCTGCCTGTGCAACATGCCGTGCAGCAGGATCTCCAGCAGCGGCTGATCCTTCGCCGGCTCCGCATCATCCTCGTCCAGCCGCTTCCAGCGGTAGAAATGCTCCTTGGTCGAGGTAATCGACCCGTACTGCGCGTCGTGGCCGTTGGAAATCACCACCAGCGCATTCCAGTGGAACAGGTGCGGGATCGTGTCCTTGTAGTCCGCGAAGTTCTTCTTGTACGCGCTGTCGACCGGCACCTCGAAGCGCTTCAGCTCGATGAACACCAGCGGCAGCCCATTGACGAAGCCGACCACGTCCGGCCGGCGCAGCCACAGCTTGCCGCGCACCCAAAGTTCGCGCACGGCGAGATAGCGGTTGTTGTCGGGCGTGTCGAAGTCGATCAGGCGCAGGCGTTTGTCGACCAAGCGGCCCGCCGCATCGCGAAACTTCACCGCCACCCCGTCGCGCAGCAGCGCGTACTTCTCCTCGTTCTGTGCAATCAGCGACTTGGTGATGTCGTCCTGCACCACCTGCGCCAGCGCCAGCCGGTACGCCTCGTCAGGCAAACCGGGGTTCAGCCGCCTGAGCGCCGCCAGCACCTCGCGCGTGAGCACCACCTCGGCGTCCGACGAGCGGCCCAGCAGACTGTCCGGTCCGAAGTCCTCCTCGTTGTACGCCAGCACGCTCTGCCAGCCGAGCTGCTTTTCCAGCAGTTCAGCCGTTGGCGCCTGGATCAACTGGTCTTCGGAATACTCGTTCTTGCTCACTCCGTCTCCCGGTTATAGACAGTTGTTAATTTCTGCCGTCAATAAAATAGTATTTGATATCAATTGGATGGAGAGTTCGGTGTCATTTATAGACGGCTTTATTGACTATCAGGTGTCCGATTCGGGCGCTGATCTGTCAATAAAACAGCGTCCGGTAAGGCATACCGTCTTCCCCTCAACTCACCGGCTTTCTGAATAACGCCGTCATCTCCCAATCGCTGGAGCAGGGTGCGCAGACGTCGGTGGGGGATTTCCTCACCGATACGGGCGTGAATCTCCCCAAAGGCAGACCACGGATAGCGCTGCAAATCCTCCAGCACCAGCGCCCGTAGCCGATGGTCCTCGATACGCTTGAGCGTGGTCACAACGGGAAAATCCAGCGAGCGTAGCAACTCCGGCTCCACGAAATAGCGGGTCGACTGGGTACGGCCGCGCTGGCCGACCAGGCCCCATTCACACAAGCGGCCCAGCCACGAGCGCAAGGCGTCTGCATGCGTCAGTTCCAGCCGGGTCGCCAATTCCCGCGCCGTCAGCGCCTCGTACCGAGCCAGTACACCCAATGCGATCCGTTCGCGCTGCGTCAGCGGATAGGTTTCGCCCGCCTTTGCGATGAAGGCAAGCACCTGCCGATCCGGTGCCGTGCGGGCCAGCGTCACGCGCACCCAGTCCGGACCTTCCGCCACCGTCGGCGCGGGCCGACCCTGCGACAGCAGCACGTCGTAGATCGCGTCGAAACCGCTGCCCTCGCGCTCCATCAGCTTCAGGTCGTGGCACAGCCGGGCCAGATGCTCGTTGCGGCGCACCGAGGCGTGCAGCACGTTGTCCGGCGTCACGCCCAGCGGCAGTGGACCGGGATTGACGATCTCCAGGCGGTCCGGATGCAGGTTCAGGTAGATGTCCCCGCGCTGTGTGTAGGGACGATGCACCAAGGCATTGATCAGCAATTCACGAATCACCCGCTCGTCGAACGCCGCCACCTGCGTGCGGAACAGGCCGTCGGCCACCTCGTAAAACTCGCGGAAGTCCGGCACGTCGCGCCACACCGCGTCGACCAACTCCATCGGCGACAGCGTGTGGTCGTCCCACGCCAGCTTGTTGACCTTGTTCTCCTGCGCATCGCGCTTGATGAACTGGATCACCGGCGCCGTACCCAGCCGCGCCCGGTCGATCTGCCGGCCGATACACAGCGCGCCGAGGTGAGTGAGCAACTCGCCCTGAGCCAGCAGGTAATGGTCGAGCAACTCTTCGTCGCTCTTCTCCTTGACCGACGACTTGACGCGGTCCGAGGCGCGGAGGCTGGCCAGCAACGCGGCCCGCTTGGCCGGGTCCGCCTGCGCGCGCGGCACGCCCAGCGTGGTCAGCGTTTCCCAAGGCAGCGCCGAGCGTTCGCCGGCCAGCCGCATCACCTCGTCGCCGAGCACCGGCTTGCTGGAATCGCCAATGCGCAAGTAGAAGCGGCCGTCCGATGTCGACGCCACGGCCGTTGCGCGCTCGACGGCAAGCTCGATGAACTCGCCGCCGTTATCGGCAACCTGTACCCGCGGCCGCACCGACACATTGACGGTCAGTTCGGCCAGACGGCGGCGCAAGGTGTCGGGGAGGTCGACGACGACGCGTTGTCCGGGCGGCGGAAGATCGTCGTTATCCTCAATGCCGATCAACAGTCGCCCGCCGAGCGCGTTGGCAAAGGCGACGCAGTCCTTGGCGAGTTCGGCCCAATCGGCTGTCTTGCCGTTTACGGCGCGCAGCGATTTGCGGTCAAGAAGCTGGCCTTCGAGACTCATAAAGTCACCTCATTTATCGTCGTCGCGTCCCGCCAGATCGGGGTTTCTTGCCACGCCTTCGCGAACCCCATGGGGCGCGGATCGATGCCATGCCGCGTCAGTAGCTCTTTCAACCGTTTTTTCCAGTGATGCTGCGGGCTGATGGTGTCGAGCATCCAGGCCAGCGTCGTCAGCGTGTTGTAGAGGCGACGGCCATCGGCATGGTTGAGGCTTGCCACCAGCGGCGCTGGCCGGTGATTGGGCAACCGGAAGGTGAAGGTGAATTCGCGATTCCACAATCGGGCGTGATGCGCGCAGACATTGCGGATGATGCTCAGATGGTGGAGAAAGGACGCCAGGACGGTTTCGTCCATGTCGTAGCGATGCGCCACCGCGTTACGGTCGCCGCCGTGGCGTAGGTTGCCGTACCACTTGGAAAGCTGCCCCAAAGTCATCACCTCCACCACCGCCCACAACGGCGGCAAGGGCTCGTCGTATTTCCGGTAGTGGTGCTGCAGGAAGGTCTCGTGGCTTTTGCGCGCCTCGTCTTCCAGTTTCTGACGTTGCGATGCGTAGTCCCAGTTCCGGGCCGGCTTCTTGAACAGATTAGCGTCCAGATGGGCATGCGGTCCATGGCGGTGCGCCAGTGCGTAGGCCAAGCCGGTGCGGACGGAGACTTCCACGCGCTCGATGGCATCGAGAAGCAGCAGGCGCAGTTCGCGGTCGAAGACGTACAAGTTCAGTACATCCTCAAAGCGTGTGCCCGGCTTGAAAGCGTGGGCGGCGTGCTCGGCCTCGAACGGCAGCCAGTAGGCCCCGAGGCGGTAGTAGTTGAGATGCGCGAGATAGTGCAGGGCTTCCGCGCGATTCGTGCAGATCAGGCCGCGCTGGATCAACTGGTCGAGCTGTTGCTCGTGGGAGAGCGGAGGCTTGCCGAACTTCACTTTTCCGCCCCCACAAAAAAGTAACCCCCCATGGTGCGCATCGTGGAGAGGCGTGGGGGGTGTTGTTGGGCTGGATTATATGCAAACGCCCCGCATCGTGCCAGCACTTTGCAAGAAAGCAGCGCCGCGATGCCTTGCCAATCCCTGCGTGATTCGCTACCGTGCGCGGCAAATGGGTTGCGACTACGCGGCCGGCGCTGGGCTCCTGGGACTACAGGGGCCCTTCTGCTTTTCGCGGTTGGCGCTTTCTGCAAAGACCCGGTCATGCCGCCACTTTCTCGGGCAGACGGATGCCGGAAACGTCGAGCTGGCCGGACATGAGTTTGGGGAGCAGCGAGTCACGTGCGGACGTCAGGTGTCGGTTCTGTCTTTGGAGGTTCGATACCATGTCCATCATTGGGTCAACGAGCGCGGCAAATTCGTTAGCCACTGCTTGGTCGGGCACCAACATCAAGTACGCATCTAGCGCACCGCGCCGAATGTGCTGCATCGTGGCCCCTACGGATTGCCCCAATAGTTGCGGGATAGCGGCTTCAACTGCAAAACGAATCAGTCGTTTGTGCGCGAGATTTTTGGGAACCACTTTGAACAGGTGCTGATTGAGAAGTGCCGGCCCTTCTCCCCATTCGTTTACAAGCAGTGTGGCTGACCAAGAAAAAAGAACATCGCCCGTGTCGATGTGATTTCGCGGCGGAACGGCTGTACCAACGTTGCGCGGAGTCTTTGAACTGATTCCATCGCGCAACTCGGGAATCTTGACGACAGGAAGCCCAGTGTCTTGCAGATGCTCGGGTTTGAAAGCAAACCCGTTGATGAAGTCGGCAACGCTTGTCAGCGGCAGTGATTGCCACCCCTCGGACACTCCATTCTTCACAGGCACCGATTCATGGCCGGGGAAGAGCAGGTGGACGAACCACTCGCGGTAGAGGCGGCGGGCGGCGTCTTCGAGCAGGGCAATGCGGCGCTGGTTCGTGGCGATTAGGTCGTCGTAGGAGTCAAGCACCGACGCAATAGCCTTTTGGCCACTGAGTCCAGGCATCTTCAAGCGGACTTTCTTGATCCGTTCTGGGGCGGTGTGCTTTACCTTTGCACCCGTCGCCGTTGAACGAATCTGCGCTCGCACATCCGCGCTGTTGAAAACCCAATATAAGAACCTTTTGTCCACCAGTCCCGGATCTGCGATCTGTACCAGCCCCAACCGCTGGTTGTGCAGATATTTCCCTTCTGCAGGAATGCGAGCAGCACTTCCGAGAAGCCCCTCGCCCTGCTCGGTCATGGCCACAATCAAGTCGTCTTCGGAGAGCAGGTAGTCTTGCGGAAAGTCCGCGTGATAGAAACGCTCTTTCCCGTCGCGGACGCGGAATCCACCCTTTTCGAGGAAGTTTCCTGGCGTGAGTACCAAGTATTCACCTGATGCTGAGAAGTACTCGCCCTTGAACGCAAAGCCGTGCTTAACGTGAATGCCATCGCCAAGCTGAACCTCTTGCCAACTCATCCCAACAACTCCTCCAAGTTGCCGGCAATCCGCGCCGCCAGTTCCGCCGCCTTGTCATTCAGCTCGGCCAGCTCATCATGGATTTCGCGCAGTTTCTCGGCGAAGTCTTCGTCGTCTTCGGCATCCACCGTGGCGACGCCGACGTAGCGGCCGGGGGTGAGCGACCAGTCGTTGGCGGCGACCTCGTCGAGCGTCACGGCCTTGCACAGGCCGGGGACGTTGGCGAACTCGGCGTTGGGGAAGCGGCTGTGCAACCAGTGGCCCTGGTGGATGAAGTAGGCGGCTTGCTTGAGGGCGTCGAGCACGGCGTCGCGCACGGTGGGGGCTTCGTTCTTCTTCGCGTCGGCGGCGAGCAGGGCGCGCCGGGCTTCGCGCGCGGCCTTGCCGTCCCAGGCTTTGGCGAGGCGGGCGCGCAGGGTCTTGTCGGCGGTGTCGAAGCACTTGAGCCACTGCTTGTGGCGGGCTTCGAGCGTTTTGCCGATGGCCTTGAGCTGCGGGGCGAGGGCGTCGAGTCGGGCTTGCAGTTCGACCTGGGCGCTGTGCTGCGTGAGGTCGGCGGCGGCGATGGCTTGGCGCGCTTCGGTGATGGCGGCGAGCGTGGTTTCGATTTCGGGAAGGGCGTTTGCCCTCACCCCCGGCCCCTCTCCCTGAGG
>NZ_JAGOIT010000036.1 GCF_017995515.1 Propionivibrio sp.
CTGCCCACAAGCTCCACAGCGCTCAATCCAATCGATATAAAATCCGGGAAAGTCAAAACCAAATCCCCGGCACCGGCCTTAGCTTATTCCTCCCCGGTGACTGTCCAAACGACCGGGACCACCGCAATCCGCTTGTGTTGCTGTATTGCGCCTATCTTGGTCGCTCTTAAGTTGCATGTCATAGTAGTCGCTCATCCCTTGGGCAAGAGCAGTAGATGCAATCTGCCCAGCGAGGTCTTCGTGCACCATAAGTTCTTTTAGCACTGGTCGGGCATCTATAAGCTTCAAAACAAGAAAGAGGACGAACGATATTCCTGAGATGGAAAAGAACCAGCGCCATTCGCTTACCTCACCGAAATAGGCCGTTCCAACGGCCAAGAGAAAGAGAGCAGACTCTCCTGCAAGCAGCCCCCAGTGAATTAATCTTCGATTTGAATGTGCCATGATCCCAAGAGCGCTGTTTGTTTTAGCTAAATCGATCGACGAACGCGAGAGACATCATTTTCGCATAGTGGATAATCTCAAGGTTGGTTTGGGTGGCCGAGGGCGAGCGTTCGACAACATCTTCGTCGAGCGGCTGTGGCGTAGCGTCAAACATGAGGATGTGTACTTGAAGGGCTACGCCTCGATGGGCGAATTGTTGGTCGGTCTGACCGAATATTTCGCCTTCTACAACGGCGAGCGACCACACCAGTCGCTGGGACAGAAAACGCCGGATGTTGTGTATCGAAGTGGCGTGGGTGGCGGTGCTTTGATCGTGGACAAGTTTGGCGGCGCGATGGAGGAATCCCCTGTTCCGCTACGCTCCACAGGGGATTCCTCCATCACCAAGGCAAGTCCAGAGGCAACAGCAACAACAAAAGCAAAGGCAAAACCGGGGCAGCGCCGTCCAGCTGCGTGTGAGGTCGAATGTGCTGCTTAAACTGACTGCTCAGGGGGCCACTTCATTCCCGGAGTACTTTCTGTAGTCGGACGGTTCAACCCGCCGACTGCATTGCCTGCATGATCGCCGCCGCCAGTGCGGCTGACGACTGTGCGCCCGAGACGGCCATCCGGCGCTGGAAGATGAAGAACGGCACGCCGGTCACGCCGAGTTTCCCGACCTTGTCGACGAGCGACCTGACCTGCTGCTCGGACTCGTTGCTCGCCAGGAATTCCTCGATATCTTCCTTGTCTTCACCGCGCTCTGCGGCGATACCGGCCAGGGTCTCGATGTCGCCGATATCCTCGCCGCGCTGGAAATGCGCGACAAAAAGCCGCTCGACCAGCGCCTCGACTTCGTCGGAATGATGCCCGATCGACTGCACGCGGTAAACGAGCCGATGCGCACGCAGCGTGTTCGGCCGCGTCGCGATCCGATCGAACCGAAACTCGACGTCGGCATCGCGCCCGGCTTCCGCCACGTTGGCCTGAATACGATCAACCTCTTTCGCCCCGCCGAATTTGGTTTCTAGGTAAGCGCGATAGGACTCGCCAGCCTTCGGCGTATCCGGATTCAGGAAATAGGGTAGCCAGTTGATCTGAAACTCCACATCCGGATGTTTTTCCCTCACCAGCGCCAGCGCACCCTTCAAACGTGCCTTGCCGATGAAACACCACGGGCAGACAAGGTCGGAAACGATATCTATCGCAACATTCATGCAGGTATTGGTCCTTTTCTATATATCGGTCAGGCATCGCGGCGCCGCGACAAATCCGCCTGCGCGTTCTCGCCACGCACCGCGGCGGCCAGCTCCTTTTCGACAATCGTCTTGCCGATCGGTGCCAGCGCGATGCCGGCCAGTTTGAGATGCTGAATGCCGAACGGGATGCCGATGATGGTGATGAAACAGGCCGCCGCAGATAGTACATGACCGATCGCCAGCCACACGCCGGCGAGTACGAACCAGATGATATTGCCGACGAGGCCCAAAGCACCTGTCCCAATATCTTCTCGACCCGACAAATCATCGCGGCTAACAGCCTCCTTGCCGAAAGGCCAGAAGGCGAACTGCCCGATGACGAAACAGGCTTTGCCCCACGGAATTCCAACGATCGAGACAAAGGCCAGCAGACCGACCAGCCACCAACCGAGCCCCATCAGCACGCCACCCATGATGAACCAGAGCAGGTTTCCGAGAGTACGCATGACCTATCCTTTCCTGTCGTTATCGTCACCGGTGTGATCCGTCATTCTGGCACGCAGATCATCGGGAATCGGCACGGACTTCCCGGTCACCACGTCCATCCACACGATCTTCGCGTCACCGGTCGCGTAGAGCGTCTCGTCGCCCTGAATGCGGATCTCGTAGCTCGTATGGACGCTGCTTCGCCCGAGTGCACCGAAGTACATGCGGATCTCGACCGTTCCTGGAAATGTCAAGGGAACCAGGAAGGTACAACCGGCATTGATCAGCACCGGCGCCGAGCCCGTCGGCTGAACGGTCACGCCGATGCTCGCCAGATACTCGACGCGCACCTGCTCCATATAGCGAAAATAGAGCGTGTTGTTGACGTGCCGGTAGGCGTCCATATCCCCCCAGCGAATGGAAATGTAGCTGGTATACGCAAGCACCTTGGGCGGATGGGTGTGCTCCATGGCGACTCCTTGAGCAGTGTGGAACGCCGGCAAGTTGACGGCGCAACGTCCTTTTCCATACGATACCGTATTGAAAAGCGCTCCACAACCCGACTGCATACGACTCGCAGCGCACCAAGCCAGATTCGTAACTCCCGAGCCAGAAAACGAGGTAAACGATGCTACGAGAATCCATGGAATACGAAGTTGTAATCGTGGGAGGCGGGCCGGCCGGACTGGCCGCAGCAATAAGGCTGAAACAGCTGGCCGCAGAGAAAGGTCAGGAAATCGGCGTTTGCCTGATCGAGAAAGCCGCCGAAATCGGCGGGCATATTCTCTCCGGTGCGATCATGGACCCGCGCGCGCTCAGCGAGCTTTTCCCGGACTGGAAAAGCATGGGTGCGCCGCTCGATACCGCGGTCAGCGAAGACCGCGTCCTCATGCTGACCGAGGGACGCGACGTCCGCATCCCCAACTGGATGCTGCCCGACTGCCTGCACAACGACGGCAACTACATCATCAGCCTCGCCAATCTGTGCCGCTGGCTAGGCAGGCAGGCGGAAGACCTTGGCGTCGAAATCTACCCCGGCTTTGCCGGTGCCGAGATGCTGTACGGCGCGGACGGCTCCGTCAGGGGCGTCGCCACCGGGGACATGGGGCGGCTGAAGGACGGCAACGAAGGACCATCCTTCCAGCCGGGCATGGAGCTGCACGCGCGCTACACCCTGTTCGCCGAGGGTTGCCGCGGGCACCTTGGCAAGCAGATCGAAGAGCGCTTCGGGCTGTGCAAGGAGTGCGAGCCGCAGGTCTACGGCCTCGGCATCAAGGAACTGTGGGAGATTCAGCCGGAGAAGCATCGACGGGGTCTCGTCATCCATTCCGGCGGCTGGCCGCTCGACAACCAGACGTATGGCGGCGGTTTCATGTACCACCTGGAGAACAATCTGGTCTCGGTCGGACTGGTGACCGGTCTTGGCTACAGCAACCCCTACCTCTCGCCCTATGAGGAATTCCAGCGACTCAAGACACATCCGGCGTATCGCCACTTTCTTGAAGGCGGCAAGCGCATCGCCTACGGCGCGCGCGCGATCAGCGCCGGCGGACTACAGTCGATGCCGAAGACGATCTTCCCCGGTGGCGCGCTGATCGGCGACGACGCGGGCTTCCTCAACGCCTCGCGCATCAAGGGATCGCACGGCGCGATCAAGTCCGGAATGCTGGCCGCCGAAGCCTGTTTCGATGCACTCACTGCGGGCCGCCGTGGCGACGAACTGACCGCCTTCCCGGAAACCTTCCAGCGCAGCTGGCTCTACGAAGAACTGTACAAGGCGAGGAACTTCAAGCCTTTGATGGCAAAAGGGCTGATGCTCGGCAGCATCATGTTCAGCATCGACCAACATCTGCTGCGCGGAAAGGCGCCGTGGACGCTGCATCACCCCGGCGCCGATCATACCCAGCTCAAGCGCAAGGCCGACTGCACCCCGATCGACTACCCGAAACCGGATGGCGTGCTCACCTTCGACCGCCTGTCGTCAGTCTTCCTGTCGAATACCAACCACGAGGAAGACCAGCCCTGCCATCTGCAACTCAAGGACGCGGCAGTCCCGATCAAGCTCAACCTGGCGCTCTACGATGCGCCGGAACAACGCTACTGCCCGGCCGGGGTCTACGAAATCGTTCACGGTGAAGACGCCTCCCCGCGCCTGCAGATCAACGCGCAAAACTGCGTGCACTGCAAGACCTGCGACATCAAGGATCCGTCGCAGAACATCAACTGGGCGGTGCCGCAGGGCGGCGAAGGACCGAACTACGCCAATATGTAGGATGCGTCCGAAAGGCTGGCAGCGTTCGGCGCTGGTCAGCCTTCCAGCGCGATCGCGATCGAGTAGATCTCGTCGCCCGATGCAGCGATGATTTCCGACACCATCGTCTGGTCGAGCCCGAGCGCAACAGCGCTGTTGGCTAGCGGGATAACCCGCGCATCGAGTTCATCGAATGGGTCCGGACGAGGAGAAACGGCGCCGGCGATGAAGAGGACATCCCCCATCGTGGTCGGCGGCATGGTTCCGCTGAACTTGCGCGATGCGAGCACGGCGTCGACGACCGACGGAGGCAGATTGAGTTCGCCGAGGATGCGCTCGGTCGTGCGTTCCGTCAGGTCGTTGATCGTCTCGGCCAACACGACGCTGTCCTCAAGCAATGCGGGGAATTCAGCGGCGCGCGACAACAGGTAGAAGCGCCCCAGATCGTGCACGATCCCGGCAAACATCACTTCGTCCGCGTTCAGGCGCGTCAGCTTCTTGGTCAGGACATAGGACAGCGCGGCCACATGAACGCTGCGCTCCCACAGGCGATTCGACAGCTCGCGCGTCGCCACGTGGCGCTGCGAATGGCGCAGCTGATCCATGATCAGCACCATCGCCAGCGCCTTGATCGGGTCCATGCCGACGCGAACGACGGCTTGGCGCACATCGCGCACGACCATGTTGCCGGGATTGAGCGCGACCGAATTCGCGAGGCGGATCACCTTGGCCGACAACAAGGGCTCGGCAACGACGATCTTCGCCAGCGCCGACAAGCCGATATCGGGATTCTCCACGGCCTTGAGCACGCGCCGGCTGGCGTCCAGGCTGGTCGGAAAACTGAGTTCGCCAACGGTCGCCGCGCTGATCGTTCGGCGAAATGCTGCAACCGAATCCTGCATCGTCTGAATCACGTTGCACTCCTTCGCAATCAAGTACTGCCCGCATTCTAAACTCATGCCGGGCAGTTTTGAGCAAACAACCGTGATCGAGCAGGCCCCGCTCGTGCAGGGTTCAGTATTGGTCGAGCGGCATGGCCAAGACTGCCGCGGAACCGTCGATCACCGTCGACGCCAATCCTTCCGCTTGCGTCAACAGGTGATCGGCGTAGAAACGTGCCGTGATCACCTTTGCGTGATAGAAGGAATCATCGTCACCGGCGTCGACCCGCGCCTGCGCAACCAGCGCCGCGCGTGCCATCTGCCAGCCGCCGGCGACGACGCCGAAGAGCCGCAGGAACGGCACGGCGCTTGCCGAGACAGCACGCACATCGACCGGAAACCTCTGGACGATCCAGTCCCCCGCCCGGTTCAGCGCATCCACCGCGACCGCCAGCCTCGCGCCGATGGCCTCGAGATCAGCGCTGGCCGATCCGGCGAGCTCGCGCTCGACCTCGCGCATCACGCCAATCACGCGCTTGAAGACCGCGCCGCCATCGCGCGCCATCTTGCGCCCGATCAGATCATTGGCCTGGATGCCGGTCGTTCCCTCGTAAATCGTCGAGATGCGCGCGTCGCGCAGGTACTGCGCCGCACCGGTCTCCTCCATGTAGCCCATGCCGCCATGCACCTGGATACCCAACGACGCGACCTCGATCCCGATCTCGGTACTCCAGCCCTTGACCACTGGAATCATCAGATCGACAAAGGCTTGGTTGCGTTGGCGCTGATCGGCATCGGGATGGCAGGTCGCCGCGTCATGCGCGCCGGCGACCACATAGGCCAGCGCGCGCGTGGCCTCGGCCTGCGCACGCATCGTCATCAGCATCCGCCGCACGTCCGGATGCGCGATGATCGGCACGCGCGGACCGCCGCGCACGCCGATGTCGGTCCCCTGAATCCGCTCATTCGCGTAATCACGCGCCCGCTGATAGGCGCGCTCGCTAACCGAGACGCCCTCCATGCCGACGCCAAAGCGGGCGACATTCATCATCACGAACATGTATTCGAGGCCGCGATTCTCTTCGCCAACCAGATAACCGACCGCGCCGCCGTGGTCACCGAAGGCCATCACAGCGGTCGGGCTGGCGTGAATGCCGAGCTTGTGTTCGATCGATACGCACCAGGCATCGTTGCGCTCGCCCAACGTGCCGTCCGGTTTCACGAGGAACTTCGGCACGATGAACAGCGAAATGCCCTTGACGCCTTCCGGCGCCGTCGGCGTGCGCGCAAGGACGAGGTGGACGATGTTGTCCGCCATGTCGTGCTCACCGTAGGTGATGAAGATCTTCTGGCCGAAGACGCGATAACTGCCGTCGGCCTGCGGTTCGGCGCGCGTGCGCACAGCAGCGAGATCGGAACCAGCGCCCGGTTCGGTGAGATTCATCGTCCCGGTCCATTCCCCGGTGACCATCTTCTCGAGGAAGGTCTTCTTGAGCTCGTCGGAGCCCGACAGCACCAGCGCGTCGATCGCGCCGCCGGTGAGCAGCGGACACAGCGAAAAGGCGTGATTGGCCGATTTCCACATTTCCGCCACCGGCGTCGCCACCAGTCGCTGCAAGCCTTGCCCGCCCCACTCCGGCTCGCTGCCAAGTGCCGTCCAGCCGCTTTCGGCGAAAAGCTTGTAGGCTTCCTTGAAGCCCTTGGGCGTCGTGACCTTGCCCTCGGAGAAACGCGCGCCTTCCTTGTCGCCCGAGGCATTGAGCGGCGACAAGACCTCTTCGGCGAACTTGGCGGCTTCCTCAAGAACGGCATCGACCACATCGGGCGCCGCCTCCTCGCAGCCGGGCAGCTTCGCCAACTCCTCCAAACCGGCCAGTTCCTTCAGCACGAACTGCATGTCACGAATCGGCGCACGGTATTCGCTCATTTCAACCTCCCGTCTGGATCAGGCACTCCCGAAATTATTGCGCTTCGTAAAAGTGACTGACAGCTTTCTACTACCGTTCGCCCTGAGCCTGTCGAAGGGCCGGATGCCCCGCTTCGGGGTCCGTTCATGGTTCGAGGCCCCGAAGGAAATCCCCCTGGAGGACAAGCTCACCACGAACGGTAGATAGGTCATCAGTTACATGTACGATTCTGAAGAACAACCATACCTGCGACGCCGATTTACAAAGCGGCGGTCAGCGCCGGAACGATTTCGAAGAGGTCGCCAACGAGCCCATAATCGGCGACCTGGAAAATCGGCGCGTCGGCGTCCTTGTTGATGGCAACGATCACGCGGCTTTCCTTCATCCCGGCCAGATGCTGAATGGCCCCCGAGATGCCGACCGCGATATAGAGCTGCGGCGCGACGATCTTGCCGGTCTGCCCGACCTGGTAGTCGTTCGGCACGAAGCCGGCATCGACGGCGGCGCGCGACGCGCCCATCGCCGCGCCGAGCTTGTCCGCCAGCGGCTCCATCAGCTTGTGGAAGTTCTCGGCGCTGCCCAGGCCACGCCCGCCGGAAACCACCACCTTGGCGGCGGCCAGTTCCGGGCGCGCCGATTGCGTGAGTTCGCGTGAAACGAGCGCGCTGCTTCCGCAATCGGGTACAGCGTCGATCGCTTCGACAGCCGCCGAACCACCCTGCCCGACCGCCTCGAACGCCGTCGTCCGCACGGTGATCACCTTGACCGCATCGAGCGACTGCACCGTCGCCAGCACGTTGCCGGCGTAGATCGGGCGAACGAAGGTGTCGGGCGATTCGACCGCGACGATGTCCGACACCTGCGCCACGTCGAGCGAGGCGGCGACGCGCGGCATGAAGTTCTTGCCCGCCGTCGTCGCGGCGGCGAGGATGTGGCTGTAGCCGGTGGCCCTGGCCACGACCAGCGCGGCGATGTTCTCCGGCAGATGGTCGGCGTACTGCGGCGCATCGGCGAGCAGCACTTTGGCGACGCCGGAGATCTTCGCCGCCGCGTCGGCCGCCGCCGCACAGCCCTTGCCGGCGACCAGCAGGTGAATCTCGCCGCCGATCTTTGCCGCCGCGGTCACGGCGTTGAGGGTCGCCGCCTTGAGCGAAACATTGTCGTGTTCAGCGATTACCAGGATGCCCATGTCAGATCACCTTCGCTTCATTCTTGAGTTTGGCGACCAGTTCGCCCACATCGGCCACCTTGACGCCGGCGACCCGTTTGGCCGGTTCGGCCACGCGCAGGGTCGTCAGGCGCGGCGCGACATCCACGCCCAGCGCATCCGGCGTCAGCGTATCGAGCGGCTTCTTTTTCGCCTTCATGATGTTGGGCAACGACGCATAGCGCGGCTCGTTCAGCCGGAGGTCCGTACTGATCACGGCCGGCAAGGTCACGGCGACGGTCTCCAGACCGCCATCGATTTCGCGTTCGACGGTCACCTTGCCGTCGGCGACCGCCACTTTCGAGGCAAAGGTTGCCTGCGGCCAGCCGAGCAGCGCGGCGGTCATCTGGCCGGTCTGGTTGGCGTCATCGTCGATCGCCTGCTTGCCGCACAGGACGATCTGCGGCTGTTCGCGCTCGCAAACCGCCTTGAGCAGCTTGGCGACGGCCAGCGGCTGTAGTTCAGCATCGGTTTCGATCAGGATCGCGCGATCGGCGCCGAGCGCCAGCGCGGTACGCAAGGTCTCCTGGCAAGCCGGGACACCGGCCGACACGGCGACGACTTCGGTCGCGACGCCGGCTTCCTTGAGCCTGACCGCCTCCTCGACGGCGATTTCGTCAAAGGGATTCATCGACATCTTGACGTTCCCCAGGTCGAGCCCGGAACCGTCGGCCTTGACGCGCACCTTGACGTTGTAATCGACGACTCGCTTGACTGGAACAAGGATCTTCAAAGCTGATCTCCTCTGCATTACGCGACGAAAGCACAGCCACGAAAGCGGCCGACAGTGGGTTTGACACGAGCCGTCATCCGGCACGACAATAGCCCATACTCAACAGTATGGACGAGCATACGGATCGGTATGGTCGCTGTCAACATGAATAAAACGCCCGTTTGAATATAGTCCAGCGAAAAGCAGCTTGAAAGGACAACTCCGTAATGAAATCAGTTCCAGCCAAACCGAGAACCCAACTCGATCGCATCGGGTGGATCGAAGGCGCTTTCGAGGCACTGGCCGAGGAAGGCCTGCCGGGAATGCGCGTCGAAGCGCTGGCCAAACGCTTCGGCGTCACCAAGGGCAGCTTCTACTGGCACTTCAAGGATCGCCAGGATCTGTACGACGCCATGCTGCAAACCTGGAAGGAAGGCCGCATCCGCGACATCGACAAGCAGAGCGCGATCCCGACCGGCAACGAAGGCGAACAACTGGAGCAGATCATCGACGTCTACAGCGCCAACCGTAACCGCAAGGGCATCGCGATCGAACTCGCCGTGCGCGACTGGGCGCGGCGCGACGCGCAGGCGAGCGCGGTGGTCGAGGAAGTCGACAGCTACCGCCTGGAAAGCGCACGCAAGCTCTTTGTCGCCACCGGCCTCTCGGACAGCGAGGCCAAGAGCCGCAGCCTCCTGCTCTACGCCTACGTCTTCGGCCAGAGCCTGATGGCCTACGACCGCTTCGACCCGAAGATCATCGACATCAAGCAGTGGATTTCCCGCTATATTGTTTCCGGCGGGACCAACAGGAGCGTAGACGCTTCCGACGGCACCGCACATCGCTAGGCTCGCCCGCAAGCGCGCGGTACGCTTTGCGTCTATGATGCCACTGTGTTTTTCCCGGTAATGCCACATGCGTCTCGTCGATCCTGACCGCTATGCCGCGCTGAAAGCGACGGGCAAACTGCCATCGCCGAAGGGCGTCGCGCTGTCGATCATTCGCCTGCTGCAACGCGACGACTTCCGGATTGGCGACCTCGTCCGCCTGGTTCAGTCCGATCCGGCCATCGCCGGACGCATTCTCTACTTTGCCAACGCCGCCGCCTTCGGGCGCTCGCGGCCGATCGTCTCGCTGCAACGCGCGATCGTCGCCCTCGGCTCGTTCCGCGTGCGCGATCTCGTCATTGGACTGTCGGTCATGCACAGCCATCGCAGCGGCACGTGCAGCGAATTCGACTATGAAGGCTTCTGGGCGCATTCGCTGGCGACCGGCATCGCCTGTCAGGAACTCGCGCACTTCGCTCAGATCGCCAGCGAGGAACTGTTCACCATCGGCCTGCTCTCGCGCGTCGGCGAACTCGCGCTGGCCACGCTCTATCCTGACGAATACGCCGGCATCCTGATCAAGTGCCGCAACGAGCGCAGCGAAATGGCCGCGCTCGAAGAGCAGCGCTTCGCCATGGATCACCACGAATTGGGCGCCACCCTGCTCAACGAATGGGGTCTGCCCGACGTACTGATCCAGGCCGCCTTCCATCACGAGAGTCCCGAGGCAGCCGGCTTCGCCGACGGCTCGCGCGTGCAGACGCTGACCCATTCGCTGAGCTTCGCCAGCGCGCTCGCGCACCTGTGCATGGTCGATGAGGAATCGCGCTGGAGCCTCTTGCCGGCGCTGCTGGCGCGCGCTGCCCGGCTCGGCATCGGCGGGGAAGTGCTCAACGAACTCGTCGACCGGATGGTCGAACGCTGGCGCGAATGGGGCGCCAAGTTGCAGGTGCGCACGCAGGACGTGCCGCCGTTCGCCGAAATCCTCGCGGCGACGCCGCCGATGCGGCGCATGGGGAACAGCGGCGCCGGAGATGCGGAAAATCGTCGCTCGCGCGGGCCGTGCCTCAACGTTCAGCTGATCGGCATTCCCCTCGCGGAGCTGCAACCGCTGATGCAGCAGATCGAACGCTTCGGGCATCAGCCGATCCTGATCGACGACACCCGGGAGGCGCTCAACCACGTGCTGCGCCATCCAGCCCAGGTCATCATCGCCGACCTGTGCATGCCAACTCAGGATGCAGTCGAGTTCTGCCGCACGTTGCGCCAGAGCGCCGCCGGCAAGGAGAGCCACGTCCTGTTGCTGGCTTCGCCCGAATTAGAACACCGGACGCTCGAAGCCATCGATGCCGGCGCCGACGACGTGCTGATCAAGCCGATCAACGAGCAGACGTTGCGCGTGCACTTGAGCACGACGGCGCGCATGACGATGCTGCGCGAGGAGATGCATCGCGAGCGGATCGGCATCATGCGCTCGACCGACGAACTCGCCGTTGCCCAGAAGCGCTTGTTGCAAGACGCGCTGACCGACACGCTGACGCAACTCCCGAATCGGCGCAATGGCTTGGACTTCCTCGCCTCGGAGTGGGTTTTCGCGCAGTCGAGCGGTGCGCCGCTGGCCTGCCTGATGCTCGACATCGACCACTTCAAGCGGATCAACGACGACTACGGCCACGCGGCGGGCGACGCCGTGCTGCGCCAGCTGGCGGACGTACTCAAGAACGCCTCGCGCGCCGAAGACATGGTGTTCCGCTACGGCGGCGAAGAGTTCTCGGCGATCCTGACCAACGCGCCCTTGAAGATCGCACTGCAGATCGGCGAACGGATTCGTGCGCTGGTCGAAAAAACCGACTTCGTCTGGGAACAACAGCGCATCCCGGTGACGCTGAGCGTCGGCGTTGCCGTCACCACGGGCACGGAACGCGACAGCCAGGCGCTGATCCAGGCCGCCGACACGGCGCTCTACGAAGCCAAGGAGCGCGGACGCAACCGAGTAGTTGCCTCCAGCACCGCCTAGAACCGATCCAGAACTACGCCGGCAGGTCGTCTTTCCGATCGAGCATGCGCTCGGTTTCGGCGACACGCACCGCCTCGCCTTCGATCACATCGCCGTCGGACGTCGCCCCGGTCGTCTGTGAACCGGCATTGCGGTACTGCGCCTGCGCACGCATCTGTTCTTCGAGCTGTGCGCGGATGGCGCGCGTTTTCCACCAGAAGTAGACCCAGAAGATCAGCCCGGCGACCGCGATAACGGCCAGAAACACCAGCGAGAACATCGCCGCGCCGATCAGCACGACGACACCGACAACTGCAGTCACGACTTGCGCGAACACGCCCTGTGGCTTTCGCTGCCCTGCATTAAAGTTGATACGCATCATCCGCTCCGGGACCGGCCATCGCCCTATCGACGGTCTTCTTTGACAATTGTGAGGCAAACAGCTCGATGAAGTCGTACTCGTACTGGCGGATGTAGGTTCCCCGCCGCAATCCGATACGCGTCGTGTTCGAGCCGAAGAGGTGCGCCGCGTCGATCGCCTGCAGGCCGAAGTCGCGCGCCGGGTCGTAAGCCATGCGGGCGATGATGCCCAGGCCCAGGCCGAGGCTGACGTAGGTCTTGATCACGTCGGCATCGATCGCGGCGAGCACGACGTTCGGCTCCAGCTGCGCGCGCTCGAAGGCCTTGTTGATCAGCGAGCGCCCGGCGAACGCGGGATCGTAGGTAATCAGCGGCCAGTTGGCGAGCGAAGCCAGCGACAGGCTCTTCTCGGCGAGGATCGGATGCCCGTCGGGCGCGACCACGCAATGTCCCCATTGGTAGCACGGCAACATCACGAGCTGTGGGTACTGGTCGAGCGCTTCGGTCGCGATGGCGATGTCGGCCTCACCCTTGATCGTCCACTCGGCGATCTGCGTCGGGCTACCCTGATGCATCGAAAGCCGCACCTTCGGATGGCACTCGATGAACTGCTTGACCACCGCCGGCAAGGCATAGCGCGCCTGCGTGTGCGTGGTGGCGATCACCAGGCTGCCGGAATCGCCGCCGGCGTACTCCTCGCCGACGCGCTTGATGTTGTCGACTTCGCGCAGGATGCACTCGGCGATGTCGAGCACACGCTTGCCCGGCTCGGTGACTGCCGTCAGGCGCTTGCCGCTGCGCTCGAAGACGATCACGCCCAGCTCGTCTTCCAGCATCTTGATCTGCTTGGAGACGCCCGGCTGCGAGGTGTAGAGCACTTCGGCGGCTTCGGAAACGTTGAGGCCGCGCCGCGCGACTTCAACGAGATAGCGGAGTTGTTGTAGCTTCATCTACGCTCGATTTTAATAACATACGGTTATAACAATCTAACTTACTATTCTTTTTCAAGCAATAACCCTATTGCTACCATGCATCCACTCTCTTTTCCAGGGTGCGTCATGGATCCTCTCTACACACTGTCGGGTTTTGTCGTCGGCGGCATCGTCGGCCTTACGGGCGTCGGCGGCGGCTCCTTGATGACGCCTCTGCTCGTGCTGCTCTTCGGCATCCATCCGGCCACCGCGGTGGGTACCGACCTGCTCTACGCAGCGATCACCAAGGCCGGCGGCACCGTCGTCCACGCCAAGAAAGGCCACGTCAACTGGCGCATCACCGGGCTCCTCGCCGCCGGCAGCATCCCGGCCTCGATTCTGACCATCTGGGCCTTGTCCTACCTGCCCAAGCAAAGCCCCGCCGTCACGCACATCATTTCCGTATCGCTCGGCGTCGCGCTGCTGCTCACCGCCTGCGCCATCATCTTCCGGCAAAAACTCCAGCGCTATGCGCTGAGCCACGCAGATGATTCCGCACACACGGAATTTCAAGCCCCGATCACGGTCGTAACCGGCATCCTCCTCGGTATACTTGTCACGATTTCTTCGGTCGGCGCCGGCGCCCTCGGGGTCGCGGTGCTGTTCTTCCTCTATCCGAAGCTGCCGGCCCTGCGCATCGTCGGCAGCGACCTCGCCCACGCCGTCCCGCTGACGCTGATCGCGGGGATCGGACACTGGTTCATCGGGAGTGTCGACTGGGCCTTGCTCGGCAGCCTGCTGCTCGGTTCCTTGCCGGGCATCTGGCTCGGCAGCCACGCTTCGTCCCGCGTACCGGACCGGATACTGCGCCCCATCCTGGCCGCGATGCTGGTCCTGGTCGGCGGCAAGTTGATTTCGTTGTAAAGCGCGCGGCAACGCACAAAGGAATACCCATGTATCGCTACGACACCATAGACCAGCAACTCATCGACGAGCGCGTCGCGCAGTACCGCGACCAGATCGCGCGCAATCGCGCCGGTACGCTCTCCGACGACGAGCTGCGCCCGCTGCGTCTGCAGAACGGCCTCTATATCCAGCGCCACGGCCCGATGCTGCGTATCGCCATTCCCTACGGCCAGCTTTCCTCGGCACAGCTGCGCAAGCTCGCCGACATCTCGCGCCGCTACGACCGCAAGGTCGGCCACTTCACGACGCGCCAGAACATGCAGTTCAACTGGCCGAAGTTCGAGGAAACGCCGGAGATTCTCGGCGAGCTGGCGACGGTCGAAATGCACGCCGTCCAGACCTCGGGCAACTGCATCCGTAACATCACGACCGACGAGTTCGCGGGCATCGCGCCGGACGAGCTGACCGATCCGCGCCCGTGGTGCGAGGTGCTGCGCCAGTGGTCGACCTTCCACCCGGAATTCGCCTTCCTGCCGCGCAAGTTCAAGATCGCCGTCAATGCGGCGGCCGAGGACCGCGCCGTCATCCGCGCGCACGACGTCGGCCTCGAGATCGTGCGCGGCGACGATGGCGAACCCGGTGTCCGCGTCTTTGCCGGCGGCGGCCTGGGCCGTACGCCGATTCTCGGCAAGGTCGTGCGCGAGTTCCTGCCGCGCAAGCACATGCTCTCATACCTCGACGCCCTGCTCCGCGTCTACAACCGCTACGGGCGGCGCGACAACCTGTACAAGGCGCGCATCAAGATTCTCGTCAACGCGCTTGGCGTCGAAGAGTTCGCCCGCCAGGTCGAGGAAGAATGGTCTTGTATCAAGGACGGCCCGACGACGCTGACCGACAAGGAGTTCAACCGCGTCGCCGCGCACTTCGCGCCGCCGGCCTACGAGACGCTGCCCGCGAACGATGCGGCCTATCTCGGCGCGCTCGCCAGCGACAAGGCCTTCGCCGCCTGGGTGCGCCGCTCGGTGCATGCGCACAAGGTTGCCGGTTACGCCGCAGTGACGCTCTCACTCAAGGCACCGGGCGTCGCGCCGGGCGATATTTCGGACGTGCAGATGGAGGCTGTCGCCGACCTTGCCGATCGCTTCAGCTTCGGCGAGCTGCGCGTCGCGCACGAGCAGAACGTCGTGCTCACCGACATCCGCCAGCGCGACCTCTACGAACTGTGGCAAGCCGCGCGTGCGCACAAACTGGCGACGCCGAACGTCGGCCTGCTGACCGACATGATCTGCTGCCCGGGCGGCGACCTCTGCTCGCTGGCCAACGCGCGCTCGGTGCCGATCGCCGAGGCGATCAACCAGAAGTTCGACGACCTCGACTACGTGTTCGACATCGGCGACATCTCGGTGAACATTTCCGGCTGCATGAACTCCTGCGGGCACCACCACGTCGCCAACATCGGCATCCTCGGCGTCGACAAGAACAACGAGGAGTGGTACCAGATCACGGTCGGCGGCAAGCAGGGCAACGGCACGACGATCGGCAAGGTGATCGGGCCGTCGTTCTACGCCGAGGAAGTGCCGCAGGTGATCGAAGCGCTGATCAACGTCTATGTCGAGCAGCGCGCGCCAAGCGAACGCTTTATTGACACCGTCGAACGCTTGGGAACAGAGCCGTTCAAGGCGCGCGCCTACGCCGGCCGCGACCGGCGCAAGACCGCGGCCGCCAACGTGGAGGAAGCCGTCCATGCCTAAGATCATCAAGAATGGCCGCGTCGTCGACGACGCCTGGCAAGTGTTCAAACTCGGCGAAGGCGAAAGCGCCGAAACGGTGGCGCTGCCGGCGACGCCGACGCTGTTCCCGCTCGCCGTCTGGCAGGCGCGCAAGGACGAACTGCTCGCCCGCAACGCCACGGCCGGCGTCTGGCTCGACAGCAACGAAGGCCCGGAAGTGCTCGCCGGCGATCTCGAAAGTCTTGCCGTCATCGGCGTGAACTTCCCCAGGTTCGCCGACGGACGCGGCTACTCGACCGCCCGCCTGCTGCGCGAACGTTACGGCTATGGCGGCGAAATTCGCGCCATCGGCGACGTGCTGCACGACCAGTTGTTCTTCATGCGACGCTGCGGCATCGACGCCTACGCCGTGCGCGCCGACAAGGACATCGAGGCCGCGCTCGCCGGGCTGAGCACCTTCAGCGAAACCTACCAGGCGGCCGTCGATCAGCCGCAACCCCTGTTCCGGCGCCGCGCTGCCTGAGGAGAAATGATGGCAATCCAAGTCAATCTGAACGACCAGGCGCTGCTCGACTCGGTCGCCACCAAGGCCGAAGCCGCCAAGGCGCTGCTCGCGCGCATCGCCGACGAGTTTGCCCCCGCTGCCTTCGCCAACAGCCTCGGCGCCGAAGACATGGTCCTGACCGACCTGATCGACGCCATCCAGGCGCCGATCGAAATCTTCTCGCTCGACACCGGGCGCCTGCCGACCGAGACCTACGACCTGATGGCCGAAACGCGCGTTCGTTACGGCTTCCAGCTCAAGCTGTACTACCCGCGCCACGATCTCGTCGAAACCTACACGCGCGAGCACGGCATCAACGCCTTCTACGAGTCGGTCGAGTTGCGCAAGGGCTGCTGCTTCGCGCGCAAGGTCGAGCCGCTGCGCCGCGCGCTGGACGGCAAGAAGGCCTGGATCACCGGCATGCGCGCGCAGCAGTCGGCAACGCGCGACGCGCTGCCGCTGCAGACGTTCGACGAAGGCAACGGGCTGGAGAAGTTCAACCCGCTGACCGACTGGACGGAAAAGGAAGTCTGGGCCTACATCAAGCTGCACCAGGTGCCGTACAACGCCCTGCACGACAAGTTCTACCCGAGCATCGGCTGCGCCCCGTGCACGCGAGCCATCACGCCGGGCGAGGACATCCGCTCAGGGCGCTGGTGGTGGGAGAATCCGGAATCGAAAGAATGCGGATTACATGTTAAGAATGCTTGAACCTCTTTCAACGCAGAGTGCGCAGAGGCGCAAAGGGCGCAGAGAAGAACTACAAAGAAATGGTTTTACTTTACGATCTCTGCGTCTCTGCGTACTCTGCGTTGAAAGCGTTGCTTTTTTGAAAGTCCAACAATGACAACTATGACAAAACAAACGCTCTCCCACCTCGACTGGCTGGAATCCGAGGCCATCCACATCATGCGCGAGGTGGCCGGCCAGTGCGCCAACCCGGTGCTGCTGTTCTCCGGCGGCAAGGACTCGATCTGCATGCTGCGCATCGCCGAGAAGGCGTTCCGTCCGGGCAAGTTCCCCTTCCCGCTGATGCACATCGACACCGGCCACAACTACAAGGAAGTGACCGACTACCGCGACAAGCGCTCCGCCGAACTCGGCGAGCGGCTGATCGTGCGCTCGGTGGAAGACTCGATGAAGCGCGGCACGGTCGTGCTGAAGTCCGCCGACGAGTCGCGCAACAAGCACCAGTCCGTCACGCTGCTCGAAGCGATCGAGGAATTTGGCTTCGACGCCTGCATCGGCGGTGCCCGGCGCGACGAGGAAAAGGCCCGCGCCAAGGAGCGCATCTTCTCGTTCCGCGACGAGTTCGGCCAGTGGGACCCGAAGAATCAGCGTCCGGAACTGTGGGATCTGTACAACGCGCGCAGCTTCAAGGGCGAAAATATCCGTGTCTTCCCGATCTCGAACTGGACCGAGTTCGACGTCTGGCAATACATCGAGCGCGAAAATCTCGAACTGCCGTCGATCTACTACGCGCACACCCGCCCGGTCGTGCGCAAGGCCGGCGGCCTCTTGCCGGTGACCGACATCACCCCGGCCAAGCCGGACGACAAGGTGGAACTCCTGCAAGTGCGCTTCCGCACGGTCGGCGACATCACCTGCACGGCGCCGGTCGAATCGGACGCCGACACCATCACCAAGATCATCGCCGAGACGGCGACCACCACCATCACCGAACGCGGCGCCACGCGCCTCGACGACCAGACGTCGGAAGCGTCGATGGAACAACGCAAGAAAGAGGGTTACTTCTAATGTCCGCCATTGAAAACATCCAGCCCGAGATCAAGGACAACGGCCTGCTCCGCTTCCTCACCTGCGGTAGCGTGGACGACGGCAAGAGCACACTGATCGGCCGCCTGCTCTACGACACCAAGGCGATTCTCGCCGACACGCTGCACGCCATCGAGCGCACGTCGAAGAAGCGCGGCATGGAGGCGATGGACCTCTCGCTGCTCACCGACGGCCTGCAGGCCGAGCGCGAACAGGGCATCACCATCGATGTCGCCTACCGCTACTTCACCACCGGCACGCGCAAGTACATCATCGCCGACGCGCCGGGGCACGAGCAGTACACGCGCAACATGGTCACCGCCGCCTCGACCGCCGACCTCGCCATCATCCTGATCGACGCGCGCAAGGGCGTGCTGACGCAGACGCGCCGCCACTCCTACCTCACGCACCTGGTGAACATCCCGCACCTCGTCGTCGCCATCAACAAGATGGACCTCGTCGACTATTCGCAGGACGTGTTCAACCAGATCATGGCCGACTACCTCGACTTCGCTGCGAAGCTCGGCATCAGTGACGTGCGCTTCATCCCGATGTCGGCGCTCAACGGCGACATGGTCGTCGAGCGCGGCGACCGGCTCGACTGGTACACCGGCCCGACGCTGATCGACCTGCTCGAGACGGCCACCGCCTCGCACGTCGAGCACGAGGAGCCGTTCCGCTTCCCCGTGCAATACGTTTGCCGCCCGCAGGACTCGGCCAATCCCGAACTGCACGACTACCGCGGCTTCATGGGCCGCGTCGAATCGGGCTGCATCAGCGTCGGCGACGCCGTCACCATCCTGCCATCCGGCCGTGAGACGCGCGTCAAGGACCTCCAGGTGCTCGGCCAGACGCTGCCGACCGCGTACGCCGAACAGTCGATCGCCATCCTGCTCGAAGACGAAATCGACATCTCGCGCGGCGACATGATCGTCAAGACCGGCGAGGAACCGAACGTCGTGAAGCAGTTCGACGCCATGCTCTGCTGGCTCTCCGAAACCCCGCTCGACCCGCGCCGCAAGTACTTGATCCGCCATACCACGCGCGACAGCAAGGCCATGCTCGCCGGCATCGAATACCGCACCGATGTGAACACCATGGAGCACGTCGCGGCCGACAAGCTCACCATGAACGACATCGCCAAGGTCAGCTTCAAGCTCGCGCAGCCGATCTTCCCCGATCCCTACACGAGCAACCGCGGCACCGGCGCCTTCATCGTCATCGACGAGTCGAGCAACAACACGGTCGGCGCGGGGATGATTCTGTAGTCGCCGAACGTCAGCGTCATTGCGATTTCTGCCAATCTGAACGGGCTTCGACAGGTTCAGCCCGAGCGGTAGTTGAGACATCTTCTTGCGGGATCAATGGATCGAGGGTGACAACTTCATGCATCCTCGGACCGGATCTGCATCACGCCATTTCTTCCCTTGTCTGAGCGGTGCACTACGTACACCAAGCACGCATCAGCAAGAAGCCGCCGACGCCGATGGCGATCGTTCCGACGACGTGCAGCAACGGCCGCCAGTAACCGATCGGGTACATGTGGCGGCCCGGCGAGCGCGCCATGCGCGTTTCCTCAACCCAGTTGACGACTTCGCCAAGGGTGAAGAGACAGGCGAGACCAAAGGCGAACGAGCCGACGATGATCGTCGCGAGTTGCCCTTCGCCGGTACGGCAGGAGAAATTGATGCCGAGCCAGCCGCGCGTCAGCGGATCGAAACCAATGGCCATGCGCACGCCGGCGAATGCCAGGAGGCAGAAGAGCAGCACGACGGCAAAGTAGATCCAGAACTCGCGCGTCCGGATGAGCCGTGCGGCCTCGATCAGCTGTGACTTCAGTTCGGCGAAGAATCCGGCAAGCATGAAACTCCCTTTGTTTCGCGATCAGTCAATTCACGTGCGACTCGACAGCGGACTGCGGCAGAATCTACCGCATCCTTGCTTGCCACGCGCTCCCGATACTGATATAGAACCGCTCCTGATTGATATATCGAACCTTCACGCCAGGACTTTACCGCGGACCACTCCATGACCATAGAACATTACATCGCAGGCAAGGACGCCTCGCTCGAATCGACGATCGACCGCATGCAGCACCGGCTCGCCGAGATCGGCTTTCACGTCGTCGAGCGCTCGTGGCTCAACCCGGTCGATGGCATCTGGTCCGTTCACGTCAGCGACCGCGACTGCCCGCTGCTGTTCACCAACGGCAAGGGCGGTTCGAAGCTCGCCGCGCACGCCAGCGCCTTGGGCGAGTTCTTCGAGCGTCTGGCATGCAACTATTTCTGGACGCACTACTTTCTCGGGCGCAAGTACGCCGCGCAGCGCTTCACGCACTACCCGCAAGAGCGCTGGTTCCTGCCCGACGAGGATGACAACTGGCCGGAAGAGCTGCTGACGCCGGAGCTGCACGCGCTCTACAACCCGGACGGCAACATCACGGCCGAAGTGCTCGTCGACCACAACTCGGGCAACGTCGAACGCGGCATCTGCGCCCTGCCCTTCACCCGCCTCGACGACGAGCGCACCGTCTGGTTCCCGATCAACGTGATCGGGAACCTGTACGTGAGCAACGGCATGTCGGCGGGCAACACACTCGCCGAGGCGCGCGCACAGGCGCTCTCGGAAATCGTCGAGCGCCACATCAAATTCCGCATCATCAGCGAGGGACTCTGCCTGCCGGACGTGCCGGATGAGATCATCGCGCGCTATCCGCGCATCGCCAACGGCGTGCGCGAACTGCGCGATGCGGGTTACGGCATCCTGGTCAAGGATGCCTCGCTCGGCGGGCAATACCCGTTGATGGCCGTCACTCTGCTCAACCCTAAGGATCAGGGCTGCTACGCCAGCTTCGGCGCACACCCGCGCTTCGAGGTTGCGCTCGAACGCGCGCTGACCGAACTGTTGCAGGGCCGTGCGCTCGATGCGCTGGACGGCTTCCCCGAACCCGGTTTCGATCTCGACGAGATCGCCAGCACGCCGAACATCGAGATTCACTTCGTCGATTCGAGCGGCATCATCAGCTGGAACTTCCTCGGCGACGCGCCCGACTACGACTTCTGCGACTGGAACTTCAGTTCGACGACGACGGAAGACTACGAATGGCTGGTCGAGATGATCCAGAAGGAAGGCTACGACATCTACGTCGCCGACTACACGCACCTTGGCATCTACGCCTGCCGCATGATCGTGCCCGGCATGTCGGAGATCTACCCGATCGACGACCTCGAGTACGAGAACAACAGCTTCGGCAACGACATCCGCGAGGCGATTCTTTACCTGCCCGACCTCGACGACGATGAATGCGAAGCGCTGCTCGATACGCTGAACGAATCGTCGCTGGCCGACGAACGCCCGGTCGCTGCGTTGATCGGGCTCGCTCCCGACGCCGGCTCGTTCTGGGAAGACCTGCGCATCGGCGAACTGAAAACCTTGCTCGCGCTGGCCACCGGCAACGAGGAAGCAGCGCACGAGGGCTGTGACTGGATACGCCACTTCGGCCAGATCGACGCCGGACGCCGCCGGGTGTACGGCTGCATCGAGAGCCTTTTGAAGCTATGCGACTCGGGCGATTACGAACCCTATCGCGCCGCGCTCGCCGGCCTTTACGGCAACGGCGCGCTGCAACGCGCCGAAGACCTGCTGGCGCGCCGCGAGCGTTTCTTCGGCATCGCCATGCCCGGCCTCGAGTTCGACGGCTGCGACATGCACCACCGGCTGCTCGCCGCCTACGACAAGGTGCATCGCCTGCACCTCCAGCAATCCGCGAAAGCCTGAGACTGCCATGACCTACGAAGAGTACCTCGACGAAATCGCCACCCTGCTGACCGAGATCTACACGCTGGACGACGACGTCGCCATCGGCATCGTCATGCGCGCGCAGGACGACGAGTTCTTCTGTCCGCACGACGACGACCCGTCGATGTGCACACTGGAACGCGCGCAGCAGGACGCGCGCACCGTTTTCAAGAAGTACAAGCCGGCGAAGTTCCCGCGCCGCCCGTAGCGAGCGGCAGGCGTCAACCTTTACAGGCCGCCAGCAGTAACCCTGACCAATACCGCACTCAATTCGTCGTCATCAAGGGCGGTGAGCAGCATCAACCCGGCGCGAACGAGTTCGCTCTTCTTCACCGGCGTTCCCCGGTCGTTGAGGCGGGCTTTCAGATCGAGCAGCTGTTCGTACTCAAACGCCGGTATCGCGAACTTCTCGCGCACCGTCTGTTGCTTCCTGAGTTCCTTGTCGAGCGGCCGGGGAAAGGCCTTCGCGAGGCGCTTTCGCTTCTTCGCAACGTTGGCGCGTTCGGGCGCAGCCGGCACCAGCTTTTTGCCCGGTGTTTCGGCCGGTGATTTTGCCTTGATGCCAGTCGAAGTCGTTGCCTTTGTTGTTGCCATGATCCATCCAGAACGGTCACCCGTTCGTGCTCCTGTCAGTAAACGTCGATTGTACTCGACGACGCCGTGCCCGAAATTTCACCGGCATCCAGCGCCTTGCGCCGTTCAAAGGACTCGACCGCCTTCTTGACCGAAACGTAGAAGTGCTCGCTGCCGACCTTTGCCGACAGCCCGACCTTGATCAGTTGCTCGCGGAACGGACGGGGAGAATCCGCAATCTTGAGTTCGACGCCAAGTTCGGTCAGCTCCTGGTACAGCTCGGTGAAGCGTTGTGCCGCGGTCACGTCGAGGTCCGAAATTGCTTGCGCGTCGATGACCAGGCATTCGAGCCCGACCGACTGGTCGACCAGCTCGCGAATCCGCGCCATGACATAGCGCGCGTTGGCGAAGATCAGCGGTGCGTAGAGCCGGTAGACGATCAGTCCTGGCACCGTCTCGCCTTCGTCCGGATCGAGGCAGTCGTGGAACTTCCCGTCGCTCGGCAGGCGCCGCAGCATGGCGTCGCGAGGCCGCGAAATCTCATACAGCACGTCGATCAGCGAGAGCAGGAGGCCGGCGATGATCCCCGGCACGACGCCGGTCAACAGGATGACCAAGGTAACGCCGACGGCGATCGCGAACTCACTGCGGTCGATCTTCAGCAACATGCGCAGGGACGCGGTTTCGAGCATGCCGAAGGCGGTAACGATCAGGATCGCGCCGAGTGCGGCCTTGGGCATCAGCGCGAGCAGCGGCGTGAGAAACAGCAGAAAGAGGACCAGGCCGCCGGCGGCCACGAGTTGCGCGACCTGCGACTTGGCACCCAACGCGTCGACGACGGAGCTGCGCGATTGACTCGCCGACACGGGGAAGCCTTGCGCCGCCGACGCCATCACGTTGGCGACGCCGAGCGCCAGCAATTCCTGGTTGGCTTCGACGTCGTAGTTATTCTTTTCGGCAAAGGTCTGCGCCAGGAGGATTCCGTCCGAGAACGCCAGGAAGGCGATCGCCACGGCGGCGGGCGCCAGCGCCGCGACGTCGCTCCAGCGCGGTTTGAAGAGCTCGATCGACGGCAAGCCCGGTTCGACCGTACCGACGAGCGAAACGCCCTCTTGGCCAAGGTCGAACAGAGAGACGCAAGCGATCGCGACCGCCGAAACCAGCAAAGCCGCCGGCACGCGCGGCAGCCAGCGCGCGAGCGCGACAAGCAGACAGAGGAGAAAGACGCTCAAGCCAAAGGTCGGCCAATTCACCTCCGGCAGCCGTTCAATCACGGTGACAACGAGCGTGAAGAACTCTTCGCCCTCGGTCTTGATCCCGAAGATCTTGCCAAGCTGCGTCGCGATCAGGACGAGCGAAGCGCCGTTCAGATAGCCGACGAGGACCGGACGCGAGAGCAGATCGGCGATGGTACCCAGCTTGAGCTGCGAAGCGGCGAGCAGGATGAGGCCGGAAAACACGGCCAGTTCGGCCGCCAGGATTGCGATGCGTGCCGGATCGTTGCCGGCCAGCGGCAGGATGGCCGAGCCGGCGAGCAGGCCGATCGCCGCGTCCGGCCCGGCGATGACGTGGCGTGAACTCGAGAACACGGCGTAGCCGACGCAGGCCATGATCGCGGCGTAGATGCCGGTGATCGGCGGCAGATGGACGAGTTCGGCATACGCCAGCACGGACGGAATCATCACGATGCAGGCGGTCAGGCCGGCAATCGCATCCTTGCCCAGCCAATGCATCGGGTAATGGCGCAGTACCGAGAGTATCGGCACCAGCGAGGGAATCTGCCGCAATCGACGCCTTGCTTTCACGCTGCAATCCTCACGAACGATCTGAGAGGTTGTGAATAAATGCTGAAACACCCACCACAGAGACGCAGAGACGCAGAGTTTTCGCAGAGAGAGCCTTTGGAAGCGGTGGCTTTTCTCCGCGTCTCCTCTGCGCCTCCGTGCCTCTGTGGTGGGTTTCAAGTTTTTTCACAGACTCTGACCGCCCTATTCCCGAGGCGAACGCCTCGTCTTTCATCTTGAGAAACGAGTTCCGCAAGGCCGCCCGGAGGCTACTTCCTGGTCGCCGCCGTTGCTGGCGCAGTCAGCTGACACGGCACCATCGCCTTGCTCTTTTCCAACGCCCCGAGCCAGTCCGCCAATTGCGACGAGAGCGTCGATCCCGCTGCCACCAGCGCATCGACGCCGCCACGCGCGTCCTGGCTTGCAGCGGGTTGCTCGATCAGGAAGTCCCTGCCGGCGATGCGCTGCTTGCGCGCGTCGATCAGGCTGGCGGTGCCCTGCAGCACGCCGCGACTTTGTGTCGGCGCATCGAACACCTGCGAAAACTCCTGCAATTCGAAGCGCAACAGGCAACTGGCCGCGGCGTTGCCGCTCGAAGTCGCCATGCCGAGTCGCTGCCGCAATCTTTGCGCCAGCAGCACACCGGGCGCACCGGCCCAGCGGCTACCCGAGTATTCGCGTTGTTTCAGCGGGTCGTCGTAGGCCAGACGGTAATCGACATTCAGTGCATCGAACCAGGGCGGCGCCACCACTTCCAGTGCGATCCGCGGCCATTCACCCTCGCCGCCGTTGCGCGCGGACGGAAGGCCAAAGTCGTAGACGGCCGGCGATCGTCCGTTGCCCGGGCTGATCGCACAGCCGCCGAGCAACGACGCGGCGAGCAGCAGAGGACATAGACGCCGGACTTCGGCACGCGTTCTCATGGTTTTTCTCCCTTGGCCGCCGGCGCGGCAAAACCCGGTTCACCCGGGCCGGGCGCCGCCTTTGGCTGTCCGAAAATCAGGCTTTGCGGCGATTCTTCGAGCATCTGCAGGACGCGGTTGAGTTGCCGCGAGTTGCCCGAGAGCTCGGCGCTCAGTTCGTTCAAGCGCGGCAGCAGCGCGCCGGCGCCACCGGTCGCCGAATCGCCGAGCGCCACATCGAGGCGATCGCTCACCGATTGCAGGCGCGACACCAGGCCGCGCGCCTCGGCGAAGAACGGCCCGGCCTGGCCTGCCGTCTGCTCGGCGCGGACCAGCGTCGACTTCAAGAGACGCACGTTCTCCGGCGTCAACACCTGCTGCAACTGTGCGGTCGCCTCGCGCACGTTGCCGGTCGTCGCTTCGAGATTGGCCAGCGTTCCGGCAATCGCCCGGCGGTTCTCCGGACTCAACACCTCGTTGGCGTTCTGCAGGAAGTCGCGTGCATTGCGCATGACGTCGCCGCCCACGTCGGTCAATTCCTGGATCAGCGAATCCTGCATCCGGATTCTGGGCAGGCCGTCACCCGCCTCCAGCGGCGAGAAGTCCTTGCCCGACGCTTCGAGCAGCACGTGCGCGATGCCGGTCACGCCCTGGTAGCCGAGCTTGGCGATGGTCGCCTTGGTCACCGGCGTGCCCTTGGTGACGCTGATGTGGATGAGCGTGTTGGCCGGATTCTCCGGATCAAGCTCGATCGACAGCACCTTGCCGACGCGTATCCCGCGATAGCGCACCTGCGCCTGCCCATTGAGGCCGGTGACGTTGGACGTCGTCACCACCACATACTCGTCGGTCGGTTCCTGCTTGCCGCCGAACCACCACAGCGAGGCAACAGCCGACAAGCCGAGCAGCAGCGTGAACAAGCCGGCGAAAAAGGCGTGTGAACGATTCTCCATGACTACGACGACCTCTTTTGCATGACCGCCTTCGCGTGATCGGAACAGAAAAAGCTGTGGATGAACGGGTGATCGACCGCCAGCACCTCGGCCGGCGTTCCGCAGGCGATGATACGCTGCGCGGCCAGCACCGCGACGCGCGTCGCCAGCCCGCCCAGCGTTTCCAGATCGTGCGTCACCATGACGACGGTGAAGCCGAGTTCCTGTTGCAGCATGCGAATGAGCTGGACGAAGTTGTCCGCCAGATCCGGATCGAGCCCGGCGGTCGGCTCGTCGAGTACGAGCAGCTCGGGTTCGAGCGACAGCGCGCGCGCCAGCGCCACGCGCTTGATCATGCCGCCGGACAGTTCGGCGGGCATCAGGCGCGCGTGTCGCGGCTCAAGCTCGACGAGACTCAGTTTCAACATGACCAGATCGCGAATCATCGCTTCGTCGAGAATCCGCAGCTCGCGCAGCGGAAACGCGATGTTGTCGAAGACCGAAAACGCCGAAAACAGCGCGCCTTGCTGGAAGAGCATGCCGAAGCGACGGCGCACCGAGCGGCGGATGGCCGGATCGGGATCGAGCACCGGATGCCCGAACAGGCGGACGGTGCCCTTGGTCGGGACGAGAAGTCCGACGATTTCGCGCAGCAGCGTCGTCTTGCCGCTGCCCGATCCGCCGACCATGCCGAGGATCTCGCCGGCGTTGACGTCGAGGTCGATACCGCGATGCACGACCGTGTCGCCGAAGCGGGTGTGCACGCCGCGCACTTCGATGACAGGCGCGCTCATACGGCGGGCATCCCGATACTGCGCGTCAGGATCGCGAACACGGCGTCGACGATGATGACGACGGTAATCGCTGTGACGACCGAACTCGTCGTCCTCGACGACAGGCTTTCCGTGTTCGGGCGGACCTTCAGCCCGAAATGGCAGGCGATGAGCGCGATCAGCATGCCGAAGAAGAAACCCTTGCCGATGGCGATCCACAGATTGGCGACAGGAACGGCCCGCGGCAGCGTCTCGATGAAGTAGCCGTAGGCCAGCCCCATCTCCAGGTTGGCCGACACCATGCCGCCGACGATACCGGCCGCCGAACACCAGATGACGAGCAAGGGCATCGCCAGCGACAGTGCTGCCACCTTGGGCAGCACCAGCCGAATACTGCGCGAGACGCCCATCGTCGCCAGCGCGTCGATTTCCTCGGTCACACGCATGACGCCGATCTGCGCCGTCATCGCCGACCCGGAACGCCCGGCGACGAGCACGGCGACGATCACCGGCCCCAGTTCGCGGATGACGCTGATACCGATCAGGTTGACGATGAAAATGTCTGCGCCGAAGGTCTTGAGCTGAAGCGACGACAGGTACGACAGCACGATGCCGATCAGGAAACCGACCAATGCGGTTACCGGCAAGGCCTGGGCGCCGCTCTTGTACAGCGTTGCGGAAAACTCGCGCAGCGGGAATTCCTGCGGGTTGCGCAACAGATACAGGACATCGAGAACCATCTGGCCGATCAAGGTGACGATGTCGCGCAAGTTCTTGACCGCTTTCAGCACGAGCCGGCCGACGCCTACGATCCATGCGTCGTAGGTCCGAGGCATGGCAACGGTGGCCGTGGCAGGCAGCGCGGCGACGCGCTCGATGACGCGCCGTTGCTGCGGCGAGAGTTCAAGCGATTGCGGCCAGCGGCGCCCCCAGGCGCGCCAGAGCAGGATGGCGCCGACGCTGTCGATGCGTTCAATTCCAACGAGATTCCAGGCCGGATTGCCGACGGCCAGATCGGCGAGCCGCGCTTCAAGACCGGCGATCGGCGTTGGCAGTGACGCCAGCGTCCAGTCACCACTGAGCGAAACCCGGGTAACGCCGTCCCGCTCGCCCGTTTCAATCGCGGCGCTGGCCATACGCGCTACTCCAGACTGTACGACGTGCTGCGGCGTTTGATCTTGAGCACCGAGCCGGCGCGCTGCCAGAGCAAGGATTCCTCGGCGAGCGCCGCTGCGCTGAGCGGGTTGCCCGCAAGCCAGTCGGCCGGAAGCTCGACCTGAAATCCAGAGCCCGACTGCCGGACGAAAAACACCGGCAAACCCTCGTCGTCACGCGAGCGGTGAAGCAAGGACGAGAGTCGCAGGCAGAAGACCAGGCGCCAGATCGGGTCGGTCACCGATGGCTCCGACAGCTTTTCCAGCTTGCCGCGCTGCCCGAGCAAAAGCGTCGCCAGCCGCTCCTGATCCATCTTCGAGAAACCCGGCATGTCGGCGTAGCGCACGATGTAGGCGCCGTGCCGGTGAAAACCGCTATGCGCGATCGAAATGCCGATCTCGTGCAGGAGCGCCGCCCAGCGCAGGAAATTGACATCGCGCTCGTTCTCCGGCCAGTCGATGCGGATCAACTGGCCGAGCAATTCAAACGCCGTCCGCTCGACGCGCTCGGCCTGTTTCGCGTCGACCTGATAACGATGCATGAACTGCTGCACCGTGGTGTCGCGCATGTCGTGGTGATGAAAGCGCCCGAGCAGGTCGTAGAGCACGCCCAGGCGCAGCGCACCTTCAGAGTACGTCAGGTGGTCGACACCCAACTCGTCGAACACGGCCGACATGATGGCGATGCCGCCGGGCAGAACCGGCACGCGATCCAGGCGCAAGCCGGCGACTTTCAACGCGCTGGCCGAACCGGCGCGGACAATCAGTGCCCGCAGCCTGGCCAGACCCTCGCGCGAAATGCCGCTCTGCCCATCCGGATTGAGTCCGTTGCATTCGAGCAGATCGGCAATCGCCCGCGCGGTGCCGGAGGTCGCAACGGCCTCGATCCAGCCGGTGCGCCGATACTCACGGGCAATGGTTTCGATCTCCCGCGCCGCCGCGATCTCGGCTTCCTGAAAACGCTTCTTGTCGACCTTGCCATCAGTGAAAAAGCGCAGCGAGTAACTGACGCAGCCCATGAACAGCGATTCGAGCAGCACGGGATCGAGCTTCTTGCCAATGATGAATTCGGTCGAGCCGCCACCGATATCGACGACGAGACGCTTGTGCCGCGCAGGCGGTAGATCGTGTGCTGCACCGACGTAGATCAGGCGTGCTTCTTCGCGCCCGGCGATGACTTCGATCGGAAAACCCAGCGCGGCCTCGGCCTGCGGCAGGAAGGTCGGCGCGTTTTTGGCGATGCGCAGCGTGTTGGTCGCCACGGCGCGTACGGCTTCCGGCTGAAAGCCGCGCAGGCGTTCGGCGAAGCGCTGCAGCGCTTCAAGCGCGCGCACCTGTGACGCATCGTCGAGCCACTTCTCCCGGCTCAGCCCGGAAGCGAGCCGGACGGGTTCCTTGAGGGTATCGAGCGGATAGACCTGATCCCCGACCACGCGCCCGATCTGCAAGCGAAAACTGTTTGACCCGAGATCCACCGCCGCGATCTGCTCATAACCCATGGTTCATGCTCTCTGAAATCCGGTTATTTTTGATCGCGCCATTCTATCACCGCCGCCGAACGCCCCTCGCCGCGGTGTTTTGCTACCCGAAACGCCCAAACGGCGGGACAATGGCACTTTCCGCGAACACGCCGGTCCACTTCCACCTCGCATTCATTGCCGATCCAATTCGCCCATGACACCGCCGCCCGACATCACGACCACTGACCCCTCCCACTTCCCCACCGAGAACTTCCTGAACCGCGAGCTGGGGATCCTCGCCTTCAATCGTCGTGTTCTCGCACAGGCCAAGAACCACAAGACGCCGTTGCTCGAACGCTTGCGCTTTCTCTGCATCGTCAGCAGCAACCTCGACGAGTTCTTCGAGATCCGCGTCGCCGGACTCAAGGAACAGGTCAAGCTCAACTCCGTCGCGGTGACGCCGGACGGCCTGACCGCGCGCGCAGCCTACCGGCAGGTCAGCGACGAAGCGCACGCCATCGTCGAGGAGCAGTACGCGCTGCTCAACCAGGACATCCTGCCCGGGCTGGCGGCCGAGGGCATCAGCTTCATCCGGCGCAGCGAGTGGACGGAAGCGCAGCTCGCCTGGATCCGCGACTACTTCTTCCGCGAGGTGATGCCGGTGCTCACGCCGATCGGGCTCGATCCCTCGCACCCCTTCCCGCGCGTGCTCAACAAGAGCCTGAATTTTGCCGTCGAGCTTGAAGGCAAGGATGCCTTCGGCCGCAGCTCCGGCGCCGCCATCGTGCAGGCGCCGCGAGTGCTGCCGCGCATCATTCGCCTGCCGTCCGAACTGTGCGACTGCGAATACGCCTTCGTCTTCTTCTCGTCGGTGCTGCACGCCTTCGTCGGCGAACTGTTCGCCGGCATGAACGTATTGGGCTGCTACCAGTTCCGCGTCACGCGCAACAGCGATCTCTTCGTCGACGAGGAAGAAGTCAAGAACCTGCGCACCAAGATCCAGGGCGAGCTGCCGCAGCGCCACTTCGGCGACGGCGTGCGCCTCGAAGTCGCGGACAACTGCTCGCATACGATGGCCGAGTTCCTGCTCTCGCAGTTCAACCTCAACCCGAGCGACCTCTACCGCGTGGCCGGCCCGGTGAATCTGGTGCGGATGATGCAGGTACCGGACTGGGTCCTGCGCGACGACCTGAAATTCCCGCCCTTCGCACCGGGTGTTCCTAAATCCCTGCAGAAAGGCCACAACGTCTTCGACGCGATCCGCGCCGGCGACATCCTGCTGCACCACCCGTACCAGAGCTTCTCGCCGGTCATCGAGCTGATCGAGCAGGCGGCGACCGACGCGCGTGTCGTCGCGATCAAGATGACCGTGTACCGCACCGGGACCGACTCGGTGCTCATGCAGTCGCTGTTGCGTGCCGCGCAGAACGGCAAGGAAGTCACCGTCGTCGTCGAACTGATGGCGCGCTTCGACGAGGAAGCGAACATCGGCTGGGCAACCAAGCTTGAGGAAGTCGGCGCGCACGTGGTCTATGGCGTCGTCGGCTACAAGACGCACGCCAAGATGCTGATGATCGTCCGTCGCGAAGAAGGCAAGTCGGGCAGCCTGCTGCGCCGCTACGTCCATCTCGGCACCGGCAACTACCATCCGAAGACCGCCCGCCTCTACTCCGACTTTGGTTTGCTGACGTGCGACGTCGAAGTCGGCGCCGACGTCAACGAGGTGTTCAAGCAACTGACCGGCCTCGGGCGCGCACAAGCGCTCAAGCATTTGTGGCAGGCGCCGTTCTCGCTGCACCAGAACGTCGTCGCCGCGATTCGGGAAGAAGCCGCCGCCGCGCGTAGCGGGAAACGCGCACGCATCATCGCCAAGATGAATTCGCTGCTCGAACCGGCGGTCATCGCCGCGCTATATGAAGCGTCGCAGGCCGGCGTCAGGATCGACCTCATCGTGCGCGGCGTTTGCGCGCTGCGCCCGGGGATCAAGGGCAAGTCGGAGAACATCCGCGTGCGTTCGATCGTCGGGCGGCTGCTCGAACACCACCGCGTCTTCTACTTCTACGCCGGCGGCGAGGAGAAGGTCTATCTTTCCAGCGCCGACTGGATGGAGCGCAACTTCTTCCGCCGCATCGAACTCGCCTTCCCGATTGTCGACAAGAAGCTCAAGCGCCGTGTCATCGCCGAGGGCCTGCGCGTTTACCTGACCGACAACGTCCAGGCGTGGGATATGGACGCCAACGGCCACTACCACCCGCGCCGCAGCTCGCGCACCAAGCCACGCTGCGCGCAGAGCCAGCTGATCGAACTGCTGAAGCCGTAGCGGGCGATGCAGCCCCGACGGCCTGCCCTCGACCCGGCGCTGGAAGCAGCGCTGATCGAGGCCATCGCCGGCGTCACGGGTTCGCCCGCACAGATCGCGCAGATCATCGAAGTGGGCGGCGGCTCGATCTCCCGGACCTTTTGCTTGCAGACGGCGGATGCGCGCTACTTCCTCAAGCTGAACGCCGCCGAGCACGACGAGATGTTCGCGGCGGAAAGCGACGGGCTCGAAGCGCTCGGCGCCTGCAACAGCATTCACGTGCCGCGCGTACTTGCGCGCGGCGTGTGTGGGCCGGATGCCTACCTGCTTCTCGAGTACGTGGAACTCCGCCCCCTGCGCGACGGTGACGCGGGCTGCGCTGCGGGCTCGGCGCTCGCCGACCTGCACGGAACCGAAGGCAGACATTTTGGCTGGCACCGCGACAACTTCATCGGCAGCACGCCGCAACGCAACGGGGAATCCGATGACTGGCCGACCTTCTTCGCCAACCGGCGACTGAAGCCACAGCTTGAATTGGCACGAGAAAAGGGAATCCGCGGACGGTTGATCGCCAACGGCGAACGCCTGATGGAGCATCTGCCCGCCCTGTTTTCCGACTGCGCGCCGAAAGCAAGCCTGTTGCACGGCGACCTCTGGTCAGGGAATGCCGCGCTTGACGACACCGGCCGGCTCGCGCTATTCGACCCCGCCATCCATTACGGTGATCGGGAAAGCGACCTCGCGATGATGCAGCTGTTCGGCGGCTTCCCAGCGAGCATGCTCGCGGCGTACCGGGAAGCCAGGCCGCTGGCGAGCGGCTTCGAGCCGCGCCGGACGCTCTACCAGCTCTACCATGTGCTCAACCACATGAATCTCTTTGGTGGCGGCTATCAGGCGCAGGCGGAGCGGATGATCGGTTCGTTACTGGCCGAACTCGCTTAACCGTCCGGCTTTCGTAGATGCTGTAGTCGGAATCGAACGCCAATCGCGCAGAAAATCTGCGCTCCTACAAAACCCTATACGCATCGCCAGCCACCTGATAGGAGCGCAGTTCCACTGGGCGAAAAGGCGGCCTCTTCGGCAGAAAGGTCGTCATCGCGCAGCAAGCTACGCCCCGCAGGAAGTCCCCTGGGGGGGGGGCGCTCCTACCCACCCATCAGCACTCGAAACTGTCGCCCGTTACGAAAAATGAGCCGCCGGCCTGGTAATGAATCGTCCGCGAATCCGTGTCGGGGAAGAGCCAGCGCCCGCCTGAAAACAGTGCCGGGTCCGCCCAGGCGGCGACCACCTTGTCGGCGATCCTGCGACACGGAATGCTGAGCGCAAACTCGCCCGAGACTTCGATCAACTCGCGCGTCAGTGTCTGGCTATCGACGACGAGCAGGACTTTCGCCGGATCGAAGTCGAGCGGC